>NZ_JAIUKE010000408.1 GCF_020176795.1 Streptomyces sp. 8L
GAACCCGCCGGCCGGCTCGGGGCCGCCCGGCGGGTTCCGCGGGCCGGATCAGAGGTGCGTGAGCTTCGCGCCGAATCCGGGCTCGACCAGGGCCCGCTGGACCGCGACCGGGATCTCCTCGCTGCTCAGTCCGTTGCCGACCGTCAGCGTCCCGACGCGCTGTCCTGACTTGGCGGTGTGCGGGACGGAGCCGGAGCCGGCCGTCAGCTGGAGCCGCTCCGTGAGCCCGCCCCACCCGACCGCCTTGGCGTCGGCCGTGGCGACGACGGGCGTCGTGCCGCCGAGGCCGTCGTCCACCTCGCCGACGACCTGGCCCTTGTGGACGACCGTCACGCGCTTCAGCTCGCCCTCGGCGGCGATCATCGCGGTCTTGCTGACGGCGTTGACGGTGTCGATGATCGGCGACTTGTGCTGGGCGAAGACGGCGCCGACGATGAGCTGGTCCTTGCCGTCCACGACCTTGTGCGCGGCGAAGACGAGGTTGCCGCCCGCCGCGGTGGTCGTACCGGTCTTGAGGCCGATGGCGCCGTTGTACGGGACGAGCGAGTTGTAGTTGCGGTGGCTCGTACCGGACGGGTCGGTCCAGCTCGGCAGGACCGTGATCGCCGTGAGCGCCGGTATGCCGACCAGCTTCTGCCCCAGGATGACCTGGTCCTTCGCCGTGCTCACCGTAGACGACTCGAGCCCCGACGGGTCCGTGTACGTGGTGTGGCCCATGCCGAGCGCCCGCGCCTCGGCGTTCATCTTCTTGACGAAGGCGTCCTCGGAGCCCGCGTCCCACCGCGCCAGCAGGCGGGCGATGTTGTTCGCGGACTGGACCATCAGCGCGGACAGCGCTTCCTTGAGGGTGAGCTTGTCGCCGGCCTTGACGGTGTTGAGCGTCGACTCGCCCTCGCTGTCGAGACCGCCCTCCTTCGCGGCCTGCTTGTCGACGGTGATCGACGGGCCGTTCTGCCCGGTCTTCAGCGGGTGGTCCTTGAGGACCAGGTACGCGGTCATCAACTTGGCGACACTGCCGACCGGTACGGGCTTCTCGGCGCCGAACGAGTCCATCGTGCCGAGGCCGGGCGCGGCCACGTACCCCTGGCCCTCCGAGGGCCACGGCAACCGCGGCTTGTCCCCGGCGAAGCTGTACGTCGCGGCGGCGGTCATCTTCAGCGTCGGCTCCGGGAGCGGGCGCACCCCCTGCACGACGACATAGATGATCGCCAGCAGCACGACGAGCGGCGTCCAGATCTTGAACCGCCGCGCGACGACGCGGACGGGGGTGTCCGGCGTGTTCGTCAGCTCGGCGAGCAGGTCCAGCGGGTCCCTGGGCGGTACGGGTTGCACCGACGTCCGCTCGGAGTCGATGACCGGGGTGATGGGACCACCGGACCCCCCGGCCCCCCCGGGGCGCTTGCCGGGCTCACCGGGATCAACAGGACGGCCGGAATCGCCGGAACGATCGCCCTTCTCCTTCTCGGCGGGCTTTCCGGGTACCGGAATCGACGGCCAGGGCTGCGCGGCCGGGGCCTTCGACGCAGGGGATGAGGCGGACGACGGGGACGCCGGGGACTTCGATGACGGCGATGACGGCGACGATGAGGCGGGCGACGACGGCAGGTCGTCGCGCTTGAGCGGTACGAACGTGCTGCCGGCGAGCTCGGAGGCCGCGGAGGAGCCGCCGTTGAGGGGCGGTTCCGCGGGCAGCTTCAGCGCGGTGGTCGGCCGGTCGACGGGCGGCTTGCCGGACGGAGGTCCGGTACGGATGACCGTGGTCGGGTGGTCGACGCGGTCCGCCGCCCAGCCGGGCGTATGGGCGGGGGGCAGCGCCGCGCCCGGGGCGTCGTCCTTGCCGGTGGGCTGCGCGGGGACGGCGCCCTTGGGACCGCGGCCGGTGCCGCCGTCCCCCTTCGGGCCGGTACCGCCACCGCTGTCCCCGGAGTCGCGCTCGGCCTCGCGTTCGGAATCGGGACGGTCCGGAGAATCCCCGGAAACGGCGCCTTCGGCCTCGGCTACGGCTTCGGTCTTGCTCGGCGCCCCGGTCTCGGCCCCGGCTCCGGCCTCGGTCTTGTTCGGCGCCTCCGCGTCGGCCTCGGACCCGGCCTCGGACCCGCTCTCCGGGTCCGACCCCGCCTCGGGCTCGGCCACCGGCTCGGCCCCGGAGTCGGACTCCGCCTCGGCCTCGGGCCCGGTCGCGGACCCGGCTCCGGACGTCTCGGGCTCGGGCTCACCGACCGCCCCAGCTCCGGACTCCGCCTCGGAGTCGGACTTCGCCTCGGAGTCGGACTTCGCCTCCGGCCCGGGGACCTCGTCGCCGGAGCCCGACGGGTCGCCCTCGGAGCCGGCGTCCGACGCGGCGGAGGCGGCGTCTGCGGCGCCCTCGGGGGCAGCGGCCTCCCCGCCGCGCTCACCCTCCCCCTCGTCCTCAGGGCGCTCTCCAGCCCCGTCCTGGGCGCCCGCGGGGGCGTCTGTGTCCCGTACGGCGGAAACGGCGGCGTCCCCGTCCTCGCCGGGAGCCTCGCCCGATGCGTCACCCGGGGCGTCGTCGGACGCATCGTCCCGGGCGGAGCCCTGCGCGCTCTCCGCGCTCTCGGCGTCCCCTGACGCCTCCTGCCGCGGCTTCGCGCCGGACGGCTCAGGGGTCCCGGAGGCCTCGGACGCCACCGGGGCCTCCGGGGCCTCTGCGGCAGCGCTCCCGGTTATGGCCGCTTCGGCATCGGTGTCGGCCTCGGCGTCAGCATCCGCTCCGGCGTCGGCCCGGGCGTCGGCGTTCGCTTCCGCAACGCCCGCGCCGTCCGCCTCCGCTTCGCGCGGGGCGGCCGCGCGCGCCTCCCGTTCGTCCGGGACGGTCTCCCCCGACGACTTCTGCTGTTCCGACTTGCCGGGGGACTCGCCCGCCACCGTGTCTCCTTCGTGTCGCTCCGCCGTACGGCGCTCTCCCGCGCCGGACCGCGCTGTCCGAACCGTCTCTCAGTTTCCTGTCCGGGACCGCCGCCCGTGTCCTAGACGAGAACGACATACATAACGGTTCCCGCACAAAGCACCCAGGCACTCTCGACAGACCAATGTGAGAGGGGTCACCCTGTCATTCATCCACGCGGGGAGGCATGGATGGGCAGGAGCCGCAGAACAATTCCGGAGGAGCTTCTGCTGCTCGCTCTGGACCCGACCACGGGTACCACAGCGCAGCCGCAGTCGCTCGACCTCGGCCTGGCCGGAGCACAGCTAGTGGAGCTGGCGCTGGCAGGACGGATAGCCCCTGACGGGGATCGTATCGCCGTGGTGATGCCACGGCCGACCGGAGATCCGACTCTGGACTCCGCACTGGAGCTGCTGCGCAGACGCGGCAGTCCGGTTCGGGCCGTCCACTGGATCGGCGGGCCCCGGCTGGGGCTGCGCCAGACGTATCTCTCGCACCTGGAGCGGTGCGGCATGGTGCATGCCGTGGCGGGCCAGATGTGCGGGGTACTGCCGACGACGCGCTACCAGGCGACGGAGACGGCGGTGAGCCGGGAGATCAAGGCCCGGCTGGACAGTGCGATCCGCACCGGCGTACCACCGGACCCGCGGACCGCGGCGCTCGCCGCGCTGGCCCACGCGGTCGGTCTCGGCAAGCACCTCTACCCCGGAAACGAGGGCCGCTCTTCGCGCTCCCGGCTCCGGGACCTGATCAGGCACGACCCGATGGGCGGACTCGTCGCGCACGCCGTGATGGACGTGCAGAACGGCGTCGCGGCCCAGCCGCGCCGCAACTCCGCCCAGGGGGCCGGTGCGCCCGGCATGGCCGAAGGCGGACGGCCGGGAGGCGTTCCGTCGCAGCCGAGCCGGGGAGGCAGCATGGCCCGCGTTCCGGCGCACTGAGGGTCTTCGTTTCCGCACGGCAGCGGCGGGGGCGGGCGCGGAGCCATCCGCTCCCGCCCCGCGCCGCACGCGCGGCCGGCGCGC
Source organism: Streptomyces sp. 8L (assembly GCF_020176795.1). GTDB lineage: Bacteria > Actinomycetota > Actinomycetes > Streptomycetales > Streptomycetaceae > Streptomyces. Next base: position 3,931 of record NZ_JAIUKE010000408.1, read on the forward strand.
CGTGCCGTGCCGTCGCACCACCGTGACCTCGTACCGACCCTCCAGAGCCGGTCCGGGAGCCGCAACACACGCGCGGGGCAGTCCGATCCGTCGGACTGCCCCGCGCGTTCGTGCGGGCCCCTGTGCGGGCTCCTGCGCGGACAGTACGCGCCCGGCGCGGGCGGTGCGTGCCCCGCGCGTTCGTACGGGCCCCGGCGCGGGCAGTACGTGCCCGAACGGGCACCGGCGCGTGCGCCGGAGCGTGCGCCGGGGGCATCGCCCATGCTCCCCACGCGACCCTGTATCCCCGTTTTCCAGCGCGACCAGGCCTATCGATGGCAATCTGCTGAGCAGTAGATACGTACAGCTATCACAGCGCGGCCGGTCGCCCGCGGCGGTGCCCACCGCCGCCCCGGCCCCATCCACCGGAGGTGCAGTCCCCGTGGCGTCCAACGTCAACCCCACCGTAAGGCGACGCCGATTGGGCCAGGAGCTGCGCAGGCTCCGCGAGCAGAAGGGCATGACGGCCGAAGAGGTCGCGGAGCGCCTGCTCGTCTCCCAGTCCAAGATCAGCCGGTTGGAGAACGGGCGGCGCTCGATCAGCCAGCGCGATGTGCGCGACCTGTGCGGGGTGTACGAGGTCGAGGACCGGCGCATCGTCGATTCGCTGATGCAGATGGCGAAGGATTCGCGTCAGCAAGGATGGTGGCACGCCTTCGGCGACATCCCGTACAGCGTCTACATCGGCCTGGAGACCGACGCGGCCTCGCTGCGCGTCTTCGAGCCGCAGGTGGTGCCGGGGCTGCTCCAGACACGGGAGTACGCGGAGGCGCTCGTCGCGGGCGCGCTGCCGGAGTACGGGAAGGCGGACGTGGACAAGCGGGTCGGTGTGCGGATGCGGCGCCAGGACCGGATCAAGGACACCGAGCGCCCGTTGCGGCTGTGGGCGGTCGTGGACGAGGCGGCACTGCGCCGGGTGGTGGGCGGCCGGCAGACGATGCGAGAGCAGCTGGAGCACCTGATCGAGCAGTCCCGTCTGCCGCATGTCACCGTGCAGGTACTGCCGTTCGACATGGGCGCGCACCCGGGCATCAGCGGCCACTACGCGATCCTGGAGTTCCCCGACGCGTCGGACTCCAGCGTCGTGTACATCGAGGGCGTGACGAGCGACCTGTACCTGGAGAAGGCCAACGACGTACAGCGCTACAGCGTGATGTACGAGCACCTGCGCGCCCAGGCCCTGAACGTCGAGCAGACCAGGGACTTCATCTCGGCGATCGCGAAGGACTACGCGGCCGAGTAGGACCGGGAGGACGCGACCGCGGGCCCGGTGCGCCCCGGTGTGCCCGGGCGGACCAAGGAGGTCGGAACAGCCGAGGGGATCACAACAGGCAAGGAGGCCAAGGGCACCAAGGGTGCCAAGGAGGCCAAAAGGCTTCCCCCGCACGGCAGTTGATCATGAGTGCGTGAAGGATACACCCATCACATCGATGATCAGACCATCCCCCTGGCATATCCCACCCGAACGAGTGAAGACCCGTCCCGCTTCCGAGGTCGGGCGAGTAGCGTCGATCTTGTCAGCAGAAAGCTGGCGTGTTTTCACACCACTTGCCGAACCGGAGTGAAGAAGCATGGCAATCCTTCAGGGCGCCACGGACACGTGGACCAAGTCCTCCTACTCGGGCGGAAACGGCGCGTGCGTCGAAGTCAGGTCCCCCGAGATCCTGTCGGTCGACGTCCGGGACTCGAAGGCCCCCGAGGGCCCTTCGATCGCCTTCTCCCCCACCTCATGGACCTCGTTCGTCACCGAGATGAACGATTCGGGATTCGGCCCCGCCTGACCCGAACCGGCGCACAACCCGCACAGACAGAGCCCTCTCGACCGGTCCGCCGTCCTGGCCGAGGGGGCTCGGCCGTGCCCGCCGCCGGGCGCCGCCGCGCCACCGGGCGCCGACACACCGACGGACGCCACCGCGCCCCGCACAGCCACGCGCGGCCCCGCGCGGCCCCGCGCAGTCACACGCGGCCCCGCACCGGCACGGCGCACAACCCCCGCCACCCGGGGCGGCGTTCCCCCTTCCACGGCCGCCGCGGGACCCGCATCCCGCTCGGCCGTCCTCGTTCGCCCGCGACGGCCGCCGTACGGCGCCACCTGGCATGAGCCCGACAGAGAGCTCACCCATGGTGTGGCGGCGGTCACGAGCACGACAACTCTTTACCAAGTCAAGGGATAGTAAAATCGTTCGGTTTGCTGATCCTGGTTCACATTCCTGACCGGGGAAGGCCTTGACCCGTCCCCGCGCCTGACGGTTCAATCCCCCGAAGTCCCCCTTCCCGCAGGGGCGCAGGGCCTCAGGGCCCGGCCGGCCGACCCGCGCCGGCACCCGCCGAGCCTCCGGCAGAGAGCACCGGATGTTCACAAGGCGGACCCCTGGAGGGGGCATATGAACAGCATCGACTGGGTCGTGCTCGTCGCGTACTTCGCCGTGATGATCGGGATCGGCGCCTGGTCGCACAAGCGGGTGGGCGATGTCGGCGACTTCTTCACGGCCGGCGGGCGGATGCCGTGGTGGCTCTCGGGCATCTCGCACCACATGTCCGGCTACAGCGCGGTGATGTTCACCGGATACGCCGGGATCGCGTACACCTACGGTGTCACGTCGTTCTGGACGTGGTCCTTCCCGATCGCGGTGGGTGTCGCGATCGGCATCAAGCTGTTCGCGCCCCGGCTGAACCGGCTGCGCGGGCGGCTCCATGTGGCCTCGCCGCTGGAGTACCTGAAGGACCGCTACGACGTGAAGACCCAGCAACTGCTCGCCTGGTCGGGCCTGTTGCTGAAGATCGTCGACGTGGCGTCCAAGTGGGCGGCGATCGCGACCCTGTTGTCCGTGTTCACCGGCCTCAGCCTCGTCCAGGGCATTGTGATCACCGGTGCGATCACGGCGCTCTACTGCACGGTGGGCGGCCTGTGGGCGGACGCGCTGACCGAACTGGGCCAGTTCATCATCCAGTTCGTCGCGGGCATCGCGATGCTGGTCGCGGTGATGGCGAAGCTCAGCGGCTTCAGCACCCTGTGGACGGTGTGGGACAAGCTGCCCTCCGGCCACGGCGACCCGACGGCCGGCCCGTACACCGGGATCTTCCTGGTGGCGTTCCTGTTCATCAAGACCTTCGAGTACAACGGCGGCATGTGGAACCAGGCGCAGCGCTACATGGCGACGCGCACGCCGCGGGAGGCCGTCCGGTCGGCGACGCTGTCGGCCTCGCTCTGGCTGATCTGGCCGCTGGTCCTGTTCTTCCCGATGTGGTGCGCGCCGCTGCTGGTGCACGCCGTGAAGCCCGACGCGTCCGACGCGTACGCGCTGCTGACCGAACAGCTCATCCCGCACGGCCTGTTGGGCCTGGTCGTCGTCGGCTTCTTCTCGCACACCATGGCGATGTGCTCGGGCGACGCGAACGCCATCTCCGCGGTGTTCACCCGCGACCTGGCGCCGGTCCTGTCGAAGTCGGCCCGTACGTGGTCGACGCGGGCCGGCCTGATCGCGGCGCGGGTGTCGACCATCGCGTTCCTCGCGCTGTCGATGGCGGTGGCGACACAGGTCAACTCGCCCACGTTCAAGGACATCATCACCGTCGTGATCAAGTGGGTGGCCGGCCTGATGGGGCCGATCGCGATCCCGTTCATGCTCGGCATGCTGCGCGCCTTCCGCCGCTCCGGGCCGTTCGCGGCGATCACCAGCTGGGCGGCGGGGCTGATCGCGTTCTGGCTGGTCAACTACCCGATCAACTGGGAGGTTTCGGGCGGCGTCGGTCTGGAGTACCAGGTGTCCGTGCCGTGCGCGGTCTCGCTGGTCCTCTACATCGTCCTCGGCTACCTCAAGCCGCAGGAGAAGCCGGGCCTCGACGAGCTGCTCGCGAAGATCAACGAGGACGGTCCGGGCCCCGACGCGGCCGGCGCCTCGGTGGTGCCTCCCCGGCCGGCCGGCGACGCGGACACGGCCACGGACGGAAGCGGCGCGGGCACGGGCAAGAGCGTCTAGTACGGGCGTTCAGCACGGATGACCAGCAGTGATCAGGACCGCCGCGGCCCCGGCCCGGCGGTCCCGGTCGTGCACCACGGCCCGTGCACCACGACCCGTGCGCCCGCACGCCGTCTGCCACCACTCGTACGCCGGCACGTCGCGCACCGCGCCCTCCGCCGGAAGGTACGGGAGGTACGGAAGGTGCGGGAGGTGCGGGAGGTACGGGGTGGGCGCGCGGCTCAGCCGCAGGCCGGGCAGAGGCCCCGGTAGGTGACCTGCGCCTCGGTGACGCTGAAGCCGAACCGTTCCGCCGCAGGGAGGTCCGCGAGCGGGTCGCCGCTGGGGTGGACGTCGCGGACCGTGCCGCAGCGCGAGCACACCAGGTGCTGGTGCGGGTGGTGCGCGTTCGGGTCGTAGCGCTTGGCGCGGCCGTCGGTCGAGACTTCCATCACCTCGCCGAGCGACACCATCTCGCCGAGGGTGTTGTAGACCGTCGCCCGGGAGATCTCCGGCAGTTCGCGGGCCGCCCGGGCGTGCACCTCGTCGGCCGTGAGGTGGACGTGGTCGCCGTCGAGGACCTGCGCGACAACGCGCCGCTGGGACGTCAACCGCCAACCGCGGCCTCGCAGTCGTTCCAGCAGGTCACTCATATCGGTTCACCTGTTCAGGTTCGGGGAACACCCGGAGTTTACCAGCGGGCATCCGAATTCTATGTATATATACGTTTGGCCTACTTCTTGACTTGGACTGGGTCCATCGTAGGATCGGTTCCGGTGATAGCCAAGGGGCGGGAAGCGCGCGGTACGGCGGGAGCCGGGCCAGGGCCTTTCGGGTGGATCAGTTCGTATCCCGACGCGATCGGAACCGGAGGCTCCGGGTGCCCGGTCGCCGGCCGGAGCTGTCCCCCGGGGCACGCGCCCCTGCCGTCGCACCGCCCGCCAGTTGCCGACCACCGTGAGCCGGCCCGGCCCGGAAGGATTTCGCATGCCTGAGGACGAGGACAACGTGCCTGAACAGAACGTGCCCGAGAAGAACGTGTCCGAGAACCACGAGGCGATCGTCACCGACGCCAAGACGGACGGCGCGGGCGGCTGCCCGGTCGCGCACCAGCGCGCCCCGCACCCGACGCAGGGCGGCGGGAACCGCGAGTGGTGGCCCCAGCGGCTCAACCTGAAGATCCTGGCCAAGAACCCGGCGGTGGCCAACCCGCTGGGTGAGGACTTCGACTACGCCGCGGCGTTCAAGAGCCTCGACCTGCCGGCCGTGAAGCGGGACATCGCGGCGGTCCTCACGGACTCGCAGGACTGGTGGCCGGCCGACTTCGGCAACTACGGGCCGCTCTTCATCCGGATGGCGTGGCACAGCGCGGGCACGTACCGCATCAGCGACGGCCGCGGCGGCGCGGGGGCGGGCCAGCAGCGCTTCGCGCCCCTCAACAGCTGGCCGGACAACGTGAGCCTGGACAAGGCCCGCCGTCTGCTGTGGCCGGTCAAGCGCAAGTACGGCCAGAGCCTTTCCTGGGCCGACCTGCTGATCCTCACGGGCAACGTCGCCCTGGAGGAGATGGGCTTCGAGACCTTCGGCTACGCCGGCGGCCGCGAGGACGTCTGGGAGCCCGAGGAGGACGTCTACTGGGGTCCCGAGACCACCTGGCTCGGCGACGAGCGCTACACCGGCGACCGCGAGCTGGAGAACCCGCTCGGCGCGGTCCAGATGGGCCTCATATACGTCAACCCCGAGGGCCCGAACGGCAACCCGGACCCGCTGGCCGCGGCCCGCGACATCCGCGAGACCTTCCGCCGCATGGCGATGAACGACGAGGAGACCGTCGCCCTGATCGCGGGCGGCCACACCTTCGGCAAGACCCACGGCGCGGGCCCGTCGGAGAGCGTCGGCCCCGACCCCGAGGCCGCCCCGCTGGCCGAGCAGGGCCTCGGCTGGCGCAACGCGTACGGCACCGGCAAGGGCGCCGACACGACCACCTCGGGTCTCGAAGTGACCTGGACCAGCACCCCGACCCAGTGGGGCAACGGCTTCTTCGACAACCTCTTCGGCTACGAGTGGGAGCTGACGAAGAGCCCGGCAGGCGCCAACCAGTGGAAGCCGAAGGACGGCGCGGGCGAGGGCACCGTCCCGCACGCCCACGACGCCTCGAAGAAGATCGCCCCCTCGATGCTGACGACCGACCTCGCCCTGCGCGTGGACCCGGCGTACGAGCAGATCTCGCGGCGCTTCCACGAGAACCCGGCGGAGTTCGCCGACGCCTTCGCCCGCGCGTGGTTCAAGCTGACCCACCGCGACATGGGCCCGGTCGTGCGCTACCTCGGCCCCGAGGTCCCGTCCGAGACGCTGGTGTGGCAGGACCCGGTCCCCGCGGTGGACCACGAGCTCGTCGACGCCGCCGACATCGCCTCGCTCAAGGGCAAGATCCTCGACTCGGGCCTCTCGGTCGCGCAGCTGGTGTCGACCGCGTGGGCGTCGGCCTCGTCCTTCCGCGGCAGCGACAAGCGCGGCGGCGCCAACGGCGCCCGCATCCGCCTTGAGCCGCAGAACGGGTGGGAGGTCAACAACCCCGAGCAGCTGCCCGCGGTGCTGCGCGCCCTGGAGGAGGTCCAGGAGGCCTTCAACTCCGCGCAGAGCGGCGGCAAGCGGATCTCGCTCGCCGACCTGATCGTGCTGGCAGGCGGCGCCGCGGTCGAGAAGGCCGCCAAGGACGCGGGCTTCGACGTCGAGGTCCCCTTCACGCCGGGCCGTACGGACGCCTCGCAGGAGCAGACGGACGTCGAGTCGTTCGCCGCGATCGAGCCGGCCGCCGACGGCTTCCGCAACTACCTCGGCAAGGGCAGCCGGCTGCCCGCCGAGTTCCTGCTGGTCGACCGGGCGAACCTGCTGACCCTGAGCGCCCCCGAGATGACGGTCCTCGTCGGCGGTCTGCGGGTGCTTGGCGCCAACTACGACCAGTCGCAGCTGGGTGTCCTCACCACGGCCCCCGGCACGCTGACCAACGACTTCTTCGTCAACCTGCTCGACATGGGCACGACGTGGAAGGCGACGACCGAGGAGCAGCACACGTTCGAGGGCCGGGACGCGGCGACGGGCGAGCTGCGGTGGACCGGCTCCCGCGCCGACCTCGTCTTCGGCTCGAACTCCGAGCTGCGCGCGCTCTCGGAGGTCTACGCGAGCGACGACGCGAAGGAGAAGTTCGTGCGCGAGTTCGTGGCGGCGTGGACCAAGGTCATGAACCTGGACCGGTTCGACCTCGTCTGACACCGCCCCCGACGCGCACGTCGGGGCGCGTCCGGCGCGCTCGTCGCGGCGCGCGCGTCGTCCGGGCATGACGGCTCCCCCCCGGCACGCTGACCAACGACTTCTTCGTCAACCTGCTCGACATGGGCACGACGTGGAAGGCGACGACCGAGGAGCA
>NZ_JAIUKE010000409.1 GCF_020176795.1 Streptomyces sp. 8L
CCGCCCGGGCGCCACCCGGGGACGGCCGGGGGGGCGCCACCCCCGGCCGCCACTGAACCGGCCGCCCCGCGGTTAGGGCTAGTGCCGCGTGCGGCGGACACGCCTCCGTTTCCCGGCGTCTCCGCCTCATTCGACATCGCACGAGGACGGAATTCCCATGACCCCCACTGACACCCGCGCTTCCGGGCCCGCCGCCGGTGCCCCCCGCCCGGGCGGCGCTGCCCCGCTCGCGGGCCGCACCGTCTCCCGTATCGGCTACGGGGCGATGCAGCTGGAACGTCTCCGCGAGGACCGCGCGGCGGGGGGCGCCGTGCTGCGGCGCGCGGTCGAGCTCGGCTGCGACCACATCGACACCGCCCAGTTCTACGGCGACGGCCTCGTCAACGGTCTGATCCGTGAGGCGGTCGGGCCCGAGGACAACGTCCTCGTCGCCACCAAGGTCGGTGCCGCCCCGAATCCGGAAGGCCCCGTACCGCTCCGACTCGCCCAGCGCCCCGAGGAACTGCGGGCCGCTGTCGAGGACAACCTCAGGAGCCTCGGTCTCGACCGGATTCCGCTGGTGAACCTGCGCCGAACCGACACCGGACCCGGGCTGCGCGCAGAGGGCGACCAGGTGGTCGACCTCGACGACCAGCTCGACGTCATGGTGGCGCTGCGCGACGAGGGCAAGATCGGCGCGATCGGGCTGAGCAGCGTGAGCGTGGACATCCTGCGCCGGGGCATCCCTGCGGGCATCGCCTGCGTGCAGAACGCCTACAGCATGGTGGCGCGCGGCGACGAGGACATGCTGGACCTCTGTGTCGCCGAAGGCATCGCGTGGGTGCCGTACTTCCCGCTCGGCGGTGCCTTCCCCGGCCTGCCGAAGGTGGCCGACGAGCCGGCCGTGCGGGCGGCGGCCGAGGCCCTGGACGCCAGCCCCGCGCAGATCGGCCTCTCCTGGCTGCTCAAGCACGCACCGAACATCCTCCTCATCCCCGGTACGGCGGACACCGGGCACCTGAGTGCGAACGTCGCCGCCGGCGCCGTCGAGTTGGACGACGCGACACTCGCCGCGCTGGACGCCGTCCCGACACGGTCGGTGGACCTCCCGCTCGGCTGACGCCCGCGCCGCCGCGCGCCGGGCGGCGGGTCGGGCCCCGGGCGCGGGCGCACCGGCGGCGGATCGCGCGGTCGCACGGCGGCGGATCGCGTCCCATCAGCGCCGGCTCGTGCCCCGGATGCGGCCTCGCCGGCGCCGGCTCGCCCCGGACGCGGCCTCGCCGAAACCGACCGCGCATTGTGTGAACCGGCCGCCGTTCCCGGCGCGATGGCCGCCGAGTGCGACAGGGGCCCGTACTCCCTCCGCCCGCGGCGGCGGGGCGACGAGAATGAACGGATTCCGTCGCTCTGGCTGAATCGCGTCGCCCGCATCCGGTGGACCCATGGCCCGGGGCCGGGCGCGCCGGCGCCCGCCCCGGTCTCCCGGGCACCGCCCGGAGCCGCCCCCGGACACGCGAACCCCCTTGTCGGTCTGCCCATTTGACCCCCGGGGTCGGGTGGCGGAGGGTGTGAGGGGCTGTCCGGGGCACCGGTGGTGAGTTTCCGGTCGGTAACTTTCGGGCCGTCCAACGAGCTTTTGTTTGAACAGGGTTGTGACAAGCGTGTGGCAATTGTGGGGCGATACCGGAACGGCCGGAAAGTAGTCTGCCGTGCGATCGCCGTTTCGGGCTGACGTACGATCTGGCTCGACAGGGAGGGAAATTGCACGGCTCATTGCGATCGACCGCCACGGAACCCGACAAACGGATTCCGGTGCTGGTCCACGCTCCCGACCCGATCTCGCGCGAGGGCACGATCAGCCAGCTCCGGCAGCATCCGGTGGTGGACCTGGTGGACGAGGCCGACGCCCGGGAGCAGGGCGTCGCCGTGCTGCTGGCCGAGTCCCTCGACCCGACCGTCCTCGCGCTGCTGCGCCGTCTCGTCCGCAGCAACGGGCTGCATGCCGTCCTGGTCGTGAGCCTCATCCGCGAGGCGGAGCTGCTCGACGTCATCGAGTGCGGCGTCGGCGCCATCGTCTGGCGCCACGAGGCCACAGGCCAGCGGCTGCTGCGTGCGGTGATCGCGGCCCACCGCGGCGAGGGGGACCTGCCGTCCGACCTGATCGGCCGGCTGATCAGCCAGGTCGGTACCCTGCGCTCCACCGCGGTCGGCACCTCCGGCGTCAGGCCCTCGGGCCTCACACCCCGTGAGATCGACGTTCTCCGGCTGGTCGCGGAAGGAATGGGGACCGGCGAAATCGCCGGAAAACTCTCGTATTCGGAACGGACCGTAAAGAACATAATGCAAGGCGTAACGACCCGCCTGGCGCTGCGCAACCGTGCGCACGCGGTGGCCTATGCCCTGCGCGAGGGGTACATCTCGTGATTCACGAAGTGGACGGACTTCTGCGCGGCCTGCTCAAGGGCGGTGCGCTGGCGGGTTCCGATGTCGAGATCGCTTTCGACGCGCCGACCCGCGACTGGGCGGCCCGCCGCAACGCGCCCGTTTTCAACGTTTATCTGTATGACGTCCGGGAGGACGTCAAACGCCGGGAACGCGGCACTACGAACGTACGCGACGACCGGGGGATCATCGTCCGTCGGCGGCAACCGCCGCGCTGGTTCCGGCTGTCCTACCTCCTCACGGCCTGGACGAAGCGCCCGGAGGACGAGCACCGGATGCTCTCCGCCGCGCTGGCCACCCTGCTGCCGCAGGAACTGGTGCCGCCCGGGGCGCTTCCCGAGGCCCTCGCGGCGCTCGGCCTCAGCGTGCCGCTGACCGTCGCGGGAATCCACACCGAGTCACGCTCCCTCGCGGAGATCTGGTCCGCGCTGGGCGGCAGCCTCAAGCCGTCGCTCGACCTCGTGGTCACCGTGCCGTTCCCCGGCTACCCGGACTACGACGCGGGCCCCCCTGTCACCGAGGGCGCGGTGGTGCGCGCGCGGGCGATCGACGGCCCCGAGGACGGCGAACGGATGCACCAGACACGCCACTTCGAGCGCGCCGAGCGCGAAAAGGACACGAACGCCGTGCGTCAGATCGGTCCCGGCGCGGGTGCCCGATGACCGTCGACTCCGGCACCGGCTCCTTCGACACCCACGCCGGCACAGCCACCGAAAGCGCCACAGCCACCGCCACGGACAGCGGAGCAGCCTCGGACACGGTGACAGCCACCGCCACGGACAGCAGAGCAGCCACGGACACGGATCTCGGTGGCGGCACCGACGACGCACCGCTCGGCGACGTGTCGCACCACGCGCTGCTCGCCCGTCTCGACCGGCTGCGCACCCGGGTCGCCGACCTCGTGGAGGAGCGCAGCGCCGGTGATCCCACCGCGGCCGACCCGCTGCGCGGCCTGTACCTCTCGGACGAGGCCGTCCGCCACCACCTGCTGCGGACCGGCTCGCGCCCCACCGGGGACCCGGCGGACGCCGGCCCGGGCGGCGGACCCGACATCCCGCCCGACGGGGAGCCCGACCGCCTGCACCGGCTCGCCGCCCGTCTCGGGCTGACCGAGCTGGACGCCTCCGTCCTGCTCATCGCGCTCGCCCCCGACCTCGACCGCGGCTTCGAGAGCCTCTACGGGTATTTGAACGACGACGTCTCGCGCCGGCGCGCCACGATCGGGCTCGCGCTCGACCTGTGCGGCCTGCCCGCCGACGACGCCTGGGCCCGCGGTGCCTTCCACCCGGCCGCCGCGCTCGGCGCGTTCGGCCTGCTGCTCGTGGAGGAGCCCGAACGCCCCTTCCTCAGCCGCTCGTTGCGGGTCCCGGACCGGGTGGCCGCCCATCTGCTGGGCGATGACACGCCGGACCCCGCGCTCGACGGGTACGTCCACGCGCTGCCGGCCCTCACCCTCTCCTCCGACCCCGCGGGCGGCGTCCCGGAGGCGGACCGGCTCGCCGAACGGCTCCGTGCCGCCCCGCTCACCGCCTACCTGCGCGAACAGCGCGAGGGAGACGGACTCCTGTACGCGGGCGAGGCGTTGTCCGCCGCGCGCCGCACGGCGCTGCACTTCACGCCCGCCCCCGGCGGCGACCGCCAGGGAGCGCAGGGCGCCGGCCAGGGACAGGACGCGGGTGCCCAGGGCGGCTACTGGCCCGGCCCGGTGGCGGAACTGCTGCGCGAGGCGCGGCTGCTGGACTGCGCCGTCGTCGTGTCCTCGCTGCCGGAGCGGCCCGGCCCGCTGATCCGCGAGTTGTCCGCGCCCGGCGTGACGGTGCTGCTGACCGGCTCCCGCCCGTACGACCCGCAGTGGTGCGACCACGACCCGCTGGTGCTCGACGTGCCCCCGCTGCCCTCGGGCCGGGTGGACACCTGGGCGTCGGCTCTCGGCCTCGACGGTGTGCGGGACCCGGGGTTCGACCTGGCCGCGACCGTCGCTCCGTACCGTCTCAGCGGCGAGAAGATCATCCGGGCGGCCCGTACGGCGCGGGAACTCGCCGCGTTCGACGGGACCGCCCTGACCGCGGCCCAGCTGCGTATCGCCGCACGACAGCAGTCCACTTCGGGCCTGGAACAGCACGCCCGCAGGATCAGGCCCGCCGTCGACTGGACCGACCTGATCCTGCCCGAGGGCCCCCTCGGGCACCTGCGGGAGCTGGCCATGCGCGCCCGCAACCGCGACCGTGTCCTCGGCGACTGGCGGCTCAGCGCCGGCGGCGGGCGGGGCCACGGCGTCCTGGGCCTGTTCGCGGGGGAGTCCGGCACCGGCAAGACCCTCGCCGCCGAAGTGGTCGCCGCCGACCTCGGCCTCGACCTGTACGTCGTCCAGCTCTCGTCGGTCGTCGACAAGTACGTCGGTGAGACCGAGAAGAACCTGGAGCGCATCTTCACCGAGGCCGACCGCACCGACGCCGTCCTGCTGTTCGACGAGGCCGACGCGGTCTTCGGAAAGCGTTCCGAGGTCAAGGACTCCCACGACCGCTACGCCAACATGGAGAGCGCCTACCTCCTCCAGCGGCTGGAGGCGTTCAGCGGCATCGCCCTGCTCACCACCAACCTGCGGGCGAACATCGACGACGCCTTCACCCGCCGCCTCGACCTGGTGGTGGACTTCCCGTTCCCCGACGCGGGGCAGCGGCTCGCGCTGTGGCAGCACAGTCTCGTCCACGTACCGTGCGCCGACGACATCGATCCCGGCGCGTGCGCCCGTGACTTCGAGCTGGCCGGCGGCTCCATCCGCAGCGCGGTGGTGACCGCCGCCTACGCCGCGGCCGGCCGCCGCACCGCGGTCACCACCGACGACCTGCTGGCCGGCGCCCGCCGCGAGTACCGCAAGGCGGGCCGCCTCGTTCCCGGCGAAATGGGCTGGTGAAGGGCGACCGGCGACCGGGGAGCAGCGTACGGCGACCCGGTGAACGGCAACCTGTGAACGGCGAACCTGTGAACGGCGACCGGCGGATCTGACGCCGGTGGACCTTGACGGGGGGGGCCGGTGAGAGCTCCCTCTGCTCTCACCGGCCGCCGCCGTTGTCGGGCCCGTCAGCTCCGTGGAGCCGCGCCGTCAGTTCTGGTTGTTCTGGTTGTTGTCGGGCTTGTCGATGGACCAGCCCTGGTCGTCGTCGTCACTGCACTTGAACAGGCCCAGCTTCTTGCCCTCTTGGCCGTCGTCGTTGGCCGAGGCGTAGCCGTCGACGTCCAGGCACATGTTGTCGCTGGCCAGGTTGTGAATCCAGTAGAGGCCGGTGCTCGGCCGCTTCTCCAGCCACCACATCTGGTTGTCGGTCTGGCTCCCCGTGCACGTCCACTCGTCGACGTCCGTACCCGAAGTCGCCGGGCCGTTGTTGGGGAGGTCCATGCAGTAGGCGTCGTCCACGTTGCGGATCTGGACGAGGTCGCGGCCGTTGGGGCCCTTGCCCTTGAACACGGTGTCGATGTTCCAGAGCTGGTTGTCCTGGGCCGGTGTCTTGCAGGTGTACTGGACTTCCTTGCCCATGGTCTTGCCGCCCTTGGTCTGCGGGGTGGCGCACTTGTGGGTCGTGCCGTTCCGCAGCAGGACCCGGGCATAGGGGTTCGGCTTCTTCTTCTTGGACCCGCCACCGCCACCGGCGTCCGCCGACACCGAGGGGGCGGCGGGTGCCTCTGTGGTCGGCGAGGGAGGCGGCGGTGCGGGCGCGGTCTCTGTCGGCGACGGGGTGGGGACGAGCGCGCCCGCGGGTGCGGCCTGTTCTGAGGCCTGTGTGGAGATGTTCGGTTTGTAGGCGATCCAGAGCATCACGAAGGCGATGATGAGTGCGAGGAGCAGGGTGATCAGCACGCTGATCCAGCGGGGGAGTATTCCCGGCTGGACGTAGGTCCCGCGCACCGGCAGCGGTTCGGCGCCGGAGCGCTGCACGTTGAGGGTGTAGGGGCGGGACTGTTTCGAACCTGCCCAGATGATCTGGCGGGGCTTGAGCGTGGTCTTGAGGAAGGCGGCGCGGCCGGGTTCCACCTGGACGTTGGCGGGGTGGATGTCGTAGGAGATCTGGTCGCTGTTGTCGTTGCCGACGATGGAGGCCGTGAGTTTGACGTTGCCGAGGTTGTCGACGGCGAGGCGCGGCCGGCCTCGGAAGCGGCCTTTGACGGTCTGCGGAACGAGTTCGGCGCGTACTTCCGAGAAGGGCGTGATGGTGACGTTGCCTTCGGGGACCGTTGTGGCCTCGGGGTGTTCGGTGGGGATGATCTGCACGCCGTACGGGTTCGGGCCGGCCGTCGCGTCGGGTGTGCGGGGCGGCGCGAACGTCAGTTGCACGGTCCCGGTGGTGCCCGGGTACAGCCGGATGCTCTGGGGCTCGACCGTCGTCCAGGGGGAGAGGTGCCCGACCGGTACGAACCGGTATTCGTCGACGACGTCACCGGTGTTGCGGAGCCGCAGCCGTACCGAGGTGGAACCGCCCGGGTCCACGGTCGTCGAGGCGGGTTCCAGAGAGGTCCACAGGCTCATGCGCCGAAGACTACGGCGGGCCCCGCCGCGCTGTCCCAGGACGCGGGGCACGGAAGGGTGTCCGCGGGAGCAGCCCGCGATGCCCTTCCGGGCGGCCGTGGCCGGCGCTCGGTTTTCCCGCGAACGAGGGCCGGGGGAAGGGCTTCTGGCTCATCCTTGTCCCCCGAAGCGGACACCCAAACCCGGCCGCCGCGACGGGCGCCCCCGACGCTTCCGCCGCCCCCGCTGACGGGCACGCTTCCAGGCCCACGTCCCGCCTCCGCCCGAATCGTCGGAACCACGGGATCGGGGGTGGAGGGCGTCCATCTCCACGGGACTAACGGTCCGGCCCCCGTGAGGGCAAGGGCCGCGAGGGCAATTCTCCGGGGCCGACGGGGCAGAGGGGCTGCCTGACCGGAGCCCGTGGCCGTCCGGTCCCGCCGCCCAACGCACCCGCGTACCGGCCGGAATGCCCAGCACAGACGCCTTTGCGTACGGACAGCGGCCCGCATGTGCCCCTTAGGGCAGCAGACATGCCCCCGGCGGGGCACCGAAGTACCTTCCTCCCGCGCCGCCCCTCGGGAATCGTTGCGGGCGTACCTATCTCTGCGGTGTCGTACAGCAGTACCGCGTACCCCACCCGCCGTATCCGTACCCCATAGGAGAGCAGAGCATGCCGTCGTACCTGTCGCCGGGCGTCTACGTCGAGGAGGTCGCCAGCGGCTCCCGCCCGATCGAGGGTGTGGGCACCTCCGTCGCGGCCTTCGTCGGACTCGCGCCCACCGGCCCGCTCAACAAGCCGACGCTGGTGACCAACTGGTCCCAGTACGTCGCCGCCTTCGGAGAGTTCACCGACGGGTACTACCTGGCGCACTCCGTCTACGGGTTCTTCAACAACGGCGGCTCCGCCGCGTACGTCGTGCGTGTCGGCGGCGCGGCCGAGGGCGAGACCGGCAAGGCGGGCGCGCCCGCCGCGGTGGCGGGCAAGGCCGCTCCGGCCGCGCTGAACCCCGGCGCCCCCGCCGAACTCGGCACGTTCACGGTCCGCGCGCTGGCCGCGGGCACCGCCCCCGGTTCCGGCGGCGCGCTCAAGGTGGAGGTGTCCGACCCGGAGGGCGAGGGCCCCGCGGAGCGCTTCCGGCTCGTCGTCAAGGACGGCGAAGAGACCGTCGAGACCTTCGACGTGACGGCCAAGAAGGGCAACCGCAACTACGTCGTCACGCAGGTCAAGGAGCGCTCCACACGCATCTCCATCCAGGAGGCGGCCCCCGCGGGGCAGCTGGCCAGGCCGGAGAACCAGAGCGTGACGCTGGGCCGCCCCGTCGCCGCCGCCCCGTCCGCCGCGCTGCCCGTCGAGTCCGGCGACAGCAGCCAGGTGGGCCCCGCCGAGTACCTCGGCGACTCCGCGGACCGCACCGGCTTCGGTGGCCTTGAGGCCGTGGACGAGATCTCGATGGTCGCCGTCCCCGACCTGATGGCCGCCTACCAGCGCGGTGCCATCGACCTGGAGTCGGTCAAGGCCGTCCAGCTCGGCATGATCGCGCACTGCGAGCTGATGGGCGACCGCGTCGCGGTCATCGACCCGCCGCCCGGCCTGAACGCCAACGAGGTCAGGACATGGCGCCAGGAGACCGCGGGCTACGACTCCAAGTACGCGGCCGTCTACTACCCGTGGATCAAGGTCTTCGACCCGGCCACCGGGCAGGCGCGCATGGTCCCGCCGAGCGGCCACGTCTCCGGCATCTGGGCCCGCAACGACTTCGAGCGCGGCGTGCACAAGGCGCCGGCCAACGAGGTCGTGCGCGGCGCCGTCGACCTGGAGAACCAGATCACCCGCGGCGAGCAGGACCTGCTCAACCCCGTCGGCGTCAACTGCATCCGCGCCTTCCCCGGCCGCGGCATCCGCATCTGGGGCGCCCGCACCCTCTCCTCCGACCCGGCCTGGCGCTACATCAACATCCGCCGGTACTTCAACTACCTGGAGGAGTCGATCCTGATCGGCACCCAGTGGGTGGTGTTCGAGCCCAACGACCAGGCGCTGTGGGCCCGTATCCGGCGCAACGTCTCGGCGTTCCTGGTCAACGAGTGGCGCAACGGAGCCCTGTTCGGCTCCCGCCCCGAGGACGCCTTCTACGTCAAGTGCGACGCGGAGACGAACCCGGAGGAGTCGGTGGACCTCGGCCGTGTCGTCTGCGAGATCGGCATCGCGCCCGTCAAGCCCGCCGAGTTCGTGATCTTCCGGCTGGCCCAGTTCTCCAGCGGCAGCGGTGACCTGGAGGAGTAGCCGGGCCCGATCCCGTGCCCTCGCCCGCCCGTTCCGTACATTTCCCAGGTACGTCAGAAGTAGAAGGACAGATAGCGGCTCATGAGTCTTCAGCCCGGTGATGCGCTCACCTCACACAATTTCGGTCTCCAGATCGACGGCGTCCTGGTCGAGTACCTCCAGGAGGTCAGCGGCCTGAGCCTCGAACAGGACGTCATCGAGTTCCAGCAGGTCTCCGCCCAGGGCAAGCCGGTCACGAAGAAGCTGCCCGGTGTCAAGAAGGCCGGCACCTGCACCGTCGTGCGCGGTATGACCCAGTCCGCCGCGTTCAACCAGTGGATCACCGAGTCGATCAACGGCCTGATGTCGACGGCTCGCAAGAACGCCACGATCCTCGTGATGGACTACACGAACGCCCCGGTCAAGCGCTACAACATGCGCAACGCCTGGTGCAGCAAGATCGACACGAGCTCGGTCAAGGCCGGCGAGGCCGCCGGGCTCCTGGAGACCGTGACCATCACCTTCGAAGAACTGGTTATCGAGTAATGCGCCGTACGGCTGTCCGTCCGCCCGCCGAGTCCGCCCCGCCGCCCGCGTCGCAGGACGAGGCGTCCGACCCCGTGCCGCAGCCGGCGGCGACGGAACAGGTGTCCGCCGGGCAGTCGCTGCGCACCGAGTTCGAGTTCGAGCTGCCGCGCGGATACGTCGACGAGTCGGGCACCGTGCACCGCACGGGCTCGATGCGTCTGGCGACCGCGAAGGACGAACTCATCCCGCTGCGCGACATGCGGGTCCAGGAGAACCCCGCGTATCTGTCGGTGGTGCTGCTCGGCCGGGTCATCACCCGGCTGGGCACGCTGCCCCTGGTGCACGACGGCGTGGTGGAGAACATGTTCGCCTCCGACCTCGCCTTCCTCCAGGACTTCTACCGGCAGGTCAACGCCGAGGGCCACACCCGCGCCGGGGTGACCTGCCCGCACTGCGAGCAGGCCTTCGAGGTGGAGCTCGGCGGGAGCCGCCTGGGGGAATCGTGACGTACGCGACCGACCGTCTCCACGAGGAGATCGCGTACATCGCCTACCACTTCCACTGGAGCCTGGAGGACATCCTGGACCTCGAACACCGTGACAGGCGGCGGTACGCCCAGGAGATAGCCTCCCTCGTCAACCGCGCCACGACGGAGGGCTGATGGGACTCATCGACAGGCTCCGGGGACGGCAGGACGCGGCCCGCGGCGACTCGGCCTCGGCGGGGCCCCCCCCCCCCCGCCCCGCCCCCCCCCCCCCGGGCGGGGGCGGGGGGGGCGCGCGGGGGCGCCGCCGCCCCGCCCCCCCGCCCCGGGGGCCGGCCGTCCGCGGCCCGCGGCAGCCCGCCCGCGGCGGCCGGGGCCGCCGGAGCCGCCGAGCAGCCGGCCGCGGCTCCGGGCGCGCCCGGCCCTGCCGCGCCCGCCGGCCGCACGGACCAGGACGCGGCGGGCTGGTCCGGCCTGCCGCCGATGCGCGTGGCGTCCGCCGGAGCCTCGGCGCCCGTCGCCGACGCCGGGTTCAGCTCCTCGCTCACCACCTGGCAGAACCCGTCCTTCGCCGGAACGCTGTCGCACGCCGTGCTCGACGGCGCGCCCGGCGGGCTGGTCAAGGGCGCGCTCGCCGTGCAGCGTGCTGCGTCGGCGGGCCCCGAGCTCGCCATGCCCTCGCTCACCCTGCCGGTCGCCGCCGCCGGGCCCGCCACGGAAACCGCTCCCGCGGAGTCCGGGTCCACGGCGGCCCCCTCGACCCCCTGGACGCACTCCGGCACGCCGGGACCCGGGAACGCCCTCCCGGTGTCC
>NZ_JAIUKE010000410.1 GCF_020176795.1 Streptomyces sp. 8L
CCGGCCCCCCCCCGCGGCCCCCCCCCCGCCCCCCCCCCCCGGGGCGCCCGGGCCCCGGCGGCCCCCCCCCCCCCCCGGCCCCCCCCCCGCCCGGGGGGCCCCGGGGGGCCCCCCCCGGGGGCCCGCCGGGGGGGGGGCCCGAGTGGCGCCGGTGCCTCCGGCCGCCACCCGGGCGTCCGCGCCCTCCCGGCTGACCAAGGCGGCCCCGGTGCAGCGCCGGGCCCTGCCGACGGCGAGCACCTCGCCGACGCCGAGGCCGTCGGCCCCCGACGCCCCGCCCAGCACGTCCGCGCCGCGGCCCGACGCGCCCACGGTGGGCGCCAAC
>NZ_JAIUKE010000411.1 GCF_020176795.1 Streptomyces sp. 8L
GGGCCCGGGCCTGCGCGCGAAGGACGCGAGCCAGGACAGGGTCTCCCGGTCGGCCCACTGGGCGTCGTCGACGAGCAGGCATCGTGCGAGGGTACGGCAGCGGGCCCGGTCAGTGCCGCAGCCGGTCGGACTCCAGGGCTCTCCCGGCCCGCTCGGCGAGCCCGTCGGCGCCGCACCGCTCGGCCAGTTCGAGGCCCGCGCCCAGTTCGGCGGTGAACCCGGACGCGATGCCGTACTCGACGCGCGCCCGCGCCCGTTCGTACGCGCAGGGCGACGCCTCCAGGTGTGCCACGGCGCGCTCCAGCAGCGCGACCCGCGCGGCCCCCTCTTCCAGGGACGCCGCGCACAGCAGCGCCGAGCCGGCGGCGGTACGGGTCCCGGAGCGGTCCGCCTCGGCGCGCGCGTACGAGGCGAGCTCCGCGGCCCTGAGGGGGTCGGTCGCGGCGAGGGCACGGGCCAGGTCGAGTGCCCAGGGCCCGACGACGACGTTGTGCCGGCCCCGCCCGGTGAGCGCCCTGCCCGCGGCCTCCAGCTCGGCCGTGGGCTCCTCGGTGCGGCCGAGCGCGAGCAGCAGCCTGCCGCGCACGCACGCCGCGTCGGGCAGCATCATCGTCGTCGGGTAGGGCGGGAGGAACCCGTAGCGCTCGGCGCAGGCGGCGGCCCGGTCGGTGTGCCCGCGCGCGAGGAGCGTGTCGATCAGCGCGCAGACGGCTTCCCGCTGCACCGGGCCGCCGCTGCCGAAGCCCTCGGTGAGCCGGAGGCTCTCCCTCAGGTACGCCTCCGACTCGGCGAGCCGGCCGCGCCTGCGGTGCACGTACCCCAGCATGGCGTGGGCGAACGCCAGGTGGGCGCCGCTGAAGCCGGCGCGGTCGAACGCGTGGAGCGCCTCGTCGAACAGCGCCTCGGCCCGGTCGAGCCGGTCGGTGACGGCGTACGCGAGGCCCAGCAGGGCCGGCACCTCGAAGCTCCACTCCGTGTCGGTCCAGCGCATGCCGTCCGCGAGCCTGCCGTCGCACAGCGCGCGTTCCGCGGTGGCCGCCACCAGTGCGGCGTTCTCGCCGCGCACGGCCGCGTCGAACGCCCGCAGCGCCAGCAGCACGCGCTCGGTGCTCCCGCCGCCCGCCGCTCTCCCGGCGGCCTCGGTGAGGCGCCGGGAGCGCAGGGGGCCGTCGCTCTCGGCCGCTCCCAGACCCTCCCAGAGGAACCGGGCGGCGGTCAGCCGGTCCTTGAACGGCCCGGGCGGGCAGACCTCGGCCTCGGCCGTGACCATGCGGACCGCCTCCGCGCCCTGGTCGTTGTGGGCCAGCGCCTGGGCGAGCCGCAGGACGGCGTCGACGCGGTGGCCGCCGGCCAGGCCCGGGGTGTCGAGGGCGCCGCGGAGGTGGCCGACGGTCGTGGCGGGCGCGGTCAGGAGCGAGGCGCAGCCCAGTTCGTAGCGCACCTCGGCGCGCACGGCGGGCGGCGGGGGCTCTTCCAGGGCGCGTTCGAGGGCTCTGCGGGCGGCGTCGGGCGCGCCCACGGCGAGGTGCTCGGCGGCCGCGTCACGGAGCTGCCGTACGAGCTCGGGGTCTCCGTCGGGGTGCACTTCGAGCAGGTGCGGGGCAGCCGCGGCGGCTCCCCCGCCGCAGCGCGTCACGGCCCAGGCGGCGCGCCCGTGCAGGGCGGTGCGGGTGGCGGGCGGGATCGACCGGTAGACCGCGCTCGCGACGAGCGGGTGCGCGAACTCCAGCCGGTCGGCGCCTTCGAGTATCCCGGCCGCGCGCAGCCGTGCGGCGCACTCCTCGGCTTCGGCCGGGCCCATGCCGGCCAGCGTCTTCGCGGTGCCCAGCGGGGTGCCGGCGCCGAGGACGGCGACGGCGCGGGCGAACTGGACGGTGGCGGTGCCCAGTTCGGCCAGCCGCCGGACCAGTCCCGCGCCGCGGGTCGAGGCGGCGAGCTCGTGCAGCGCGGGCGCGGACCCGCCCACGGGGTCGAGGTGGCTGTCCCGCACGCGGGCCAGCAGCTCGACCGTGCCATAGGCGTTGCCGCCGGTGACGGCCCACACCTCGTGGCAGAACCCGGGGTCGGCGCGCGGGCCGAGGACGGCCGTCGCGAGCCGGGCGGCGGCGCCCGGGGTGAGGGCCTTGAGCGTGGCGCGCAGCCTGGCGGCGTCGCCGACGGCCTCCAGCAGGTCCGCCACGTCGCCGGTGACGTCGTCGGTGCGGTGCGCGACGACGAGCAGCACGGGCAGGTCGGGCCCGGGCCTGCGCGCGAAGGACGCGAGCCAGGACAGGGTCTCCCGGTCGGCCCACTGGGCGTCGTCGACGAGCAGGACCAGGGGCCCGTACGCGTCGACGAGGCCGCAGGCGAGCACGTCGAGGCCTTCCCTGACCCCTTGCGGGTCGCCGTACTGCGCGCCGGGTGGCGCGATGCCGAGCGCGGGGCCCGCGATCTCGTACCAGTCGCCGAGGAGTTCACCGGGGCCCGCCGTGAGCGCGGGTTGCAGGAGCTGGCGCACCACGTGGAAGGGGACGGACGACAGCGTCTCGCCGCCGCGCGCCGACCAGACCACGCAGCGGTCCCCGGCGATCCTGCGGACCTCGGAGAGCAGCGCCGTCTTGCCGAGTCCCGCCGCCCCGCGGTAGACGAGGACGCCGCCCGTGGGCCGTGCGCCGGGAGCGGTCTCGCCGCGGAGCGCGCGGACGGCCTGTGCGGCGGCGGCGAGTTCCGGCTCGCGCTCCAGCAGCGGGAGGTCGTGCGGGAGGCCGGAGCGGAAATCCATCCGTCTGTTCCCCTCTCGCACATGCGGCGCCGAATGTGTCGAACCGTGAGGAGTCGAGGGTAGCCGCGCGGACGGCCAGAAGGCGGTGATCCGACTCGATTACCGCGTTCTGCGGCGGTTCGCGTGCGAAAGCGGGCCCGTTGGGGTATGTTTCGCCGCCGCATACCGGCAGGAGGAGCCACCGCATACCGGCCGGAGCAGCCGCCGCACACCAGCTGGAGGAGCGGCCGCACACCGGCCGCCGGAGCGGTCCGCCGCGACCGCGTACGGGGCCGCCTGGATCACGCCCGTGCCGAGGCCGCCGTGTTCTGCCCCTGCGTACCGGAGGAGGCGGCCAGGCCGAAGGCGGAGCGCACCACCCGGAACTGGTGCTCCACCTGGTGTTCCACCGGAATCCAGCGCGGCCTGCACCGCTGCTCGAACACCGAGCACCGCGCGGTCAGGAACCGGTCGAGCCGGTCCCGTACGTCGTGCGCCGCGGGACCGCACGCCTCGACCGCCTGGAAGAGCATGCCCGCGGTGCGCAGTACGAGGCGGCGTGCGGCGATGGTCAGCGCGAGCACCTGGGCGCGATTGAAGCCGCCGAGCCCGCCGGGGAACGCGGCGAACGACTCGGGGCTCCACTCGGCGACGAGCGAGGGGCAGCTGCGCCGGAACTCGTCCACGGTACGCAGCAGCGGCGCGACCTGGGCCGGGATGCGGGGTCTGACGCGGTCGGCCATCTCGGCGAGGAATTCGGCGTCCCGCTCCGTCAGCCGGCCGACGGCCGTCATGGCGCCCTGCGGGTCGGGGTGGGCGGAGGCGTCGGCTATCTCGTCAGCGGCCCACATCGGCGCCTCGACGATGGCGGTCACCGTGCCGTACCGGTAGGGGTGGTACCAGGTGGAGGCGTGGCTGGAGGACGGGGTGGCGGTGAACTGGTCCCGCCGGGTGGGCGGCGGCATGTCGAAGACCCCGGTACCGGGGCTCGGCCAGAAGAAGGCGTCGAACGGGCTGAGTTCGAGCGGGATGTCCAGGTCGGCGGCGGAGCGGGCGAGCGGGCCCGCGAGGCCCGGCAGCGAACGGGTCAGCTGCACGAAGCTGCCGCCGATGTCGACGCCGTGCAGGGAGAACTGGAGGAACGGTCTGATCTCGTCCTGGAGGTCGACCAGGGCGCGGGTCTCGGGGAGCAGTTCGGCCTCGGAGCGCGCGTGCAGCCACTCGGGCTGTTCGTAGAAGTTGGGGCGGAACATGCGCCGGAAGTGGTGGCCGAGGGTCATCGGTCCTTGCAGCCAGCGCTCGTTGCGGCGGGCGCCGTCGGGGTCGAGGCAGATCAGCAGATGCCAGGCCGCGGCGCCGGGCCCGTCGCCGGGCGCCGCGTCGACGAGATGTTCGGCGAGACGGAGGGCGGTGGCGCCGCCGACCGGCTCGTTCGCGTGGGGGCCCGCGACCACGAGGACGTCGCGCGCGCCGTGGCCGACGGTCAGCAGCGTCAGCGGTTCGCCGCCCCGCGAGCGGCCTATGCGGCGCAGCGCGGCACGTTCGGGATACGCGGCGGCCAGCGCTGCGGCGCGTGCGGTCAGTTCACCGACGGTGGGGTAGCGCGGCGCCACAGCGGTCCGATCTGTTGGTCCCTCAGGTACGCGGCCCCGGCCCGCCGCACACCGAGTGATAGTCGGTCACTGGAAGGTAGGGCGTCAACACTGGCCGTCACAGGGACCGTCCGGCTTTGCGAGCCTTTGAGGCAAGGGCGGCGGCCACCCGGCGGGGCGACCGGCCACATCGGATTCCCGACCGCCACACATCCCATGTATCGACCTCAACCAAAGTGGACAGATGGACATCAACGCAGTTCAGCGCCACCCCTGCATCGCATGCTCACCCTTATACATCCAATCTCTTGCTAGACATTGGATGTCTGCCGCTCTAGGCTGACCCCGCCCGAGGGGGCTGCCTCGAACCGCCGCGCCTCCCGCCCGTCTGGAGTGTTGCCATGACGTCCGCCCCCACGCCTTCGCCGGCGCCGTCCGCCCGTGTCACCGAGCTGACCGTGCTGGACATCCGGTTCCCGACCTCCGAGCATCTGGACGGCTCGGACGCGATGAACCCGGAGCCCGACTACTCGGCCGCCTATGTGGTGCTGCGCACCGATGCCGCCGACGGGGTCGAGGGCTGCTCTCTCGCGTTCACCATCGGTCGCGGCAACGACGTGCAGGCCAAGGCCATCGAAGTGCTCGCGCCGCAGGTGGTGGGCCGTTCGATCGAGGAGCTGTGCACAGACCTCGGAGGTTTCTCCCGCGATCTCGTGCACGATTCGCAGTTGCGCTGGCTCGGTCCCGAGAAGGGTGTCATGCACATGGCCATCGGGGCGGTGGTGAACGCCGCGTGGGACCTGGCGGCACGCCGTGCGGGCAGGCCGCTGTGGCGGCTGCTGGGCGAGATGTCCCCCGAGGAACTTGTCGACCTGGTCGATTTCCGGTATCTGAGCGACGCCCTGACCAGGGACGAGGCGCTGGAGATCCTGCGGGCGGCGGCGCCGGGCCGCGCGGAGCGCACCGCGCGGCTGCTGGAGCGCGGCTACCCCGCGTACACCACCACGCCCGGCTGGCTCGGGTACTCCGACGAGAAGCTGGCCCGGCTGGCGCGCGAGGCCGTCGCCGACGGCTTCACCCAGATCAAGCTGAAGGTCGGCGGGTCCGTCGAGGACGACGTACGGCGGATGAGGGTCGCGCGCGAGGCGGTGGGCGACGGCATCCGGATCGCCGTGGACGCCAACCAGCGCTGGGACGTGGCGTCGGCCGTGGAGTGGATGCGGCGGCTCGCGCCGTACGCGCCGTACTGGATCGAGGAGCCGACCTCCCCCGACGACGTGCTCGGCCACGCGGCGGTGCGGCGCGGTGTCGCGCCCGTCAAGGTGGCGACCGGCGAGCACGTCGCCAACCGGGTCGTCTTCAAGCAGCTGCTCCAGGCCGGCGCGGTGGACGTGGTGCAGATCGACGCGGCCCGGGTGGGCGGTGTGAACGAGAACCTCGCGATCCTGCTGCTCGCCGCGAAGTTCGGGGTGCCGGTGTGTCCGCACGCCGGCGGCGTGGGGCTGTGCGAGATGGTCCAGCACCTGTCGATGTTCGACTTCGTGGCCGTCTCCGGGACCACGCGGGACCGGGCCATCGAGTACGTGGACCACCTGCACGAGCACTTCACAGACCCGGTGCGGATCACGGACGGCCACTACGCGGCGCCGACGGCTTCGGGCCTCGGCGCCCGGATGCACGAGGACACACTCAAGGAGTTCCGGTACCCGGACGGACCCGTGTGGAGCGCCCGCGCGGCGCGCCGAGGACCGGCCGCCTCCCGTGCGCCGAAATGAGGCATAGGTCCCCGCCGATCGGTTACCCGCACCCGCGCCATGACCATGTCGCAGCGAGAGTGGGGAGCCCGGGATGAAGGCGCTGGTGTACGAAGGTCCGAAGGACGTCGCGGTCAAGGACGTGCCGGACGCCCGGATCGAAAGGCCGACCGACGTCCTCGTGAGGATCACCTCCACCAACATCTGCGGTTCCGACCTGCACATGTACGAGGGCCGGACGCCCATGGAGACGGGCCGCACCCTCGGGCACGAGAACCTCGGCGAGGTGGTGGAGGCCGGGGACGGCGTGGACCGTGTCAAGGTCGGTGACCGGGTGTGCCTGCCGTTCAACGTCGGTTGCGGATTCTGCGCGAACTGCGAGCGCGGGCTGACGGGCTTCTGCCTGTCGGTCGACTCGGACACACCGGGCGGCGCCTACGGCTTCGCGGCGATGGGAACGTACGCGGGCGGCCAGGCCGAGTACCTGAGGGTGCCGTGGGCGGACTTCAACTGCCTGGTGCTCCCCGAGGACGCGGTGGAGAAGGAGAACGACTACGTGATGCTGGCGGACATCTTCCCCACCGGCTACCACGCCACCGAACTCGCCCACGTGTCGCCCGGCGAGTCCGTGGTGGTCTTCGGCGCCGGTCCCGTGGGACTGATGGCGGCCTACTCGGCGACCCTGCGGGGCGCGAGCCAGGTGTTCGTCGTGGACCGGCACCCGGACCGGCTCCGCCTGGCGGAGAAGTCGGGCGCCGTGGCCATTGACGACTCCGCGGGCGACCATGTGGACCAGATCCTGGAGCTGACCGGCGGCGGCGCGGACAAGGGCTGCGAGTGCGTCGGCTACCAGGCTCACGACCCGCAGGGCGACGAGGAGCCCGAGCGGACGATGAACGACCTGGTCGCCTCGGTCAAGGCCACCGGTGCCATCGGTGTGGTCGGTGTCTTCCTTCCGCAGGACGAGGGCGCCCCGACGGAGCTGACGAAGCAGGGCAAACTGCCCTTCGACTTCGGGCAGTTCTGGTTCAAGGGCCAGCGGATCGGCACGGGGCAGGCGAACGTGAAGGCGTACAACCGGCATCTCTGCAAGCTCATCGAGCACGACAGGGCGAGGCCGTCGTTCATCGTCTCGCACGAACTGCCCCTGGACGAGGCGGCCGAGGCGTACCACAACTTCGACGACCGCGTGGCGGGCTGGACCAAGGTCGTCCTCAAGCCCTGAACCACCGCCGCGGGCCGGCTGCCCGTCCAGCCGTCCGGCCGTCCGGCAGGCTGCCCGGCTACCCGGCTACCCGGCTACCCGGCACCGGAGTACGCGAGCCTCGTCGGTCACTCCCACCGCGGGGCGCCTCAGGCGCCCCGGTGGGGCGCGCGCGGATACCGGCCGCACGCTCGGCCCACGAGCCCCGCGTGCTGCGCCCAAGAGGCCCTCGTTTCGCCCAACTCCTTTCCGCCGTACGTGACTTGTGATATTCACAGGCCACCCCCACGGAGAGGAACTGCTGTGCTCAGAACCTCGTCGCGCCGATTCGCCTCCCTCCTCGGCGCCCTCCTCCTGGCCCTCGGGGCCATGCTGATCGGCTCGTCCCCGTCCTTCGCCGGCCAGGCCGCCCCCGCCGAGTCGAACGGCGGCGTACGGATCATGCCGCTCGGCGACTCGATCACCGACGGCTACACGCCCTACCCGGGCGGCTACCGCGTCAACCTGTGGCAGCGGCTCGGCGCCGAGGGCCACCGGATCGACTTCGTCGGCTCCCAGTTCAACGGGCCGGCCGCGCTGGGCGACCACGACCACGAGGGCCATCCCGGCTGGCGCATCGACCAGTTGGACGCCAATATCGTGAACTGGCTGGGGACCAGCGACCCGCGCACCGTCCTGCTGCACATCGGGACCAACGACATCAACCAGAACTACGACGTGGCGAACGCGCCCGCCCGGCTGTCGACGCTGATCGACCACATCCTCCAGCAGAAGCCGGACGTCGAGCTGTTCGTGGCCGAGATCATCACCGAACAGGGCGAGCCGCACGCCACCATGGTCAACACCTTCAACGCGGCCATCCCCGGGATCGTCGCGAGCAAGGGCCCCCACGTCCACCTGGTGGACATGCACGCGGCGCTCACCGAGGCGGACCTGGCCGACGGCGTGCACCCGAAGCAGGAGGGCTACGACAAGATGGCGGCGGTCTGGGACCGCGCGCTCGCCTCCGTGCCGCAGAGCCTCCAGCCGCTCCCGGCCACCGCGGGAGCCGCGGAGCTCGTCCACTGACCCACACGCCGCCGCCCGCTCCTCCGGGGTTCGCCCGGGGCCTCGCATGCGTCGCCGCCCGTCCCTGAGCTGCTCTACGGGGCGGGCGGCGGCTCGTGGGGCAGATGGTCCGCGAGCAGCTGAGCGAGGTGGGTTCCCCCGCGCCCCGCGAGTTGGCCGAGCTGGGTGCGGCAGGAGAAGCCGTCGGCGAGCACCACGTCCCCCTCGCCCGCGCCGCGCACCGCGGGCAGCAGCGCGGTCTCGGCGACGGCCACCGAGACCTCGTAATGCCCCTTCTCCACACCGAAGTTGCCCGCCAGACCGCAGCAGCCGCCGACCGCCTCGACGGCCGCGCCCGCGTCGTGCAGGAGCTCCGCGTCCCGCTCCCAGCCGAGTACGGCGTGCTGGTGGCAGTGCGGCTGGGCCACTCCGCGCACCCCGCGCAGGTCGGGCGGTGACCATCCGGGTGTCGCGGTCAGCAGCTCCGCGAGGGTGCGGGTGGCGGCGGCCGTCGCCGCCGCCCGGGGATCGTCGGGCAGCAGCTCGGGGAGGTCCCCGCGCAGGACGGCCGTACAGGAGGGTTCCAGGCCGACGACCGGGACGCCGGCCGCCACGGACGGTTCGAGCGCCCGCAGGGTCCTGCGCAACTGGGCTCGTGCTCCGTCGAGTTGGCCGGTGGTGATCCAGGTGAGACCGCAGCAGACGGGCGCGTCGGGGATGCGTACGGCGTATCCTGCGGCCTCCAGGACGCGGACGGCCGCGCGGCCGACCTCCGGGGTGAAGTGGTCGGTGAAGGTGTCCACCCAGAGGGTGACCGGGGTGCCCCCGGGGCGCGGGCGGCGCTCGAACCACGCGCGGAAGGTGCGCCCGGCGAAGCGCGGCAGTTCACGGCGCGCGTCGATGCCGCCCGCGTGCTTGGCCAGCGCGGCGAGCGGCGGGAGTGCCAGGAGGGTGTTGGCCAGCCGGGGCGCGTGCGCCGCGAGCCGTGCCCAGCGCGGCAGTTGTCCCAGGGCGTAGTGGGCGGCGGGGCGGGGCCGGTGGCGGTAGCGCTGGTGGAGCGCCTCCGCCTTGTAGGTGGCCATGTCGACACCGGCCGGGCAGTCGCTCGCGCAGCCCTTGCAGGCGAGGCACAGGTCGAGGGATTCCGCGACCTCCGGGGAGCGCCAGCCGCCCTTCACCAGGCGGCCGTTGGCCAGTTCCTGGAGGACACGCGCGCGGCCCCTCGTGGAGTCCTTCTCGTCCTTCGTGGCGAGGAAGGACGGGCACATCACTCCCCCGCCGCCGGTGGCGTCCGCACGGCAGCGGCCCACCCCGACGCAGCGGTGCACCGCCGAGGTGAAGTCGCCCCCGTCGTCGGGGTAGGCGAAGGCGAGGGCGCGCGGCCGGGCCGTGGCGGCGGGCACCCGCAGGTCCGCGTCCAGGGGCCGGGGGCGCACGATCACCCCGGGGTTGAGCAGGTCGGCGGGGTCGAAGAGGTGCTTGACGCCCGCGAGCGCGGCCAGTGCCTCCGGGCTGTACATCCGGCCGAGCAGCTCGCCGCGGGCGCGGCCGTCGCCGTGCTCGCCCGACATCGAACCGCCGTGGCCGGCCACCAGTTCGGCGGCGTCGGTCACGAACCGGCGCAGCAGCGCGGGGCGCCGGGCGAGCGGGAAGTCGACGCGCACGTGCAGGCAGCCGTCGCCGAAGTGGCCGTACATCAGCCCGTCCAGGCCGTGCCGCCCCATCAGCGCGCCGAGTTCGCGCACGTACGGGCCGAAGCGGTCGGGCGGCACCGCCGAGTCCTCCCAGCCGGGCCAGGCGGCCTCGCCCGCGGGCGTGCGCCCGCCGAGGCCCGCCCCGTCCTCCCTGATGTGCCACAGCGCGCGGGCGGCGGCGCCGGAGACGACGGCCGAGTCGAGGCACCCCGAGGCGGCCACGAGGCGCCGGGCGGCGTCCGCCGCCTCGCCCGGGGTGTCCCCCGCGGTCTCGGCGAACAGCCAGCCGCCGCCGCGCGGGAGGACGTCGGGCACGGCGGCGGCGCCGCGCCGCGCCCGTACGACGTCGACGAGGCGCGCGTTCATGCCTTCGAGGGCCACGGGCCGGTGCGGCAGGAGCGCGGGGACGGCGTCGGCGGCCTCGGCCATGTCCGGGTAGCCGAGGACGGCCAGCGCGGTGTGCCGGGGCGCCTCGACCAGCGCGACGGTGGCCCCGAGGACCACCCCGAGGGTGCCTTCGGTGCCGACCAGGAACTTCGCGAGGTTCGCGCCGTTCTCCGGGAGCAGGTGCTCCAGGCTGTAGCCGGAGACCTGCCGGCGGAAGCGGCCGAACTCGGTCCGGATCAGCGCGAGCCGGTCGCGTACGAGCGCGTCGAGGCCGCTGAGCAGCTCGGCCTCGGCACTGTCCGTCGGGTACCTCCCCGCGGCGCCGCCCAGGGCGCCCTCGCGCGCCGTGAGGCGCACACCCGCCCCGGTGAGCAGGTCGAGGTCCACGACGTTGTCGGCGGTCCTGCCGTACGCGAGGGCGCGGGAGCCGCAGGCGTTGTTGCCGAGGGAGCCGCCGATGGTGGCCCGCCCGTGGGTCGACGGGTCGGGGCCGAAGCGCAGTCCGTGGGGCGCCGCCGCCGCGGTGATCGCGTCGAGCACGGCGCCCGGCTGGACGACGGCGGTACGAGCCTCGGGGTCGACGGCCCCCACCCCGTCCAGGTGGCGCGAGAAGTCGAGCACGAGGCCGGTCCCGATCGCGTTGCCCGCGATGGAGGTGCCGGCGCCGCGCGCGGTGAGCGGCACGCCGAGGTCCCGGCACACGCTCAGCGCGGCGGCGGCCTCGTCGGTGTGCCGGGGGAAGGCCACGGCGGCCGGTACGACGCGGTAGTTGGACGCGTCGGAGGAGTATTCGGCGCGCCGCCTGACGGAGGTGTCCACCTCGGCGACACCGGCCCGCCGCAGCCCGTTCGCGAGTTCCGCGGGGGTGGGGCCGGGGGCGGG
>NZ_JAIUKE010000412.1 GCF_020176795.1 Streptomyces sp. 8L
TTGACAGCCCCTTCCCCGCGGGGGGGCGGGCGCGGGGGGGGGGGGGGGGGAGGTGGTGCGGTGCGGTGCGACGGGGGCGGATGACATACGGAACAGACGCGGACGCGCATACGGATACGGATTAGACGCGCATACGGATACGGATTAAGGGTGCGGATAGAGATACGGATGCGGACAGGACAGGACCGGCGCTCGGCGGAATGATGAACGCCACACCATGCGATTACCTGACGAGTCCGCCGAATGGCGGCGGAATTTCACCTGCGCGGGGAAAAGTGCCCGCCGTTGCGCCCTGTGCCGCCTCGCTCCCGGAGGCTGTGCCGTGAGGCCTTCCCCGGGGCGCCCGCCGGGCGGTACGGGCTCAGCGCGGTGCGCGCCGGGCGGTGCGCGCCCGGCGGTGCCGGCGTCAGCGCTCCGGGTGCGGTGGCCGGGGCGGGCGCGTCCACGGCCAGCGCGGGCCCTCCGCCACATGTCCCTCCGGGGCGTACTCGTACGTCCAGCCCTGCTGCAACCCCAGCCGCCGGCTGAACCCCGCGGGCCTCCTGCGGTACGCGTGTACGGTCGGCGGCTCACCCGCCCCGTTGGGCACCGGGACGTCGTACCACTTCGGCGGCCGGCCGGTCAGGCCCGTCAGCACGGGCAGCACGCGCCCGTCCAGCGGTCCGCCCGCGAACAGCGTGTTCTCGCTTCTCACCCGTCCAGTCTCACCCGGACGTCACCGACTCCACCAGCGGGGCCAGCCGGCGGGCCAGTGTCGCGACCGCGCCGTCCGCCGTCTCCTGCGCCGCCATCGCGGCGACCACGGCGGCGGTCTCCGCGTCCCGTGTCGCCGTCGTGGCCAGCAGCGCGACCAGATGGTCGACGAGCCAGTCGCGCAGTTCCCGCGCGTCCGGCAGCTTCTCCTCGTCCAGCCAGGTCAGCGAAGCGGACTCGACCGCGGCGATCCAGGTGCGCACCAGCATCCGCAGGCGCGGTCCTGGCCGGTCGGCGCCCAGGTGCAGGAGTATCTGCTCGGCCGCCGCGCGCCGCACCTCGTCCACGATCGCCGTCGTACGGGACGTCTCGCAGACGCCGCCGCCCCGCAGCAGGGCGCTGAACCCGGTGTCGTGCTCGTCCACGAACGCGAGATAGCGGTCCAGGACGCGCCGCAGCCGCTCCGTCGGAGGGCCGGCCGGGGCCTCGGTGAAGCAACGTTCCAGCTGATCCGCGGAGGACCGCACCGCCGCCTCGTACAACTGCTGCTTGCCGCCGGGGAAGTAGCGGTACACGAGCGGCCTGGACACGCCGGCCGCCGCCGCCACGTCCTCGGGCGTCACCTCTTCGGGTGCCCTGTGGGCGAACAACGTGAGTGCGGCGGCGAGGAGTTGGGACCTGCGCTGCTCCACGCTGAGCCGGCGGCACGCGGGAGGCGGAGCGGGCGTCGCGGCGGTCATACGGGCAGGGTAACCACTCGCGCCGCGCGGCGCGTTCAGGCGAGGAGGCCCGAACTGCGCCACAGCGCCCGCCCCGGCCCGTTCAGCACACCGATGTCGTCGAGGAAGTCGGTGAGCCTGCGCGCACCGGACTGCATGACCTCGCGCCGGTGCCCGCTGGCCCTGACCTGGGCGACCGCCTCCCGCCGGTCGAGGCCCACGTTCTCGTACACCTGCGGATTGACGAAGCACACCGAGAACACCCGCGCCGCGTGCCCGCTCGTCAGCCGGGTCAACTGCCGCTCCCAGCGCGGCGCCGTCACCATCTGGCGGCGCAACTCCTCCCGTGCGTAGCGGACATGGCGCGACTCCTCGATGACATGGATGCGCGTCACCCCGCGTACGAGCGTCTGCACCCGCTCGTCGGGGAACGTGAGCCGCTGCATCCAGTCCAGGATCTCCTCGCCGAGCAGCGTCGCCGCGAACGAACCGGGTGTCGTGGACGCCGTCTTCAGGACGCGCGCCACATTGTGGTAGACGCGCGGCACCGGATACGCGGGCGCGCCGCCCTTCTTGATCATGCGCGCGAACATCTTCGAGTGCCTGCACTCGTCGGCTATCTCGGTGAGCGCGTACCGCACATGGTCGCTGACCACGGACTTGTCGTAGATGTGCCGCACAAGGAGCTGCATCAGGATGATCTCGAACCAGATGCCGAGCGAGGCGAGCGACGCCGCCTCGTGGCGGGCGAGGTCCATCCGCTGCTCCTCCGACATGCGCCGCCACATCGGCGTGTCGTAGAGGGACACGAGCTCCGGCGGCCAGAACCACTTGCCTTCCTCGATCGGCGCTTCCCAGTCGAGCTCCGTGTCGGGGTCGAAGGAGTGCCTGGCCGAGGACTCCAGCAGGCGCTTCGCGATCTGTTCACGGTCCTTGAGCGGCCCCAACGCGTCCCGCAGCAGGGGGTCGTTCATCAGTGAGTCCCGGCTGTCGCGGGCCGGCGCTGTCGTCATGAGGGGAGCCTCCTCGATGGGTGGAGGGCCGTGTTACCGGCGGTCACCCCCCTATGAGACTGCGTGTCAGCAGGCCCGTCAATCCCTCTCGTCGTACGTGTTGACTTCTTGTCCAGCAAGGCGCCGGCCTGAACTGCCGCCCGGTGGGGCCCTGTACGGGCGTGCGCCGCTCGGGACGGTGGTCCCGTACGACCGTGTGCGCTCCGGACGGTGGCCCCGTACGACCATGAGCCGCCCCGGTAGGTAGCCCCGTACGACCATCAGCCGCTCCGGACGGTACCCCGTACGGCCTCGTGGGCTCCGGGTCCCCGGCGGATGGCCGGAACGCGACGGATCGGGCCGGAATCGTGGGGGTGTGTTCCGGCCCATCCGCGTCAGGATGGTGGTATGACTGCGATTTCCCCCACCGGCGGTCCCGACGCCGCACTCCGCAGCCTTGAAGGGCTCGCCATGGGTGACGCCTTCGGCGAGCGGTGGTTCTCCCGCTTCCGGGAGCCGGAAGAAGCACGCGCCCAGATCAGGGACCGAAGACCGCCCGAGGAACCCCAGTGGCCCTGGACGGACGACACCGCCCTCGCCCTCGCGCTGCACCGGGTGCTCGTGGAGCGCGGCACGGTCGACCAGGACCGCCTCGCGGCCTGCTTCGGTCTCGCCTACGACGCGCACTCCGGCCGGGGCTACGGCTACGGCATGCACGTCCTGCTCCCCGAACTCCTCACCGAACCCGCCTCGTGGCGCAGACTCGCACCGGACCTCTTCGACGGCGGCAGCCTCGGCAACGGCGCCGCTACGCGCGTCGCGCCGCTCGGCGCCTGGTTCGCCGACGACCTCGACCGTACGGCGAAGGAGGCGGCCCTGTCCGCCGAGGTGACCCACGCCCATCCGCAGGGCGTGGCGGGCGCCGTGGCCGTCGCGGTGGCCGCCGCCCTGTCCGCGCGCGGCGAACTGAACCTCGAAGCCGTCGTGGAGGCGACCCCGGCCGGCGCCGTGCGCGAGGGTCTCGCCCGGGCCGCCGCCATCCCCTTCCCGGTCGGACCCGCCCGTGCCGCCGCGGCTCTGGGCAACGGCAGCGGCACCCGCGCCGACGACACCGTCCCCTTCGCAGTGTGGACCGCGGCCAGGCACCACGACGACCTGGCCGCCGCCCTGTGGGCGACCGCGGAAGCGCTCGGCGACGTCGACACGACCTGTGCGATCACCGGGGGCATCGTCGGAGCCCGAACCGGTCTCGCGTCCGCCCCCGCCGACTGGCGCCGCCGCCGCGAGCCGCTCGCCCCCGGCTGAACAGAGGCCTTGGCCGTCGCCCGACGGGGGACGCCTGCCGCGCTGCCTGGAGCATCAATGCCGCACTCCGCGCCGCCGGCACGAGCATGAACGCCGCACCACGCGGGCTCCGGCCCCCGGCCCGCTCGCCCCGCCCGGCCTCCGACCTCCGGCCTACCGGGCCGTCCCGGTCAGGGCCGTCCGCATCACCGACCTGGCGATCGGGGCCGCGACCCCGCCCCCGCTGATGTCCGCGCGGTTCGCCTCCGAGTCCTCCACCACGACCGCCACCGCCACCGCGGGCGAGGGGGAGCCCCCGGCCCGCGCCCACGCGATGAACCAGGCGTACGGCGTCCCCGCGTTGCCCACGCCGTGCTGGGCCGTACCCGTCTTGCCGCCCACCGTCGCGCCGTCGATCGCCGCCTCGCCGCCCGTGCCCTCCCGCACCACGTCGACCATCATGTCCCGCAGCCGGCGCGCCGTCGCCGGGCGCATCACGCGGCGGTACGTGCGGTCGTGCTCGTGCGACAGGAGCCGGCCGCCGGGCGCCGTCGTCCGCTCCACGAGGTGCGGGTACTTGAGGACCCCGCCGTTCGCGACCGCCGCCGACACCATGGCCATCTGCAAGGGCGTCGCGGTCGTGTCGAACTGCCCGATCGACGACAGCGCCAACTGGTCGCGGGTCATGTGCCGGTCGAAGTTGGACTTCGCGGCAGGAGTCGGAACGCGCAGCGCCGTGTCGTTGAAGCCGAACCTCTCGACCGTCTTCAGCATCCCCGCGAGCCCCACCTTCACCCCGAGCCCCGCCATCACCGTGTTGCACGACCAGGTGATCGCGAACTCCAACGACGCGTCCCCGCATCCCTCCGTCTCGTTGGGCAGCCTGGTCTCCGTGCCCGTCAGCCGGTAGGGGGAGGGGATACGGGTCGGCGCCCAGGCGTCCTTCACCGCGCCCGACTCCAGGGCGGCCGCGGCCGTCACGATTTTGAACGCCGAGCCCGGCGGATAGCTCTGCCGCAGCGCCCTGTTGAGCATGGGCTGCGTATCGGCGCCGTTCAGCCGCGTCCACGCGTCCCGCACCCCCTCACCCGTCCCCGACAGCACACCCGGGTCGTACGAGGGGCTGCTGACCAGCGCGAGGATGCGGCCGCTCGTCGGCTCCAGGGCCACCACGGCGCCGCGGCGGCCGGCGAGCCCCGCGTACGCGGCGCGCTGCACCGACTCCCGCACGGTGGTGACGACCTGGCCGCCGGGGTCGAGGCGGGCGCGGGCGTCGCCGCTCAGCAGGGACGCGGCCAGCCGCGGGTCCGAGCCGGACAGGACGCTGTCCTCGGCGTTCTCCAGCCCCGTCGAACCGTACGTCTGGGACAGGTAGCCGGTGACGGGCGCGTACAGCGGCCCCTGCGCGTAGACGCGTTCGTACCGCAGCCGCTGGCGGGTGTCCCGCGAACCGGTGACGGAGGAACCGCTCACGAGGATGTCGCCCCGGGGGTGCGCGAAGCGCGCGACGGTGGGGCGGCTGTTGCCGGCACGCTTGTCGAGCCGCCCGGCCTCGACGCCCTGCACGCGTACGGCGTTGGCCAGCAGCGCGACCAGGAGAAGCAGGCAGAGCGCGGCGGCGTGCCGGATCTGGCGGGTCACCGGCCGCCCTCCTGCGCGGGACCGGGATCGCGGGGCCGGTCACCGGGATCGCGGGGCCGATCGGCCTGCCCCGCGTCCTGCCCCGTGTCCTGCCCCGCGTCCTGACGTGCGGACGCCGCCCGGCCGCGCCACCAGGGCCTCTGCTCGCGCCGCCGCGCTTCCGTACCCGGGAGTTGGTTCCCCGGCGCGAGGTCCGGAGGCGTGGCGGGCACGGGCTCCGGCGCGCGCTCTCCGGGCCGCGAGGCCGCGGCGGGAGGCACCGCGACGGGAGGCACTGCGGCGGGAGGCGCCGCCGTGGGAGGCACCGCGGCGGGCGTGGCCGCGGGCACCTCGGCCTTCGTCGACGTGGCCCGTACGGACGCGTCGTTCATCTTCGGGGCCCGTGTCCGGCCGCGTGCTCCGGGCGCAGGGGCGAGGTCCACCAGGGTCAGCCGCAGGAGCGGGGTCCGCGGTGACGGACCGTCGTCCGCGACGGCCGGATCTTCCCCCGCCTCCGCGGTACGCGGCCTGCGCGCCGCGTCGCTGATGCGCAGCAGCAGGGCCACGATCACCCAGTTCGTGACGACGGACGAGCCGCCCTGCGCCAGGAACGGCATCGCCATGCCCGTCAGCGGGATCAGCCCCATCACCCCGCCCGCGATCACGAACACCTGGAGCGCCAGCAGCGACGCGAGCCCCACCGCGAGCAGCCGTCCGAACGGATCGCGCAGGACGAGCGCCGTGCCGATCCCGCGCGCCACGATCAGCGCGTACAGCAGGAAGATCGCGGTGAGGCCGAGCAGTCCGAGTTCCTCGCCCGCCGTGGCCAGGATGAAGTCCGACTTCGCGGCGAACCCGATGAGGATCGAGTGGCCGAGCCCGAGGCCCGTACCGGTGATGCCGCCCGCGGCGAACGCGAAGAGCGACTGGGCCAGTTGGCCCGGGCCGATCCCGGCGTCGATCGAGGCGAAGGGATGCAGCCAGTCCTCCACCCTGCTGTGCACGTGCGGTTCGAAGGACCCCACCACGTACGCGCCGGCGGCGGCCAGGAGCAGGCCGGCGGCGATCCAGCCGGTCCGCCCCGTCGCCACGTACAAGAGGATGACGAAAACACCGAAGAACAGCAGCGACGTCCCGAGGTCGCGCTCGAAGACGAGAACCACGACGCTCACCAGCCAGACCGTGACCAGAGGGCCGAGGACGCGGCCGGTCGGCAGCTGGAACCACCAGATCCGGCGGCCGGTCGACGCCAGGGCCCGGTGGTTCGCGGCGAGGTACGCGGCGAAGAAGAGCGCGAGCAGCACCTTCGCGAACTCGCCGGGCTGGATGGAGAGACCGTCGATCCTGATCCAGATCTTGGCGCCGTTGACGGCGGGGAACAGGATCGGCACCACCATCAGGGCGAGCGCGCCGACGACGGAGACGTACGCGTACCGCTGGAGCACCCTGTAGTCCCTGAGCATCAGGACGACCAGTACGAACAGGCCGATGCCGAGCGCCGACCAGACGAGCTGCGTCGGGGCCGCGTGCTCGCCCGGCGTCTCCAGGTCGAGACGGTAGATGAGGACGAGCCCGAGGCCGTTGAGGAGGACGGCGATGGGCAGCAGCAAGGGGTCCCCGTAGGGGGCCCGGAAGCGTACCGCCAGATGCGCGACGAGCGACAGCACACCGAGCCCCAGCGCATAACCGGAGACATCGGGCGGCACGGCGCCGTCCCGGTCGAGGCCGACCACGGCGTAGCCGGACACCGAGACGAGGACGGCACCTACGAGAAGGAGCAGCTCGACGCCCCGGCCGCCGGGGGCACGGGGCGCGGAACGAGCGGGCTGCGTCGGTGCGGGCATGGCAGGCAACGTAGCAAGCAGACATGCCTTATGTCTGTTTATCTCATGACATAAGGCATGTCGGGACTGTCCGGGTGACGCGCGCGGTACGGGCGCCCCGGCCCGCGCGGTGGCGGTGGTCGGGTCGCGGCGTCAGCACCAGCGCGGCGCGGCCCCGATGTTGCTGATGTACTTGGCGGAGCCCCAGGCCCAGGTGCCGTCCGTCAGCAGGTACCAGCGGTTGTTGCCCCCGACGTTGTCGCCGCGGGTCTTGCAGAAGATGTGCACGATGCTTCCGTACTTCTTGAGGCCGATGACGCGGCTGCCGCGCGTGGGCTTGTCGCGCAGGTAGAGGCCGCTCCGGGCGATGACGCGCCCCTTGTACTGGCCGGCCGAGGGCTGCGCCTGATCCTGCGTCTGCTTCTGCGTCTGGGGCGCCGACTGGGACTGTTGGGCCGGCGGGGCCTGTTGGTCCTGCGGAACCTGCTGGCTCTGCGCGGTGTGGTTCCCGGGGGGCCCGTCCAGGGCCGCCGCGGGGACGGTGGTCAGGGCCGCGGCGGCGGTGAGGGTGACGGCGGCGAGTGTGGTGGCGCGGAGGCCGAGGGACCGCAGGGGCATGGTTACTCCTGGTTGACCTGAGGGGTGATTCCGACAACAGGCTTGTCCGATTGACCCTAGGTTCGCCACGGAGAGTCCGCAAAAGATCACGCGGTGCGACGAAGGCCGTTTCCGGAAACCTCCGCGGGGGCGTGCCTTCTGGTTGCACGGTTGCCCCGCCTGCTGGTCCCATGGTCCGGGGGTGATGTGTGATGGCCGGTCTCCGCGTCACACCGGCGCGGCACCAGGGCCGCGAACGGCTCTACGTCACGCTTCCGGACGGCACCAGCCTCGCCTGGTACGACCGGGAGGAGAGCAGGCTCAGCCTGGTCAGGCCGGATCGTGAGGGCGACGTGCTGGCGGCACTCGCGCCCTATGTGACGGGCGAGGTGACGGTGGGGCCGCCGCCCGTGCCGACGCCCGCGGAGCTGGACCGGCTCTCCCTCCACCCGGACGACGATCTCGCGCCGAACCGTCCGGGTGAGGCGCTGTACGCCGACCTCGACGCCGTACCGGTGTCCGCGGCCGGGCGCCTGCTGCACCGTGACGCGCGCCAGGACGCGCTGGCCGCGCAGCGCCAGGTGGGCGAGGTGCTCGACGGCCTGGAGGGCGCGGGCTGGCGGGTGCTGCACGCCGTGCCGCTGCCGGGCGCGGCCTTCATCGACCATCTGGCGATCGGCCCCGCGGGGGTTCTCGCCGTACGGACGCTGTCGGCCCGCAAGCAGCGCGTCCGGATCGCCGATCCGATGGTCAGGCTCGGCCGGAGCGCGCCGGTGCCGCACGTGCGCTGGGCGCGGCGGGATGCGGAGCGCGCGTCGCTCGCACTCGCCGTGGCGGTCGCGCCCGCGCTCGTGGTGGTGGGCCCGTCGCGACTGGAGACGCCCGCGTCGCCGCCGGGACCCCCGGACGTACGCGTCCTCAGGGACGACGAGCTGGGCACGCTCGGACGGTTGGGAGGCGTACTGAAACCGGCCGACGTGGAGTCGGTGTACGCGGCGGCGCGCAACAGGAACACCTGGATACGCGCCTGACCGACCCGGAGGCCGGCCGACCGGGAGCCGGGCCAGCCGAACGGCCCGACCCGCGGGCGAGCCGTACGAGCCGCACGGAGCCGTACGAGGCCGTAGCCGTAGCCGTACGAGCCGGGTCGTACGAGCCGTAGCCGTACGAGCCGAGTCGTACGTGCCGCACAGGCAGAACCCGGGTCCGCGGCGGAGCCGACGGCGCCCGCGCCCAGGCCGGCGCCCGCACCCGAGCCGACACCCACACCCTGGCCGCGCCCCGCCTCAGGCGGGCAGCGGCGGGGGCTCGTCCTCGAACAGGGGCGCCATCAGGTCCCCATACACCTCAAGCCGCTCCGGCATGTCGCCGAGGAGGAACCGCAAGGGGGTACGGCCGTCCGTGCCGGCCTCGACCTCGTCCCAGGTGAGGGGTGCGGAGACGGTGGGCTCGGGGCGGGCGCGCACCGTGTAGGGCGTGGCGGTGGTCTTCGCGGCGCTGTTCTGGCTGTGGTCGACGAACACCCTTCCCGGCCGGAGGTCGCGCCGCATGCGGTGGACGACGAGCGACGGCAGCGCCCCCTCGGCCTCGCGCGCGAGCTTCCTGGCGTACGCGGAGACCTCGGCGGACGGCGTGGGCGCCACCGCGACCAGCAGGTGCAGCCCCTTGGCGCCCGAGGTCTTCGGGTACGCGTCCAGGCCGTCGCCCGCCAGCCGCTCGCGCAGCCACAGGGCGACGCGGCAGCAGTCGCCGACCGTGGCGGGGGCGCCGGGATCGAGGTCGAACACCAGCCGGTCCGCCATGGCGGGGGACGCGGCGAGCCACTGCGGCGTATGGAACTCGACGACCAGGTTCGCCGCCCACATCAGCGCGGCGAGGCCGTCCACGACGACCTGGCGGCCCCGGTCCGTGCCGCGCCGGGCGGAGCGGGGCACGTCCACGACGTTCACCCAGTCCGGCGTACCCGGCGGCGGATTCTTGGTGAAGAACACCTCGCCCCCGGCGCCGTCCGGATAGCGCAGGAAGGAGACGGGGCGCCCCGCGAGATGGGCGAGGAGGGGCGCCCCCGTACGGGCGTAGTGGTGCAGGAGTTCACCCTTGGTGGTGCCGGTGGCGGGATACAGCACCTTGTCCAGGTTGCTGAGCGTGAGCCGTCGGCCGTCCACCTCGGTGATAGGTGTCATAAAATAAGAATCCCACGCGTACCCCGTAGAGCTCGCGAAAGGGATGAACTGTGCGATCGATATGGAACGGCGCCATCTCCTTCGGACTGGTCAGCATCCCGATCAAGCTGATGAACGCGACGGAGAACCACGCGGTCTCCTTCCGGCAGATCCACCGCGAGGACGGCGGACGCATCCGCTACCGCAAGGTGTGCGAACTCGACGACCAGGAGGTCACCACGGCGGAGATCGGCAAGGCGTACGAGGACGCCGACGGCGCGCTCGTCCCGATCACCGACGAGGACCTGGCGGCGCTCCCGCTGCCGACGGCGAAGACGATCGAGATCGTCGCCTTCGTGGCGGCGGACGCCATCGACCCGCTCCAGATGGAGACGGCGTACTACCT
Source organism: Streptomyces sp. 8L (assembly GCF_020176795.1). GTDB lineage: Bacteria > Actinomycetota > Actinomycetes > Streptomycetales > Streptomycetaceae > Streptomyces. The sequence goes on from NZ_JAIUKE010000412.1 coordinate 10,297, forward strand.
CCAGGCCAACGGCGCCCCGGCAGCGAAGCCCTACACACTGCTGCGCGAGGCGCTGAAACGCAGCGAGAAGGCGGCCGTGGCGAAGTTCGCGCTCCGGGGCCGCGAGCGCCTCGGGATGCTGCGCGTGGTCGACGACGTGATCACCATGCACGGCCTGCTGTGGCCGGACGAGATCCGCGCGGCGGACGGCGTCGCCCCCGATGCCGACGTGACCGTCCGGGACGCGGAACTCGACCTCGCCGACGCCCTGATGAACACCCTGGGCGAGATCGACCTGGACTCCCTGCACGACGACTACCGCGAAGCCGTCGAAGAACTCGTCACCGCCAAGGCCGAAGGCGCCCCGTCCCCGGCCCCGGCCCGCCCGGACGAGGGCGGCGGCAAGGTGATCGACCTGATGTCGGCCCTGGAGAACAGCGTCCGCGCGGCACAGGAGGCGTCGGGCGACGGGGACGCCGAGGTCACCCACCTCAAGGACCGCGCGCAGCCCCGCAAGCGCACCCAGAAGAAGCGCGGCAAGCGCGCCTCGGCCTGAGCGCGAAATACCAGTTCACGACGACCCCCCGGAAGCTGGTAATGTTCTCGACGTCGCCCCGAGGGGCGACAGCGCCCCCGTAGCTCAGGGGATAGAGCAACGGCCTCCGGAGCCGTGTGCGCAGGTTCGAATCCTGCCGGGGGCACAGAAGCCGGAACAGCGCAATCAAGCCGCTGACCTGCGGAAGTGCCAGTATTCAAGAGCCGGACCCAGTCTCACTGGGTCCGGCTCTTTGTCGTTCTCACGCGCCGGTTGTGTGTGAGGAGCGTGTGTCTCGACCGGGTCTTGCATGGCCGTGCTTCGCGGTCCAGATGCGCCCTTGAGTACGGCACCACAATGGGCATGGACCTTGGAGACAGGCACTGGGGTCTCCCCCTGAGTGGTGGACACGCTGATACTGGATCTGCTTGATCCGGAGGAAGCGAGAAGACCGCCGATGGCG
>NZ_JAIUKE010000413.1 GCF_020176795.1 Streptomyces sp. 8L
CGCCGACCGACCGCCACGCACCACCCGCCGCCCACCGCCCGCACCGAGAACCGAGGACGCCCCCATGGCCGAAGCCCACCGCGAACGCGCCGACGCGGCCCGCAACCGGCGCGCCATCCTGGCCGCCACCGAACGCCTCCTCGCCGAGCACCCGCCCGAGCAGGTCTCCATGGAGCGGGTCGCCGCCGAGGCGGGCGTCGGGAAGGGCACGGTGTTCCACCGCTTCGGCAGCCGCATGGGCCTGATGGTGGCCCTCATGGAGGAGCGCGCACTCGCCCTGCGCGACGCCGTCACCGAGGGGCCGCCGCCCATGGGCCCGGGCGCGCCGCCCCGCGAGCGGCTGCTCGCCTTCCTGGACGGCGTCCTCGGCGTCGTCAGCCGCAACAAGGGGCTCCTCGCCGCGCTCGGCCGGGCGGCGACGGCCGCGCACACGGCCCCCGCCAAGGCCCCCGCCCGGGACGGGGACGGCTGCGAGAGCGGGTCCGGAGCCGGCTCCGGGGCCAGGACCGGCACCGTGTACGACTTCTGGCACGGCCACATCGCGGCGCTGCTCACCGAGGCGCGGCCCGGCCTCGACGCCGACGCCCTGGCACACCTGCTGCTCGGGCCGCTCGCGAGCGACCACGTACAGCGGCTGCTGGCCTCGGGCGACGACGGCCGTGAGCGGACCGCGGCGGCCTGGGCGGCCCTGCTCGACGGCGTCCTGCCGGACGGGAGCGGCCGGGCGGACGATCACGACAGGCCACGGGCGCGGCCACGCGGGTGACGGGCGGCTCCCCCGCCGGACCTCGCCGTACCCTCGACGCATGACTGACGCAGCAGCCCGAGAGCCCGCACGGCAGATCCAGACACTCGACGCGCTCACGGACGAACAGGCCGGGTCCGTACTCGCCCTGCTGGCCGAGGCAGCGGCCGCGGACGGCACGCAGGCCGTCTCCGAGCAGGGCAGGCTCCAACTCCGCGGCGGCCACCGCGAAGGGGTGCGGCACCTCCTGCTCACGGCGGGCGGCGAGGTCCTGGGATACGCGCAGTTGGAGGACACGGACCCGGTGGAGGCCCCCGCGGCCGAACTCGTCGTGCACCCCTCGTGGGGGGGGGGGGGGCCGGCCCGCCGGGGGGGGCGGGGGGGGGGGGGGGGGGGGGGGGGGGGGGGGCGGGGGGTGGGGGGGGGCGGGGCCGGGGGCGCCCCCCCGGGCCCCCCCCCGGCCCGGGGCGCCCCCCCCGGGGCCCCCCGCGCCGCCCCCCCCCCCCCCCGCGCCGGGCCCCCCCCCCCCGCGCTCGGCGACGCGCTGATGGCGGCTTCGGGCCGGCGGCTTCGGGTGTGGGCGCACGGCGGGAAGTCCGGCGCACGCCACCTGGCCCAGGTACTCGGCCTCACGCTCTTCCGCGAACTGCGCCAGATGAGGCGGCCGTTGGCGCCGCTGGACATCCCGGACCCGCAGATCCCGGCGGGCGTGGCGATCCGTACGTTCGTACCGGGCGAGGACGACGCGGCCTGGCTCGCGCTGAACGCGGCGGCCTTCGCGCACCACCCGGAGCAGGGCGGGATGACGCAGCGCGACCTGGACGACCGGATCGCGGAGCCCTGGTTCGACCCGAAGGGCTTCTTCCTCGCGGAGCGCGCGGGCGAACTGATCGGGTTCCACTGGACGAAGGTCCACGCGGAGGAGCGGCTCGGCGAGGTCTACGTGGTCGGAGTCAGCCCGGACGCCCAGGGCGGCGGCCTCGGCAAGACCCTGACCGCGATCGGCCTGCGCCACCTGGCCGCCGAGGGCCTACCGACCGCGATGCTGTACGTGGACGGCGACAACACGGCGGCGGTCAGGGTCTACGAGGGCCTGGGCTTCACCACCCACGAGACGGACCTGATGTACCGCACGGAGTTGTGAGGGGCTCTCCCCCACCGCGCCGCGTGCGGCGCCGGACCCGCGCGGGCGGGCGGGTGGACGGCCCCGGCCCGGCCAACTCTCGCCTTACAGCCCTCGGGTAGAGTCCGCGCGGGTGTTCGGAACGTCCGCGACCGGGGCCCCGGACAGGAGCGGCGGGCGCCGGACGTCAGGCGTCGGGCAGGGAAGTGGGAGGAACGCATGGGTGACAGCGGCGGCGGCGAGGCGGCGGCGAAGGGGCTCGCCCCGGAGCCGTCGGCCCCGGCATCGGACAGGATCGAGGGGACCGCCTCGGGGGAGCGCCTGGTGCTCTTCACCGACGCGGTGACGGCGATCTCCATCACCCTGCTGATCCTGCCGCTGGTGGACCTCGTCCCTGAGGTCGCGTCCGCCCACGAGAGCGCCAGCAAGGTGATCACCGATCACGTCAACCAGATCTGGAGCTTCGTCCTCAGCTTCGCGGTCATCGCGAACATCTGGGGAGAGCACCACCGGTCCTTCTCGTCGGTCGCGCGGGTCACCCGTCCCCTGACGATGTGGAACATGGGGTGGCTGCTGTCCGTGGTCGTGCTCCCCCTCCCCACGGAGATGATCGGCGCCTTCGGCCGGGACCGCTTCGTGGCGGGGTTCTACTACGCGACCGTCCTGGCCACCATGGTGTGCCGGCTGGGCATGCTGGCGACCCTGAAGAGCGCCCCGGGGCTGCTCGAAGAGAGGGGCCGCGTGGCCGGCCGGCGCGTCGAAGAGGTGTACGCCGACAGCTACGTCAACGTCATCGCCCTGGTCGTCGCCTTCGCCATCGCCCTGGCCGTACCCGAGCTCCAGTACTACAGCCTGCTGCTGCTGGTCCTGCCGAGCCGGATGGTCCTCCGCCGCGGCAGGCGCACCTCCCTCTGACCCCCCGAGCCCGCACCCGGACCTCGCGGCCCCGGCTCGCGTTCCCCGCGGCAGGCCGTGCACGGGCGGCGGCGACGGGGCGCATCCGCCCGGCCGGATCAGGGCCCGGTCAGCCGCAGGCCGGGCATCCGCGAGTGCCGCAGCCACTGCCCGCCCCCGTCCACATGCAGGGTGAACGCCTCAGGCCCGGGCCGGCCCGCCTTGTCGTACGCCGACAGCACGCACTCGATCCGCCCCCACAGCCGCAGCGGGCCGCCCTCGCGCACCTGCCACCCGTCGCCCGCCGGGGTGAGGGTGGCGGCGGACCCGGTGACGACGTCGATCAGGTGCACGACGCCGCCGACGGTCGCGATCTGTGCGTCCGGCACCGCGCACTGCGCGAGGAACCGCGGGTGGAACGCCTCCTCGGTCGCAGCCGTGATCCGCTCGGGCGAGTGCCGCGCGGCCCGGCCCGGCTCCGGGAGCATCGCGGCCCAGCGGGTGGGGTTGCCGAAGGCGGGTGCCGCGTGGGCGCGGGCTGCCATGAACGACACCGTGCCGGGGAGCAGCGACCCCTCGGCGGTGCCGTCGCCGTTCACGGTGAGCAGGACACGGGCGTACCCGTAGAGCCAGCCGGAGAGGGTGAGCAGGATCTTCCCGCCCGGCCGGCTCTGGGCGAGCAGGGCCGCGGGGACGGCGCGGAAGGAGCAGGCGGCCACGATGCGGTCGAACAACGCGTCCGGCCAGTAGCCGTGCAGGCCGTCCGCCACCGCGAGGTTGGGGGTGTAACCGCAGGCGTACAGCGCGCCTGCCGCCTGTTCCAGCCGGTGCGGATCGACCTCGATCGAGGTCACGCCGGTCGAGCCGAGCCGTTCGCAGGCCAGCGCGGTGGAGTATCCGGTGCCGGTACCGATCTCCAGCACCGTGTGCCCCTCGCACACGTCCGCGTCGGCCCACATCCGTACAACGAGCGACGGCAGGGTGGACGACGAGGTCGGCGCTCCACCGTGTCGCACGTGCGGGTCGTTCCAGTCCCGTTCCTCGCCGTCGAACTGCGTGACGAGCGTCGTGTCGGAGTACACGGCGGCCAGCCACCGGTCGCGGCCGGACGCGGCCGTGACGGGCTCCCACACCGTCAGGCCCTGCCCGTCGCGCTCGTCGGCGGGCAGGTAGAAGCCCGGCACGAACCGGTGCCGCGGCACCCGCTCGACGGCGGACCGCCAGCCGGGATCGTTGAGGGCACCGTCGTCGGCGAGGCCTTCGGCCATCGCCTCGCGCAGACCTGCGGTGCCGGAGTCCGGGTCAGCGTTCGAATCTGCGGGCGTCATCGCGCTCCGCCTCCTTCCCCAGCTCTGATCAGGATGTCGGCGAACGCCGTCGCGATGGCGTCGGCGTCATCGGCTCTGACCTGACCGGTACACGGCGGTGCACTCGCCGGTCCGCCCCGAGTGTCGCGCGGGCGCCCGGGGCCGGGGCCGGGACTCCGACCGACGGGTGTGACGAGCCCGGGGCTCCCGTCGGCCGGAGTCGTTCAGGAATTGGGCGGCTTCCGCCCGGGCTTGTCGCGGCGGGCGAGGCCCAGAAGGAAGTCCTCCTGGTCCTCGATCGTCCGGGCCTGAGCCGCGACCTCGCCGAGGTGTTGGTGGCAGGCCCACAGGGTGTGGATACCGGAGCCGCGTTCGGCGCTTCCCACGTACGTGGTGACGCCGTTCCCGCAGGACGCGCAGGAGTGCCCGGTCGTGGCGTCAGTCATCGGCCTTCGTCTCCCCTGTCGCCCGTGCGAGGGCCTGGAGTTGCGGGTCCGGCTCGCACAGCCGCTGCGCGACGCGCCGCACCTCCGCCCCGCGCTCGGTGCGGTAGGCGGCGCCGCTCTCGTCCCCTACGCGGAAGTCGTGCCCGCCTGCGACGCATGGCGTGGCGTGACGGTCCTCCGGCAGCGGCGAGTCGGCGGCGCTTGACAGGCGGTACGTGGTGCGGCACTCCGTACACGCGTAGAGATCCCGTCCCCCGACGGCCGGCGCCACGGCGATCAGAGCGAGCCCGTCGGCCGGGGCGTGGTGCCAGTGACACCAACCCGGGCCGGGGTGCGGGCCGTTCACCGTGCGACCTCGACGCAGTCCGGGTGCGCGCGGGGGAAGATGCGGATGCCGTCGGCGTCCAGCCGCGTGCCGAGGTCGACGGCGGTGCGATTCGACACAGGAGTACCGCAGTACGCGCACACCCCTCCGCGGCGTTGCCCATCGGTCAACTCGGCCAGCGCCAGAGGCGGAGAGTCTGTTGTGACGTCCATGCCGGTGGCTCCTTTGGGTGGCGGTGCGGTGTCAGGACGTCAACTGTGGCCCGGTACAAGCCGGATCGCGAGGACTTTCACAGGTCTTTCTTCGAAGGAAAAGAGGACTTCCGTTCACTTGCAAGGGGAGACCCTGGCAATCAGCAGGGCCTGCCGGGCACACTGAGCGGAACCCAGGAGGTGGCCGTGCCCCGATCCGCAGGGAACGCAAAGCTCAAGGCCGCTCGTATGGCGGCCGGTTACCCATCACAGCAGTCCCTCGCCGAAGCACTCGGTGTCGGTGTCCGACAGGTGCGCAGATGGGAGTCCGATGCGCCACCGTGGCCTCAGGGAGAGGTCCAACACGCTCTCGTGCGCACACTTGGCCAGGATCTGGACGCGCTCGGTTTCTCTCCTCCGGGCGCCGTCCGGCCCGTACAACGGCCCGCTGCCACGAGGCTTGCCGCTCGTCCCATGCCCGTGATTCCTGCCAAGTCCTCGTTGATGATGCAGCCGGCGACGGTGGCTGCGGACTACGAGTCGGTGACCTCTTCTCATCGGCGCCTGTACTGGTCCGTCGCACCTTCCGCGCTGCATCCGGCTGCGACGGCCCACGCGGATCTCGGTCGTGCTCTCCTCGCCGAAACCGCGGGACAGACGCGAGTGCGGGTTGCTTCCGCCCTGGCTGAGACGCTGCTGTTGGCGGGACGGATCGAGTTCTTCGACCTGCGCGAAACGGAGCGTGCGGGCTCCACCTGGCTGCACGCTCTTCAGGCTGCGGGCGAAGCCGACGCTCCCCTTCTCGGCTCCGCGGTCCTGGCGCACATGGCGTTTGTCCCGGGATGGGCCGGGGACAGGGCCGCCACAGCCGAACGGATCACGGCAGCACGGACCTACGCGCGACGCGGGCCCGCGAGCGCAGAGCATCTGGCATGGCTGGACGCGGTGGAAGCCGAGTGCGAGACCCGGTGCGGGGACACACGGACAGCTCTGAACCTGATCAGGCATGCGGAGACGGTTCTCGCCGGGGGCGGCGAGTGGGAGCCTCCGGTGTGGTTGGACTGGTTCAGCGGTGTCCGGCTGGCGGCGTTCAAAGGGAACACGCAGCTGGTGGCGGGCCATCTGCCGCAGGCCAGGACCACTTTGCTCGAGGTCTTGGAGGCGCTGCCCGCTCACGAGGACAAGCAGCGCACAGTGATCCTCGGCGATCTCGGGGCCGTCGAGGCAGCCGCGAGGGCGCCCGAGGCAGCTTGCGGATACGCCGTTCAGGCTCTCGACCAGCTGGAACGCACCTGGTACGCGGTGGGTATGGACCGCGTACGGGCCGTCCGGCGGGCGCTCACCCCGTACCAGGATGAACAGTGCGTGCGCGACCTCGACGACCGGCTCTATGGCTGGGCGACGACCGTCAGCGCTCTCGCTCGTTGAATGCGGCGATGTGCGAGGGGAGTTCGAGGAGGCTTTCCACTCGGAAAGTGGGGAGCTCCTTGGCCTCCTGGGTGTCCCACTGGATCGTGGCCCACGGTCCACGGCGCACGAGAGCCGTCCTCATGCCGGCCGCGGCACCGGGCCGGAGATCGTTGTCGACGCGGTCCCCGACGTACAGAATCTCGTGGGGCCGGGCCGGTACGGCGGCGGCGACGCGTTCGAAGAAAGCCGGGTCCGGCTTCGACGCGCCCCAGTCGTCCGAGGTGCCGATCAGGTCGACGTCCGTGCTGAACAGGTCACGCAGGATCTTGCCTGCCCGTACGGTCTGGTTTCCCGCGATGCCGAGCCACAGGCCGTCCGCGCGCAGTGCGCGCAAGGCGTCGCGGACCTCCGGATAGAGGTCTTCCTCTCCGAAGTGTTCGGGCTGCCCGGCAGCGGCCCGCTTCTCGCGCTCAGCGGCCAGGTCGAAGCCGGGCCGGAACGCCTGGAAAGTGTCGCGGTAGTCGCGGCCCTGTGCGATGACAGCACCGAACATGGCGGCGAAGGTGTGGCGGGGGACATCGAGCCAGTCGGCCCACGTGCCGTACTCCCGTGTCTCATCGACCAGACACTCGCCCACGTCGAAGACCACTGCGCGGATCATGGCCGTATCGTAGAGCGGCGCACTGCCACGCGTAACGTCCCCCGTCGTCTCCCTCACCACTCGTCCGCAGGATGGGTGGAACAAGGCGTGCTGCGCGCCCACCTCGTACGCGCACGTCACCGGCCCGACGATCTGAGTCCGGCCGCAAGAAGATCACGTACGACGGATTGTGCGAGCCGGGCGGCCCGGCCCCGGATTTCAGTGGCGGCGGGCACGTGAACGAAGTCGGTCATGCGGGGAGACCCTGGCCGGCGGTCCCGGCCACGAAAGACTCCTCGCCGAGGCGTGAAAGGTGATGACGTGACTGAGGACCTGACCGCTGTCGCACGGTTCCTCTTCGAGGCCGGCTCGCTCAAGAACTCTCGGCGTACGGGCTGGTGGATGGCGGGCGTTCGCGACCCGGAGAGCGTCGCCGAGCACTCCTGGCGCACCGCCCTGATGGCCTCGGTCGTCGCGGCACTCGAAGGCGCGGACCCGAACCGCGCCGCGTTCCTGGCCACCTGGCACGACACCCAGGAGACCCGCACCGGGGATGTCAACCACCTGGGCAAGAAGTACACCCCCGGCGCCGACCCTCGGGCGGTCACGGAGGATCAGGTCGCGGGCATGCCCGCGATCCTCGCCGACACCGTGCGGGGCCTGATCGGTGAGTACGAGGACAAAGAGACCGCCGAATCGATCTGCGCCCGTGACGCGGACAAGCTGGAGTGCCTGGTGCAGGGCATCGAGTACAAGGCGCAGGGATACGCGAACGTCCAACGGTGGATCGACAACAGCAGGGGCCGCCTCGTCACCAAATCGGCGCGGCTGCTTGCGGACGCTCTGCTGGCGCAGGACTCGCTGGACTGGCTCCGGGAAATCCTCGGCGAACCGCGCCCCGAGTCACCCGCGGAGGGTGCTCCCGCCACGACGTGAGGCGGCGCGGCGGTGCCGTCGAGCCGGCGATCGGGCCGGCGCGTCGGGGGTGTGGAGTGCCGACAAGCGCCGGCGCGACGCGGCCGTGGCCGGCGGGCGGGCGCCGGCCTCGGCGTCGGGCGTGGGGGGCGCGCCGGGCGGCGCGGTGGCCTCAGTGGATGTGGAGGCTGTTGTGGGCGATCTCGTTGCCGATGTTGTTGTTGATGTCGCCGGTGCTGAAGTTGATCAGTGATGTTCCCAGCGAGGGGGCGCAGAGAAGGAGGCAGGGGCCCGGGTTCGGGGGCGTCGGGCTGTCGGTCACGGTGACGGTGGCGGTGGTGCTCGAGGCGCCGCAGCCCTCGCCCCCGACCTGGTTGCCGTTGTAGGCGGCCGTGATGGTGTGCGTGCCGGTCGTGCTGAACGAGGTGTTCAAGGTGGCCTGGCCGCCGGAGTCGAGTCCCACGGTGTCCAGTTCGTCGCCGCCGTCGAAGAAGGTCACGCCCAGGCCGCCCGTGGGGTCCTCGGGGCAGCTGACGGTGGCGGTGAGTGTCACCTGGCTTCCGACGGTGGCTGTCGAGGGGGAAACCTGGAGAGCGGTGGAGGAGTCCGCCGCCGCGGCCGGGGCTGCCGCACCGACCACGGCCGCGAGCGCGGCTGCGGCGATGAACGTTCCCCGTCGGCGTGGCTGTCTGTGTGCCATGTGAGTGCTCCTTGTGCGCGCGGCCGTTTTCGTCCGCGACTGTCTGATGGAGCGTCACCTTATGACTGTTTTCTTGGCATATGCGGGAGATTCTGACCGTAGTCAGCCCAGTCGGACTAGGTATCACCTCCCCGCACGGCCCCTCCCCGTCCCGCTTCCCGGTCCCGCGCGGGCCGCGAGGCCCCCGATCAGATCTGCGGCGCCGATATGCGTGTGTAGGGCAGGGAGTTGCTCGTCCCGCCCGGGGTGGTCACGGTGACGAGGACCGTGCCGGCCGGTCCTGCGGGCGCCGAGGCGGTGATCGTGGTGTCCGAGAGCACGCTGAACGCGGCGGGTGCCGCTCCGAAGCGGACCGCGGTGGCCGTGGTCAGGCCGCTGCCGGTGAGGGTGATCACCGCCCCCGGATCGACGGGTCCTTGACCGGGAGAGAGACCGGACAGCAGTGGCGCGGGCACATAGGTGAAGGCGACAGGGTTGCTGGAGCCGGCCGGCGTGACCACGGCGACCTGCACCGTTCCGCCGCCGGCCGGCGTGACGGCGGTGATCTGTGTCGGCGAGTCGACCGTGAACGCGGGAGCGGGCGTGGCGCCGAAGAGCACCGAAGTGGCCCCCGTGAGGTCGGCGCCCCTCAGGGTGACGCCGGTGCCGCCGGACGCGGGTCCCTGGGCGGGGGTCGCGGACAGGAGGGAGGGCGCGGTGAGGTAGAAGAAGTAGACCGGTCCCGTCGTGCCGCCCGGGGTCGTGACGGTGACCGGCACGGCGCCCGAGCCCGCGGGCGCGACGGCGGTGATCTGGGTGGCCGAGTCGACGGTGAACGTCGTGGCGGGCGTGGCGCCGAACATGACCGCACTGGCCGCCGACAGGCCGGTGCCGGTGAGGACGACCGTCGTGCCGCCGGAAGCCGGCCCCTGACTCGGTGTCACAGAGGCCAGTGCCGGGGCGGCGGCGTAGGTGTAGGTGACCGGGCCGCTGGTGCCTCCGGGGTTCTTGACGGTGACGGCCACGCTGCCCGTGCCGGGCGGCGCCACCGCGGTGATTTTCGTCGTGGAGTTCACCGTGTAGGTGAGCGCCGGGGCGGTGCCGAAGGTGACCGCGGTGACGCCGGCGAAACCGCTGCCGTTGAGCGTCACGTTGTTGTTGCCGGCGGCGGGCCCGGTGTTGGGGACGACCGAGGTCAGTACGGGGCCTGCCGCCGGAGCGGCCGGGACTGCGGTGGTTGTCGACGTGGAGCGTGCGTCGCTCACGGGTCCTCCTGGGGAGTCGACGGCGGGTGGGACGGAAAGCCCCTCGGCCCCGATACGTCCAGAGCCGAGGGGCTTCATGGACGGCGCGCCGCGTCCAGCACGGCGCGGTCGTCCCTCGCGCTGGGGGCACTGATCAGATGCCGGGCCCCGCCACGTAGGTGAAACCGTCCGCGGCGGTCGCGCTGCCCGCGTCGTTGCTGACCACGACGTCCACCGCGCCGGCAGCTCCCGGCGGCGTGATCGCGGACACCGAGGTGTCGGCGATCACGGTGAAGGGCGCCGGGTTGCCGTCGAAGGTGACCTGGGTCGTGGTGGCCAGGCCGGTTCCCGTGATGGTCACGGCCGTACCGCCGGAGACCGGCCCCTCGTCCGGAGCGACCGTGGTCACGGTCGGCTCCGCGATGTAGGTGTAGGTCAGGCCGTTGTTGGTGCCGCCCGCGGTCGTGACGCTGACGCCGACCGAACCGGCGGTCCCGGCGGGTGCGACGGCGGTGATCTGGCTGTCGGAGATCACCGTGGGCGTCGCGCTGTTGGCGCCGAAGGCCACGCCGGTGGCCGTCGACAGGCCCGTACCGGTGATGGTGATGGTCTCGCCGCCCGCGGTAGAGCCCGAGGTGGGGCTCAACGACTGCTTGAAGGGCGGTCCCACGTAGAAGAACGAGACCGGGTTGCTCGTGCCGCCCGGTGTGGTGACGGTGACGCCGACCACGCCGTTTCCGGACGGAGAGACAGCGGTGACCTGCGTCGGGGAGACGTTGGTGACCGAGGTGGCCGACCGGGTGCCGAAGTGCACCGCGGTCGTGCCGGACAAGTTGGTCCCGGTGATGGTGACGAGCGTGCCACCACCGCTGGACCCCTGATTCGGACTGATGGGCATGACGGACTCCTCCTGGCTCGGGACACGACAGGGCGCGACCGAGCACGATCAGGTGATGCGACTCCACCGCCCCAAGGGCATGTACGTCTGCTTCCGCACCACTGGCCAGGTGGGATCTCGGAGACCTTGTGCCGGAGCCCGGCCGGCGGGGGTGGGCGACCCACCACCGGACACCACGCACGAGGTCGGGAGAAGGAAAGCCGACGGCACTCGGAGAGTGCGCCACCGCGGGCCCACGCTCCGCGGGCGGCACCGGTCCGCTGAAGCGGATACAACGAGTAACGCACCGCGACCCAGGGGCGGCAAGACCCAGCACGGGAAGCAAATACATCAGACCGGATCATGAGCGCGTAACCAGGCGCATATACGGAATGAATATAATAAGTTGCACGAAGTTATCGGGCCTCACCTGCCCTGTTCGCCCCGCTCGGACCCCGGCCCCCGGTACC
>NZ_JAIUKE010000414.1 GCF_020176795.1 Streptomyces sp. 8L
TGGGGTGGCCCCGCCAGGCCACCCGTTCCGATCAGGAATACGGACGGCCGACGGCCCGCGTTCACCGTGCGCCAAGATTTTCGCGAACGTCTTCTCCGGCCCGGTGCGGGCCGGCGTCACTCGCCCGCGCCCGAGGCACTCCTCCTGGTACGGAGCACGAAGATCACGCCGCCGCCGATCAGCACGAGCGCGATGGCCACCCCCGCCACCATCGGCGTCGCGCTGGACGAGCCGGTCTCCGCGAGGCCGCTGCCCGCGAGGTCCGTGGTGTCGCCGCCCGCCGGTCCGCCGACGGAGGCCGCGTCCAGGCTGGTGACGTCCTGGTCGGCCTGAGGTGTCGTGCTGCTGGTCCGGCAGTCCAGCGTGCCGGAGAACTCCTGCTCGAACCCGTGGTCGCCGGTGACCGTGAAGTCGTAGCGCTGGTCCTCGGAGACCGGCACAGTGATCGTCTTGGCCTTCCCCGCCGCCACGGTCTCCGCCTCGTCACCGAGCTCGAACCGGAACACGCCCTCGCCCCGGTTGGCCGCGGTGACGTCCACGCCGCCCTTGCCGCAGTCCTTCTGCGCCGTGAGCGTCGCGGCCGAGCCGCCCGGTGCCCAGCCGCCGGTCGCCGTCGCGGAGACCGTCGAGTCGCTGGAGCCTGCGAGGATCTGCGTCTGGCTCTTGTTGACGCCCGCGAACGCCCGCCCGACCGGAACGGACGCCGTGGCCTGCACGGTCATCTGCGCCGTGCCCGCGTTGGGCGCCCCGGGCCTGGTGCTCTCCGGCGCTTCGAAGTAGAGCTTGCTGCCATTCTTCGCCGTGGTGACCGGCTTGCCGTCCGCGTCGGTGATCCGGACCCCGCTCTCGGCCGCGTCGGCGGGCGGCACCACCGTCACGCTGTCCGCGTCCGTGCTGACGGTGACCGGCCCGATCGGCTGCCCCGCCTGCCCGGACACCGCGCTGGGAGTGAGGCTGAGCGAGGCGCGCGGCTCGGCCACGGTGCCGGCGTGCCGGGTGAGCCAGTCGGCGAGCCGCTCCGCCTGCGGGTCGGTCGCGTCCACGTCGGCGCCGTCCGAGAACCGCCAGATCGCCACCTGCGTCCCGGCCGCCGCGCTCTGCGCGGTCAGGGCACCGGTGTGAGCGGACCGGGCGAGCGCGGAAAGATCGTCGACCTGCGGATAGGAGTGCCGCAGAATCCAGAGGATCTTCCCCGCGTCGCGGTTGGCGCCGAGCGAGGTCTGGGCCCACGGCGTCTCGACGTACTTCGCCTCGTCCTGGACCGGGTTGTCGATGTCGACGCAGTACGTCTTGAGCTTGCCGCCGCCGTCCACGTTCATCTCGAACAGCCCGGCGTCGAGCTGTTCGTCCGTGCTCCGCCCGCCCGCGTCCTTCGTGTGCAGGACGGCACCGCCGTGCACGTCCAGGCCGTCGAGCGTGGCCGTCGCGCCTCCCGGGTGCTGGGGGGAGGAGTCGTCGGCGGCGGCGACGCCCGCACCCGACACCACGCCCAGGGCGAGCAGACCGGACACGACTGCCGCCGAGGCCAGGCGCACCGCGCCCCGCCCGGCGAGGCGCGCCCGCTTCCGCGCCCGGATGGAGCCGGGCTTCCGGACGAATGCGGCCGATTTCACAGAAAGCAACGAATTCCCCTTCGCCCGGAACCCCTTGGCGCGGGCTCGTGGACAACAGGAATCCTATGGAGGGCAGATGTGGGCGGATGACCTCCCGGCGACCTGAAGGCCGGACCGAATCACAATCGTTACGGGCCGCACGGAGTGTCGCGGGGATGGAGCGCCGAGCCTCCGCCGACCACCGCTGACCTGGGCTTTATTTGTCGACATGTCCTCAACCCCTCCGACACATCAGAAAGGTTGGGGCGACGCTTCACGCTCACCGTCCCCCACATGTTCCGCCGCCCGGTCCGGCTTCGGCGACCGGCTCCGCTTCGGCCGGTCCGGCTTCGACTGCGCCGGCTTCGACTGTGACGGCTTCGCTTGCGCCGGCTTCCGTTGGTCCGACTGCTGTTGCTCCGACTGCGGACGGTCCGGCTGTCGTTGGCCCCCGTGCGGATGGTCCGGCCTAGGATGGTTCGGCTCGTCCGCCTCGGCGACCACCGTACGAACCGCCCCTCCAACCGCCCCGTCAACCGTCTCTTGACCCGCCTCCGGCCGCGTCGCCCACCCCGTGACCGCGTCCGTGGCCCTACCCGCCTCCGGCCGCGTCGCCCATCCCGTCACCGCGTCCGTGGCCGCCCTCCCCGTCGCCGCTCCCGGTCCGCCGCCGGAACCCGCGTCGGCGGTGCTCCACGGCGGAGCCTCCGCCGTGTGCCGCGTCGGGTCCTCGGCCGGGACCGCCCAGGGATCGCGCTCCGCGGGCCGCCCTCCGCCCGCCCTGGCCAGCAGACCCGCCACCGCCTCGCCCTGCTGGGGCGTCCCCCTGGCGGACATCCGCGCCACCCGGCGGAACGCCGAGGTACCGCGGTTGAGGTCATGGCCCGCCGCCGCGGCCTCGATGTCCACGAAGGTCCTGCGCCTGCCCTCGCGCTCCTCCTCCCTGACCCGCAACCTGCCCTGCACCACCAGGGGTTCCCCGAGGGACACGGACGCCGCGAGATTGGCCGCCAGCGTCCGCCACGCCCAGACCGTGTAGAAACTCGTCGGCCCGTCCGTCCACTCCGCCTTGGCTCTGTCCCATCGCCGCACGGGAACGGCGAACCGGAAGCGCGCCACCCCGCCCGTCGGCGACTCCTTGAACTCCACCCCGGTCGCCACGTTCCCGACCAAGGTCACCACTGTCTCCGTCATGTCGACCCCTCCCCGACTCCACGCGTCACGCGTCACACGTCATCCGACAGCTGTCACTGGCTGTCACCGTCACGGACCCGTCGGTCCCGGCTCATGACCGGGGCCGTCGGCTCCTGGACTCAGAGTGACCGAATCGGCGGAGTCCTGCTTGCCCCTGTGGACAACCAGCTGTCGAACCGCTCGCGCGATCGCGGGCTGTGGACAACCCCGTCACCCGGACGAGCGAGCACCGGCCCCTCCAGGCCCGCCCGGGCGTTGCCGGGCGTTCGGCGCGTCCGGGACCACGACCCACGTGCCCCGCCTCGCAGGCCCCGGCCCTGCGCTCCCCGTCACAACCGGGCAGCGTGCCCGTGCGCACCCCGTCCCGTCAGGGTGTTCCCCGGCAGCTGCTCCGTGCCCGACACCGTCGCGAACTGCTCCCGCACCTCCCGGTAGCGCATGAGTTCGGCGGAGATGGGGTCGAGCACCTTCGCCCGTCCGCACCCGGCGGCCGTCTCCCGCAGCCGCCGCTCGACGTCCTGCCCGTACCGTCGGGCGGGCCCCCTCGCCGCCGCCGCGCACGCCCACTCGACCACGGGCCCGCCGACGATCCCCGCGAGCATCACCATCGCGGGCGGCAGCAGGCCAGGTGGCACGACGCCGAAGATCTGCCCGAGCAGCCACAGCGCGCCGAAGATCTGCAAGAGCGTCATGCCCGCCTGGACGAGCACGGCCGCGGGCCACCACGCGGGCCGCGGCGGGCGCGTGCTCGGCGCCGCGGCGCTGCCCGCCAGGTCGTCCAGCGCCTCGGGGAGCCCCTCCGCGCCGCGGACGGCCGCCTCGCGCACCGCGTGCGCCCAGGGGGCGGGCAGCCCGTCGGACGCCTCGTCGGCGACCGCGCGCACCGCCTGCTCGACGCGTTGCCTCGCGGTGGCCTCCTCCTCGACGACCTGGGGCTCCTGCGGCGGTTCCGCGCCCGGCGTACGCGTGCGCTCGTACCATCGCCACAGCCGCAGCCAGGGCGTGCCGCAGGCGCGGCCGGCGTTTCTGCGCCACTCGCGTTCCGCCGCCTCGCCCGCCGCGACCGCGCCGACCGCCCGGGCGAGCCGGTCGGCGAACTGCTCACGCGCTTCCTCACCGAGCCCCGGCCTTCCGTCCGCCAGGTACGCGGGCCGCAGACGTCCCGCCGCGGCGGCCACGTCGGCCGCGAGCCGCCGCTCCGCGGCCGTGCGCTCCTGCACGAAGCGGCCGAGCAGTTCCCGCAGTTCGCCGACGCCCTGGCCGCCGAGCGCGGACACCGCGAGCACGGTGGCGCCGGGCTCCTCGTACTCGCCGAGCGCCATCCCGTCCTCGTCCAGCAGTCTCCGCAGGTCGTCGAGGACCTGCTCGGCCGCCTCGCCGGGCAGCCGGTCGACCTGGTTGAGGACGACGAAGGTGACTTCGGCGTGTCCGGCCAGGGGACGCAGATAGCGCTCGTGCAGTGCCGCGTCGGCGTACTTCTCCGGATCGACGACCCAGATCACCGCGTCCACCAGGCCGAGCACCCGGTCGACCTGGTCGCGGTGCGCGGTGACGGCGGAGTCGTGGTCGGGCAGGTCGACCAGGACGAGGCCGTGCAGTTCCTCGTCGCCGTCGCCGCCCGCGAGGGGCTTGCGGCGCAGCCTGCCGGGGATGGCGAGCCGGTCGAGGAGCCCCGCGGCCCCGTCCGACCAGACGCAGGCGATGGGTGCGGAGGTGGTGGGCCTGCGCAGGCCGGTCTCCGAAATGGGCACTCCGGCGAGCGCGTTGAAGAGCGTGGACTTCCCGCTGCCCGTGGCGCCCGCGATCGCCACGACGGTGTGGCGCGAGGAGAGCCGCTGCCGCGTCGACGCCTCGTCCAGTACGCGTCCGGCCTCGGCGAGCACCGACGAGTCCACCCGTGTACGGGAGAGGCCGACGAGCTCGCCGAGCGCGTCCAGCCTGGCCCTGAGGGGACCCGCGTAGGCGCCGCCGATGGGGGTGTGGCCGCCACCGCCGGTGAGGAGGTTCTCCGGGCCGCGCTCGTCGGACCGCGTCCGGGCGCGGCGGGCGATGAGCCCGTCGTCCCAGCCGGGGGAACCGGGGCCGCGTGTACCGGGGCCGCGTGAACCGGGGCCGGTGGCCTGCCCGCCCCCCGTACGCCCCTCGGGGCTTCCGGAGAGCGGCGAGTCCGCGGACCGCACGGAGTCCCGGGAGCGCGGGGAGGGCTCGAACCGTACGGCGCCCGCCGGGCCGGCCGATCTGCCCGGCCGGCCGAAACCCCTGGTCTCGCCAGACCCGCCCCTCGCACCGGACGCATCGAACCCACCAGATCCACCGGAACCACTGGTCGCACCCGACGCACCCGGCTCCACGCCCCCACCAGACGGACCAGACGCTCTGGACCCACCGAACCCACCGCGATCACCGGACCCGCCGCGATCACCGGACCCGCCCGCGTTCCAGGGCCTGCCGCCGGCCGCCGCCCCTCCCCCGCCAGAACGGCCGCGTGCGCCGTTGCCGCCCGACCCGCCGGCCGTGCTTCCGGGGTCTCCGCCGGCGCCGTTCGCGTCGGCCACATCCACCACATCACTCACGGGGTTTACCTCGTCTCCTTCTGGAGTACGGACAGCGCGGCGATCAGTTCCGCCTGCGGCTCGGCGGCGACGCCCAGGGCCTCCAGGGGTGCGAGCCGCCGGTCGCGCTCCCCGTGCAGTACACGGTCGACATAGCCGGCGACGAGCTCCGCGCCCTGGTCGCGCAGCCGCAGCGCGCCCTGTGCGCCCAGCAGTTCGGCGAGCCGCTCCCCCGCCGTACGGGCGCGGCGCCCGCCCAGCAGGGAGGCGGCGAGCAGCGCGGAGACGGTCTCGGACTCGGGGGCCGCGTTACGGTCGAGTTCGCGCACCTCCTCCTCGGCGAGTTCGTCCAGCTCGCGCCGCCAGCGCCGGACCCGCAGGCCGATCCGCTCGACGGTCTCGGCGTCCTTGCCCGGCATCACCAGGCCGGCCGCCGCGGGTTCCCGGTCCCACACCCTGGCGATCTGCTCGTCGGCGGCGGCCACGGCGCACTGGAGGAGGGTTTCGAGGCTGGCGACGAGCGAGTCGAGCAGTTCGCGCGCCGTGCTGTCGCGGGGGTAGCCGCGCCAGCGTGTACGGGCGTCCCCGGCGAGCACCGCACCCTGCCGCAGCTGGCGGCGCACCCGCTCGGCCTCCGCGCCGTACGCGTCGTCCACGGCGCCCATCAGCCGCTCGGCCGCCGCGTGCTGGCTGGCGACGGCCGAGGCGAGTTCCGGCATGCGCGCGTCCAGCGAGCGGACGACCCCGGTCGTCGTACGGACAACGGTCTGCTGCCGGGCCGCCGGATCGTTCGCGCGGTGCACGAGCCAGGCGCGCAGCGGCGCCACGGCGGTCATGGGCAGCAGCCCGCTTCCGCCGCCGGTCGACTCGGGGAGTTCGGGGATGGTGAAGCGCGGCACCTCCCCGAGCCCCGCGCGCGTCAGGAGCGCGGCGTACTGCCGGGACACCTCGCCCATCATCTGGTGCGGGACCCGGTCGAGGACGGTCACGAGGGTGGCGTCGTACTCCTTGGCGGCACGCAGCAGGTGCCACGGGATCGCGTCGGCGTAGCGCGAGGCGGTGGTGACCATCACCCAGACGTCCGCGGCGCAGATCAGTTCGGCGGCGAGCAGCCGGTTCTCGACGACGAGGGAGTCCACGTCGGGGGCGTCGAGGAGCGCGAGCCCCCGGGGCAGGCGTGCCTCGGTCTCCACGACGAGGAGGTCGCGGCCGTCGGCGCCGCGGGAGGGGGCGGGGATGTGCTCGCGGTCCTGGGGGAGCCACACACGGGTGAATCCGGGCAGAACGCGGGTTCCCGCGAACCAGTGATGGTCGTCGGGGTGGCAGACCAGCACCGGCGTATGCGTGGTGGGCCGCAGCACCCCCGCCTCGCTGACCTGACGCCCGGCCAGGGAGTTGACGAGGGTGGACTTCCCGCCGCCGGTGGACCCGCCGATGACCGCGAGCAGCGGGGCGTCGGGCTCCTTGAGCCGGGGCAGCAGGTAGTCGTCCAGCTGCGCCAGCAGTTCGCTCCTGCTCTGGCGGGCGCGCGGCGCGCCTGGCAGAGGCAGGGGAAGACGCACGGCAGCGACACGGTCGCGCAGCGCGGAGAGTGCGTCGATCAGCTCAGGCCGTACTTCCAAGGTCACCACATGCGAAGAATGCCCAATTTAGGATGGTTTTTGAAGCGTATAGCCCCCTCTGCGCGCCGATAGAATCCGAGCGAGTACCGTACGGGGCACCCAGAGGACACATGGGACGAGTGGGGCGCAGGCATAACGAGTGCACAACACCCGGGGCGTGGACGGCGAAAACCGCTGCGAGATCGGAATCCGCCTGCGATTATCAGTTCGCTTCACTGAACCTCCACATCGTGCCACGCACGTGAAGCAACCGGGCCAAGGTGAGCGGACCCCTATCCTTGACCCGGCCGGTCTCCGGACCGGTCCAGCACCACCCGGCCCCCGTAGCTCAGTGGATAGAGCAGGCGCCTTCTAAGCGCTTGGCCGCAGGTTCGAGTCCTGCCGGGGGCGCCAGCGGAACGCCACGCAGAGCGTGGTGTTTTCGCAGGTCAGGGCCTCGCAGGTTCCGCTCCCGAAACGCGACGAACCTTGCCTTCACCAAGATCAAAGTCCGGCTAGAGACAGCGAACCCCGGCTCTCTACGGCTGGTCATTCCCATTACGTTCCCACGGGAACGGGGGGGGGGGGGGGGGGGGGCCGCGCGCCGGGGGGCCCGCCCCCCCGGGGGGGGGGGGGCGCGGGGGGGCGCGCGCGTAGAGGGGGGGGCGCGGGGGGGGCGCGGGGGGGG
>NZ_JAIUKE010000415.1 GCF_020176795.1 Streptomyces sp. 8L
CCCCCCAGCCCCCCCCCCCCCCCCCCCCGCTGGGCGGTCGGAGTTACCACCACCTACCCCCCCCGGCCGCGGGGGGGGCGCCCCCCCCCCCGGGGGGCCCCCCCCCCCGCGGCCGGATGAAGGAACGTGCCTGCTCAGGACGCTCGAATGTAGCGAGTGCCGTACGCACGTCGCTGGTAGTCAGCGTCACGCCCATCAATACAGCGGGCGTAGACCGCGAGAAGGACCTGCACGCTGTTACCTGCCCATCGGGCGACAGTCGCCGGCGGGATCCCGTCGTTGAGCCAGTTCGTGAGGCAGATGTTGCGGCAGCCGTATACCCGCTGACCCGCGATGGAGTGGAAGACGTGAGGAGGCAGTACGGCCTTCCGGGCCTTGCCCCAGCACCTCCTGAGCACTGATCCCGCCAGCATCCCGCCCTTCAACTGCCCAGGGAAGAGGAGATCGCCCGGCTGGAGCTCAAGGCGCTCGATGACGGCACGGAGCAGAGCCACGAGGTCGGGGTGGAGCGGCACAGTCCGGGTGTCGCCCACGGGACGTCCCTTGAGACCTCGCTTCTCGTGAGGCTCTCCTGAGTCCGTCCACCCACTACCGACTTCCGGCTGTGCCTCATGCACGACCGCCTCGCCCCATTCCGGTACACCGTCTGCGGTTACGGCCGCTTCGGGCGGCAAGGACACGTCCGCCACGCGGAGAGCCACAGCTTCCTCGGGACGCAGCCCCGCATAGAGGAGCGTGGCGAAGAACGCGCGGTAGACGTATCCGTACCGCCTCGTGCCGATCCATTCGAGCATCGCCTGGACCTGGTCCGTGTTGAGGAGCGAGCGCTTGTCGATGGCATCTGCCACCCTGGGAGCGGCGTTGGAGACCTTGCCCTTAGGCAGAGGGTTCTTGGCCAGCACCCCCCGCCGCACGGCCAGCTCGATGACGAGGTTCATGATCCGGCGGTTGCGCAGCACGGAACTCGGTGCAGCGGCCGTACCATCCAGCTTCGTGCCGAGCGCCCCAAGCACTCGATCGACAAGCTGAGAATCCTCCCAGGCGGCCATGGACAGCGTGTTGCGCTCGACCCAGTCCAGGATCTCGCGGATGTCAGCCGGTGGAGCAGCCTTGTCCCCACGCCGCTTCGCGTGGAAAGCCCATTCACGAAGCGCCGTACGGACCCGGACCGGGTCGAAGCGAGCCGGGAGCGGCGTGCGCACCAGCGCGACCGTTGCGGTCATGAGTGCTTTCGCCACGTTTTTCCGCTGATTCACTGAATTAGTCGGCCAAGTCTTGTCGACGAAGCCGACCGCGAACTCGTACCAGCTCACCTCGCCCGCTTTGCTACCGTACGAGACGGGTCGGCCGGTTTCGATACTGAACGGCTCACCCTTTTTGGCGGCCGTCAGTAGCTTGGCCCGTTCAGCATCGGCTAGCGCCTTGGTATTGAAGGTTCGAGAGAAGCGACGCCTCGGCCCGACCTGCCAGAGCAGCCTGAAGCCGGACGTCCCGTTGGAACGCTTCCTTACCTCAAGGTTGAATATCCGAACCTCAAACGAGGAGTCCGTCAAAGAATCTCACAATCATTGAGCCAATTTTCGAAATCACTACGCCGTACGCGCAGGGCGCCATTGGGTAGACGGATACACCGAGGCCCTCGCCCTTTCGCGCGCCAGTCATAGAAGGTGGAGCGAGCGACCTGAAGCTCGGCGCAGACCTCATCCACCGTCAGTTTCTGCGAGTTCCTTGTCGCTACCGCCATGTGCTCATCGCTCCTTGCGAGGCAATGATGGAGCTCGGCGCCCTCCCAGATGGATCAGTCGACTGGAGCCGCAAGAGGACGGGGGGTATGACAGGCTGACGCATGTGCGGGATTCCTTGCTGAGGTACGAGGAGCGACAGAAAATGCGGCAGCACACCCTCACGCGATATGCGCCAGGACGATCACCTGCGGGTGACCCCGTGCCGCCCACGGCAGGGCTGCCGTGAGAACCGCTCCGCGCCGCCCCTCGACGACACGAAGCTGCCTGCGTTCGTTCGCTGCGGCTCCACCGCCAAGCGCAACCGAATGCGAACACCTCAATGGTCTTGAAGGTCGCCGGTTTGGCTAACCGGCTATCGTCGGCTATGTTGCCCGCCGCGCCAGGCGCCTGCGTCTGCTCGGCCTCGTCGTCGACGGCCGGGGAGAACGCGGGAGCGCACTGCTCCGGGAGCACGGTCCGAGGCGACCGTTGTCCGTCAGCCGGTCAAGATTTGCCGTGCCACGACGCTCAGGAATGCCGAAGGCCTGTGCCATTTACCTAGTTGTTGCGCCCGGGACGCGGCTTTACGCGCGCGAGGACGACGCGATCACCGCACTGTCCCCGCTACAAGAGATCTTCACCGGGGAGGTCAGTTGCACAGACGGAGAAACATATCCTGTGCAGACGCAAGGTAGTCACCTGCCGTTTGGCGAATCCAGGCGTTTCTTCCCGGGGGGAAAGCGCACTGCGACAGTAAAGCTGGCAGATGGGATAGCAGACTCACACAGGCAGACCTCCTAAGCTGAAGCCACGCTAGCGGGCCGACCAGACACACAACAGGGCTGGCTGGCACGGTGTTTGCAGGTCGTTGTACGTTGACATGACTTCGGCGTACTATCCAGCTCTTCGGTGCTTTTCCCTTTCTGCCGTGGGCGAATGCAGCATCTCCAAGGGACCGGCGTTCCTCTATCATGGATCCGTGGAAGGACCAGGGCCCCGGCGTTCAGGTTAGATATCTGGTTTCGTGATCATTGTGAGTCCGTAGGACACGGGGCCCACGGTGCCGGCAGATGTGAGCGCGTCGGGCGGCGGCGATTGGCCCAGCCAACGACTTTGTGAGAGGACCGGATTAGGTCCCGCAGTGCACAGAGTTCCAGGGGTCCAGTGACCGCGGGCTCAAGAGGCGGATTCGATCGCATGGCCCGCTCAGCGGGGGCTGCACGCTGGCTCTTTCGATGGCTTCGGACAGCGACTCGGTGCCGACCGGTAAGACGCCGTGCGCCGCTCGTCCGGGCACGGGCAAAGGCGCTGGCTACGGGTGCAGGTGGCAGCCGTCGTCCCGCCGTTGCCGAGTACCGGCGGATATCTCCCGTTCTCGTCGACATCGAGATCCGGGCCCGGCGGGCGCCTCCGGAGACCAGCGACAACTGCTGTCGTCTGACGTCAATAAAGCCACCAGCCGGGTCCTCGCCGACGGGCACGCGGACCGCACCTGGGACGAGCGCCTGCGCGAACTCGTCAGGTTCGATGTCCTCGTCCTCGACGACTTCCCTCTGCGGCAGCCGAAAGCCCTGGCCAGGCTCACGACCTCTATGAACTCGTCTCCGCACGCCGGGGACGTTTTCTGGTCATCACCAGCAATCGCGCCCTCAGCGACTGGTATCCCCTCTTCCGGAACCCTGTCGTCGCCGAGTTCCTTCTCGACCGCGCATCAACACCAGCCACCAGGTCATCATGAACGGACCGAGCCACCAGCCCAACATGCGGCCAAAGACGACAGCCGACAAGCTAGTGTCCTGAGTCGTTAATTCGTGTGCAGTATGCGGCGAGGGTGTCGAGGATGTCGTCGGCGGTCTTCGTCCAGATG
>NZ_JAIUKE010000416.1 GCF_020176795.1 Streptomyces sp. 8L
GGTCGGGGCCGGGGACGGCGCCGTGGTCGTGTACGCGCCCTCGCCCGTCGCGACCTTGTCGACGTACGGGCCCTGCGGGTGCCCGCAGCGGCGCGCGCAGCCGGAGAAGTACAGGGGCAGCTCGTGGCGGTGCCGCCCCTGCGAGACGAGCGCCTCCGCGTCCGCCCGTACGTCCGCGAGGGCCTTCGCGCAGCCCGGCCTGCCGGTGCACGCGCCGACGCGGTGCCAGGGCGAGTCCGCGCTCGTCACCAGGCCCGCCGCACCGGCTGCCGCGAGCAGCTCCCGGGCCGCCCCCGCGGTGAGCCCCGGCACGATCAGGCCGCGCCACGGCGTCACCCGCAGGCCCTGGCCCGCCGCCGCGAGCAGCCGCCACTGCGCCACGGTCAGCCGGCCGAGCCGCGGCTGTACGGAGACGGCGGACCGCCCCCGGCCCGGTGCCGTGATCACGCCGAGTGCGGGGGCAGCCCCGCGCGGCAGGTCCGGGCCGCCCCGTACGGGCTCCGCTGCGACGCCCGCCGCAGCGAGCGCGGTGGCCAGGCGCGCGGACAGGCCGTGGCCGTCCGGCAGTTCCCGTACGCGCCAGGCGCCGGTGCCCGCCGCCGATGTGAGGAACGTCTCCGCCGCGAGCAGCGCGGCCCGTGGCGCGTCGGCCGCCCGTACCCGCAGCCGGTCGCGGCCCACGCACAGCACGGCCGTCCCCCCGCGGGCCGCCTCTGCGAGCAACGTCACATCCGCGCCCAGCGCGGCCACATCGCCGCGCCCGTCGTCCAGCGCGAACAGGAACCGGCCGGAGAGCGACGCCGCGGCGGCGCTCGCGCACACCAGCGCGTCCAGCTCGGCCACCCACAACCGCACGTCGGCGAAGGGGTGTTCGTCCTCCCCGGCGAGCGGCGACGCGACGATGTTGCGGGCGCGCTCGTGCCGCTCCGAGGGCAGCAGCCCCGCGTCGTGCAGCGTCGCGGCCAGCGGCGCGGCGCACGCCTCCGCGAGCCCCCGCAGCTGAACGTTTCCGCGCGACGTGATGTCCAGGTGCCCGTCGCCCAGCCGCTCCGCGGCCTCCGCGAGAACCGTCGCCTGACGTGCCGTCAGCAGGCCGCCCGGCAGCCGCAGACGGGCCAGCCGGCCGTCGTCCGCGGCATGCAGCCGCAGCGCTCCGGGGCAGGCGTCGCCGCGGTCGCGTACGGGCGTTTCGTCCCGGTGCGCGCCAACGGGCGAGGTGGGTGAGGGCATGGCGGCGAGCATACCCACGTACCTCCGGGCCTCCGAGGGCGCCGAGCGCCCGCCCGACGCGCCCTCCCCAGCCGTGACCAGCACCGCCTACTATCGAGGGACCAGCGACGGCGTCTGGGAGGAAGCCCGGTGCGAATCCGGCGCGGTCCCGCCACTGTGAGCCCGGCACACCGGCCCGGGTGAAGTCAGGAACTCCCGCCGTCCTCACCACCGCCCGGGGCGCGGACCCCGAGGAAGGCACGACGCCGCATGCTGCTGCTCCTGTCGACGTCCGACACCGATCTGCTCTCCGCCCGCGCCGCGAACGCGGCGGGCGGGGCCGTACCCTTCCGGTTCGCCAACCCCGCGCGCCTGCCGCTGGACGATCTGCCCGGCCTGCTGGAGGGCGCCGACCTCGTCGTCGTACGGCTCCTCGGCGGACTGCGCGCCTGGCAGGACGGCATCGACGCGCTGCGGGCGAGCGGCAGGCCGCTGGTCGTCCTGACCGGCGAGCAGGCGCCCGACGCGCAGCTGATGGAGGCCTCCACGGTCCCCATCGGCATCGCCGCCGAGGCGCACGCCTACCTCGCGCACGGCGGCCCCGCGAACCTGGACCAGCTCGCCAGGTTCCTGTCCGACACCGTCCTGCTGACCGGCCACGGCTTCGAGCCGCCCGCGCCCGCGCCCGCCTGGGGCCGTCTGGAGCGCGAGGCCGCGCCCGGTGCGGCGGGACCGATCGTCGCGGTGCTCTACTACCGCGCCCACCACATGAGCGGCAACACCGGCTTCGTGGACGCCCTGTGCTCCGCGATCGAGACGGCGGGCGGACGCCCGCTGCCGCTGTACGTGGCGTCGCTGCGTACGCCGGAACCCGGCCTGCTGGAGACGCTGGGCGCGGCGGACGCGCTGGTCACGACCGTCCTCGCGGCGGGCGGCACCAAGCCGGCCGGGGCCTCGGCCGGCGAGGACGACGAGTCGTGGGACGCGGGCGCGCTGGCCGCGCTCGGCGTGCCGATCCTCCAGGGGCTGTGCCTGACGGGCTCGCGCGCCGACTGGGAGGCCAACGACGAGGGGCTGTCGCCGCTGGACGCGGCCGGTCAGATCGCCGTGCCCGAGTTCGACGGGCGGCTGATCACGGTCCCGTTCTCGTTCAAGGAGATCGACGCGGACGGCCTGCCGTCGTACGTCGCGGACGCGGAGCGCGCCGCGCGCGTCGCCGGGACCGCCGTACGCCACGCCCGCCTGCGCCACCTGCCGAACGCGGACAAGCGCCTCGCGCTGGTGCTCTCCGCGTACCCGACGAAGCACTCCCGCATCGGCAACGCCGTCGGCCTCGACACCCCCGCGAGCGCCGTCGCGCTGCTGCGCCGCCTGGTCGCCGAGGGCTACGACTTCGGCCCGGTGGCAGCGGCGGACGGCGGCGGAACGGACGGCCCCCGAAACCCCGGCCCGATGCCCGACATCCCCGGCCTCGCCTCCGGCGACGGCGACGAGCTGATCCGCGCGCTCATCGACGCGGGCGGCCACGACCAGGAGTGGCTGACCGAGGAGCAGCTGGCCCGCAACCCGGTGCGCATCCCGGCCGCCGACTACCGCCGCTGGTTCGCGCGGCTCCCCGCAGGACTGCGGGAGTCGGTCGAGGAGCACTGGGGCCCCGCGCCCGGCGAGATGTTCGTGGACCGCACGCACAACCCGGAGGGCGACATCGTCCTCGCCGCCCTGCGCCGCGGCAACCTGCTCATCCTCATCCAGCCGCCGCGCGGCTTCGGCGAGAACCCCATCGCGATCTACCACGACCCGGACCTGCCGCCCTCGCACCACTACCTCGCCGCGTACCGCTGGATACAGGCGGCCAGGGACGACGGCGGGTTCGGCGCCGACGCGATGATCCACCTCGGCAAGCACGGCAACCTGGAGTGGCTGCCGGGCAAGAACGCGGGCCTGTCCGCCGCGTGCGCGCCCGACGCGGCGCTCGGCGACCTGCCGCTGGTCTACCCGTTCCTCGTCAACGACCCGGGCGAGGGCACCCAGGCCAAGCGCCGGGTGCACGCCACGCTGGTGGACCACCTGGTGCCGCCGATGGCCCGCGCCGAGTCGTACGGCGACATCGCCCGCCTTGAGCAACTCCTGGACGAGCACGCGCAGATCGCCGCGATGGACCCGGCGAAGCTGCCCGCGATCCGGGCGCAGATCTGGACGCTGATCCAGGCCGCGAAGCTCGACCACGACCTCGGCCTCGACCCCGACGAGCGGCCGGACGACGAGGGCTTCGACGAGTTCGTGCTGCACATCGACGGCTGGCTGTGCGAGATCAAGGACGCGCAGATCCGCGACGGCCTGCACGTCCTCGGCGGCGCTCCGACCGGCGAGACCCGCGTCAACCTGGTCCTCGCGGTGCTGCGCGCCCGGCAGATCTGGGGCGGCACGCAGTCGCTGCCCGGTCTGCGCGAGGCGCTCGGCCTCGACGAGTCGGCCGCCACCCGCACCGCCGCCGACGAGGTCGAGGCGCGCGCCCGTGCCCTCGTCCAGGCGATGGAGGACGCGGGCTGGGAGCCGTCGGCCGTGGCCGGGGTCGCGGCCGGGCAGCCGGAGGCGGTCGCGCGCATCCTCGACTTCGCCGCGCGCGAGGTCGTACCGCGCCTCGCGGGCACCACCGACGAGATCGACCACGCCGTGCTCGCGCTGAACGGCGGCTTCGTCCCGGCCGGCCCGTCGGGCTCGCCGCTGCGCGGCCTCGTCAACGTCCTGCCGACCGGCCGCAACTTCTACTCCGTCGACCCGAAGGCCGTCCCCAGCCGCCTCGCGTGGGAGACGGGACAGGCGCTCGCCGACTCGCTGCTCACCCGCTACCGCGACGACAACGGCGAATGGCCCGAGTCCGTCGGCCTGTCCCTGTGGGGTACGAGCGCGATGCGCACCGCGGGCGATGACATCGCGGAGGCGCTCGCGCTGCTGGGCGTCAGGCCGGTGTGGGACGACGCGTCGCGCCGGGTCACCGGCTTGGAAGCCATCGGCGCGGAGGAGCTCGGCCGCCCCCGCATCGATGTGACACTCCGCATCAGCGGCTTCTTCCGCGACGCGTTCCCGCACGCCATCGCCCTGCTGGACGACGCGGTGCGGCTGGCCGCCTCGCTGGACGAGCCCGCCGAGCACAACCACGTACGGGCGCACGCGCGGGCCGACATGGCGGCGGGCGCCGACGAACGCCGGGCCACCACCCGTATATTCGGCTCCCGCCCCGGCACCTACGGCGCGGGCCTGCTCCAGCTGATCGACAGCCGCGACTGGCGCACCGACGCGGACCTCGCCGAGGTCTACACCGTGTGGGGCGGCTACGCGTACGGCCGCGAGCTGGAGGGCCGCCCGGCGCGCGACGAGATGGAGACCGCGTACAAGCGGATCGCGGTCGCGGCGAAGAACACCGACACCCGCGAACACGACATCGCGGACTCCGACGACTACTTCCAGTACCACGGCGGCATGGTCGCCACCGTCCGCGCGCTCAAGGGCACCGCGCCCGAGGCGTACATCGGCGACTCGACCCGCCCGGAGACGGTCCGCACCCGCACCCTCGTGGAGGAGACGTCCCGCGTGTTCCGCGCGCGCGTCGTCAACCCCCGCTGGATCGAGGCGATGCGCCGCCACGGCTACAAGGGCGCCTTCGAACTCGCCGCCACGGTGGACTACTTGTTCGGCTACGACGCGACGACGGGCGTCGTCGCCGACTGGATGTACGACAAGCTCACCCAGACGTACGTCCTGGACGAGGAGAACCGCGCGTTCCTCCAGCAGGCCAACCCCTGGGCCCTGCACGGCATGGCGGAGCGCCTCCTGGAGGCGGAGTCGCGCGGCATGTGGGCGAAGCCCGACCCGCAGGTGCTGGCCCAGCTGCGCCAGGTCTTCCTGGACACGGAGGGCGACCTGGAGTCCGGCGAGGACGAGTGACGGTCCGCGCGGCGCGGGTGGGGGGTCCGCGCGCGGCGGGAACGCTAGCCTGAGGACGGTCGAGGCGCGCCGTGTCCGCGGTGCGCTACGCCGGTTCGGGGGTGGCCCGTTGGGGACGGAGGAGACCGCCGGGGGCAGGAGTGCCAACGTCGTCCAGGGCGACGCGCGTGTCCTCGGCCCCGTCGTCCAGGTGGGCACCGTCGAGGGCGATGTACACGTCCATCCGGCGGCGGGCGGGCGGCCCGTCCCGCTGCTCCGCGTCGAACGGGACGGCGAGTCGATCGAGTTCTTCGACGCGGACGTGGCACGGCTCTGGATCACCGCGGCCCTCGCGCCACGGCCCGCCGGAGGTGCCCCCGCGCCGGAGCGCGCCGCCGGGCCAGGACGGGATTCTGGGCCGGAAGACCCCGGGCCGGGACGGGCGTTCGCGCTCAGCGGGACGACGGTGCGCGGGCACACCGGGAGGGTCTGCGCCGTGGCGTTCGCGCCGGACGGGCGCCTGCTCGCGACGGCCTCGGACGACGGCACCGCGCGCCTGTGGGACGTCGCGACCGCCGAGCCCGCGGGCGCGGCGCTGACCGGGCACGACGGCGGTGTCCGGGCCGTGGCCTTCGCCCGCGGCGGACGCGTCCTCGCGACCGGCGGCCGCGATCGCACGGTGCGCCTGTGGGACGTGGCCACCCGCGAACCGCTGGCCGCGCCCCTGACCGGCCACACCGACGCCGTCTGGGACCTGGCCTTCGCCGCCGGAGGCACGCTGCTGGCGAGCGCCGGCCTCGAAGGGGCCGTACGCCTGTGGGACCCGGCCGCTCCCGGCCCGGTCGGCGGGCCGCTGACCGGGCACAGGGGCGGGGCCGACACCGTGGCGCTGTCGCCGGACGGCCGGCTGCTGGCGAGCGGCGGCGAGGACACCGTCGTCCGCCTGTGGGACACGGCCACCGGCCGCCCGGCCGGCGCGCCGCTGACCGGCCACCGGGGCGCGGTGCGCGCGGCGGCCTTCTCACCGGACGGGCGCGTCCTCGCCACCGGCGGCTGGGACGAGACGGTACGGCTGTGGGACCCCGTCGCGGGGCAGCCGCTCGGGACTGTGCTGACGGGCCACAGCAACGCCGTACGGGCCGTGGCCTTCTCCGGCGACGGGAGACTGCTGGCCTCGGCCGCCATGGACCACACGGTGCGGCTGTGGGACCCCGCCACCGGCCGGCCGGTGGGCGCGCCGCTCACCGCGCCGGGCCGTGGTCCGAGGGCTGCGGCCTTCGCCCCGACCGAGCCGCTGCTCGCGTGCGCGGACGGAGACGCCGTCGTCCTGTGGCGGGTGCAGGCCGCGCCCTGAGTGCGCGCGGGACGGGCGGTGTGCCGACCGGGCCCTGAGTGCGCCGCGCGGGACGGGCACGGCCCCCGCGCGCCCCGGCGTTCCCCGCGGCCTCACCCGGTGGCGGCGCCGAACCACCGGGTCAGCGGTGCCACCAGATCCGCCTGGTCCGCACCCGCCCACACCACATGGCCGTCCGGCCGCAACAGCACGGCGGGCGCGTCGAGTTCGGCGCTCTCGTCCACGACGTGGTCGACGCGGTCCGCCCAGCCGGCGGCCGAGAGGCGTCCCGTCCGGTCGAGCAGCAGCCCGCGGCCCTCGTGCGTCAGCTCGTAGAGGCGTCCGCGTTTCAGCTCCACGTCCCGCAGGCGGCGGCCGAGCAGATCATGGCCCTCGCCGACGTCGTAGCGGACCGAGATCGCGGTGATCTTCTCGATCAGGTACCGGTTCACCTCCTCGAAGCCGACCAGCTCCGACAGCAGCTTGCGCACCGCCAGGGCGCCCGGCGCGGTCGACAGCAGCTCCATCTGCGCGCGCGTGTTGTCCAGCACGTCGGCCGCCACCGGCCGCCGTTCGCTCTCGTAGCTGTCCAGCAGCCCCTCCGGCGCCCAGCCGGCCACTTCTGCGGCCAGCTTCCAGCCGAGGTTGAACGCGTCCTGGAGGCCGAGGTTGAGGCCCTGTCCGCCGGTCGGCGGGTGGATGTGCGCCGCGTCGCCCGCCAGCAGCACCCGGCCGGCCCGGTAGCGCTCGGCGAGCCGGGTCGCGTCACCGAAGCGGGACAGCCGGCGCGGTGAGTGCACGCCGAAGTCGGTACCGGCCACCGCCCGCAGCCGCGTTCGGAACTCCTCCAGGCCCGGCGGTACGGAGCGGTCCCCGGCGACCCCCTCGGCGGGCACGATCACCCGGTACACGCCGTCCCCCATGGGCCCGAGCCCGAACCGGCGCTGGGTCTTGCGGACCTCCGCCACCACGGCGGCCACCGTCTCCTGCTCCACGCCCACCTCCATCTCGCCGATCAGCGTCTCCACCCGGCTCGGTTCGCCGGGGAAGCCGACGCCGAGCAGCCCGCGCACCGTGCTGCGGCCTCCGTCGCAGCCGACCAGATAGCGCGAGCGCAGCGTCGTGCCCCCGCCGCCGATCTCATCTGCGTCCCCCGCCAGTTCGACCGTCACGCCGTCGTCGTCCTGGCGCAGCCCGGTCACCTCGTGGCCGCGCCGGATCTCCGCGCCCAGCTCGGTGGCGCGCTCGGCCAGCAGGCGGTCGGTGACGGGCTGCGGGATGCCGAGGACGTACGAATGCGCGGTGTCCAGCCCCTCGGGCCACGACGCGGCGAGGCCCGCGAAGAAGCCGCCGACCCGGTACTGCTTGCCGAGCGGGAGGAACCGCTCCAGCAGACCGCGCTGGTCGAGCACCTCGATGCTGCGGACGTGCAGCCCGAGCGCGCGGACGAAACCGCTCGGCTCCGGGTCCCTCTCCAGTACGACCACGCGCACGCCGTGCAACCGCAGCTCGCAGGCCAGCATCAGGCCGGTCGGCCCGCCCCCTGCGATGATCACGTCGATCATGCAACCCCTCACACAGTCGCCCGGCCGGCCCGCGACGGCGCGCTCCCGTATGCCCACAGGGGGTGCGGATACCGCGCGAATCGCCGATGTCCGGCTCTTCCGGCTCTTCCGGTTCTTCCGGTCTCGGCGGACGATTGTGCGACAGACAGGGGGCCTTGCCGCAAGGCCCCCTGTGCGCTATATCTTGAAAGTGGCAGGAGGAGGCCGTGCGCCCACCTGCCTTTTCTTGTGCCCGGAGCCCACCCGGCCTCCACCCGGCGCGCCCCGGTACCGGCCCCGCCGGCCCCCGAGGGGCAGAGGGTCAGTGGCCGCTGCCTGGTGTGTGGTGGGTGGCGTAGTGCTGGGCGAGGAGGTTCCTGCCGTAGTCGTTGCCGCCGGGTTCGCGGACGATCGTGTGGACGTGGTAGCGCGCGGGTTCCTCGTTGGCGAGGAAGACGCCGGGGTGGTTGTCGTACTCCACGAGCAGGACCGGGGAGTGGATTCGGTAGAAGAAGGCGCAGACGTCGTCGTGCCCGCCGCGCCAGACGAAGTGGGTGTCGTCGAGGTGCCGGGCGACCTCTTCGAGCTTGCGCTCGGCGTGCGGCGCGGGGAGCCGGCCCAGGTAGACGCGGACGAGTTCGAGGAGCAGGTCCTGCTGGCCCGTGGAGAGCTCGCCGCCGTTGATCCCCTCGGGCGGCAGGACCAGATTGTCCTGGCCGGCCCCGGCGAGGTGCCGGCCGTTGAAGGGGCCGGCCGAGTCCGGCGGCACGTCGGCGGCGGTGACGGAGCGGCTGAGCAGGAAACTGCTCTCCTGCCGCGCCGTGAGGGACCGGCGGAACCTCAGGCCGCGCTCCGTCTCGTCGTCGAACGCGCGGACGCCGGCGTAGGCCCCGGTGTCGCAGGAGGTGGGTTCGGCGCCGAGGAACACGGGGGCGAGGACGAGTTGGCCGCCGACGAAGACGCAGTGCACGTCGACGTGGTGTCCCATCAGCTGCCAGCCCCACGGCCGTCCTGAGGCGGGATCGCCGAAGACCGTGAACCAGTAGGTGAATTCGGTCAGGGTGTCGCGGTAGTCGTCGATCAGCTCGCCCAGGGCGCCGTTGAGCCGCATCGCGGCGCGGACGAGATCGAACCCCTCGCGGCTGAGGCTCGCCCCGACGACGGCCAGGGCCAGTTCGCGCGGTGTGGCGCCCAGGCGTTCGAGCCGCATTCCCTTGGGGGCCCAGGTCGGCATGGCGTTGGTCCACAGCCGCCAGGAGGGCGAGTCCATCGGCAGCCGCGCGACGGTCCGCTCGAACGGCGTGAGGGCGTCGAGGTACGCGACAGCGGCGTCGACCGCCGCGGTGGGCCGGTGCCCGGTGTCGGTCAGCCGGTAGAGGCCGGGGACGGGGGTGCCGTCCGTGGTGACGCCGACGTAGGGCTCGCCGTGGGCCCGGAACGGCGCTGTCACCTCTGCGGCGATCTCCGGTGGCAGCAGGTCGGCGTGGAGGATGCCGTCGACCAGGGGCAGCGCGCCCTTCTCCTTCGGAAGCGGCAACGGGGCGGGGGTGCGCTGCCGGGCCGGGACGGCGCGCTTGATGTGCTCGGCACTCATGCCGTGTCCTTCACTGAGGGGAGCGCGCCGGAATGCCGGGCGCGGATGCGGATCGCTGCGTTCGAGCGGCGGCGGGACCGGCCCGCCGCCGGGGGGGGGGGGCGCCGGGCGGGCGGGGGGGGGGCGGGGGGGGGGGGGCGGGGCGGGGGGGGGGGTATGGCGGCGCGCAACGCCCTTTTGGGGGGGGGTAATCGGGGGGGGCATTCGGGGTGTTGGG
>NZ_JAIUKE010000417.1 GCF_020176795.1 Streptomyces sp. 8L
GTGGCCGGGCGCGCCGGGGCCCCCCCGCCCCCCCGGGCCGGCCCCGCCCCCCCCCCCCCCCCCACGGCCGGTGGGAGAACGGTCCGGCCGGGGAGCCGGACGGTCGGAGGGAGGACGGTCCGGCCGGGGCGGGACGGCCACGGAGTCGGACGGCTGTGGAGCGGGGCGGCCGGCCAGAGGACGGTCCCGCCGGAGGCGTCTCCTCAGTGGGCGAGGTTGACCTGTGCCCTGTGGTGGTCGTGTTTCTCGATCAGGTCGACGAACCCGAGGGCGTAGTCACCGGCGGAGATCGCCCCGCCGTCCTCGGGCTGAACGGCGACCTCGTCGCCGAGCCGGTACGTGCCGAGGCGTTAGCCCGGCGCGTGTGCGCCGAACCCGAGCGCCGGGCTCACGAAGACCCAGTCGAGTGACGGGGGCGTGGCCGGGAGGTCCTCGAGGATGAGCGCCGCCCCGGCGAGGATCTCGCCGTGGAGCTCCGCCGGGATGTGGCTGAGGTCGGTGACGAAGCGGTCCGCCCCGGGCGCGGGGCGCAGCGACGAGTAGCCGCCGACGACGAACAACGTCGCGCCCGCGGCGTCGGCCAGCCGCGCGACGGTCCTGTTGACCTCGCGGAAGGTGCCGGCGAGCGGCCCGCGCGGGGCGAGCGCGGCCACGACGAAGTCCGCGCCCTCGATGGGCGCCGAGAGCGCCGCTTCGTCGGTGGCGTCGCCCTGGACGTGGATCACGTTCGCGACGGGGGCGTCGGGGAGCGAGCGGCTCAGCGAGGTGACCTGATGGCCACGGGCGGCGGCCTCAGCGACGATGGCCGAACCGGCGTAGCCGGTGCCGCCGATGACGGTGATGCGGGACACGGGGTGCCTTCCTGCGGGAGGGGGTGGCGTCGGGCGACGCCCCGCGATTACCGTATGAGCCCAACTCTCCAGCGGGAAGTAGGCACTTTGTGGTAACCACTCGGCCCGAGTCGGTGCTCCGCGGCGGCCCCCACCGCGCGGACTGCCCGACCCGCCACATCCTGGACCGCATCGGCGACCGTTGGACGGTGCTCATCGTGGGCGCTCTCTGGGACGGCGACGTCCGCTTCTCGGAGCTGCGCCGGCGCGTCGAGGGCATCTCGCAGAAGATGCTGACCCAGACCCTCCGCGGGCTCGAACGGGACGGACTCGTGCACCGCACCGCGTACCCCGAGGTCCCGGTACGCGTCGAGTACCGGCTCACCGAGGCGGGCCGCACCCTGCGCGAGCCGCTGCGCGCGCTGGAGGAATGGTCGATCGCGCACCTGGGCGACGTGTCGGCGTCGCAGGAGGCCTACGACCGCGGGGAGCGGACTTCCGCCGGCTCCACAGGCGGTGGCGAGTAGGGCGGGGGCGGGGCGCCGCCGAGAGCACGTCCCTACGGG
>NZ_JAIUKE010000418.1 GCF_020176795.1 Streptomyces sp. 8L
CGGTGCGGGCACGCGGACGCGTGGACACAGGATTCTCACAGGGACCGTCGCGCCTTCGCGACCTGTTCGAGCGCCGTGGGGGGGGGGGGGGGGGGGGGCGCCCCCCCCCCCCCCCCCCCCCCCCCCCCCCCCCCCCCCCCCCGCGGGACACGCTCGTGGGCGGCTGACGCGACGAGGGCGCCGCGCTCGGGTCAGGCGCGTCTGCGGCGGGAGGGCAGCCGGCCCTCGTCGCGCGCGCCCGCGATGAGGCGCAGCGACCGGCGCCTGCTGAATCCGGTGGCGGCCATCACCGCGAGGACCGGGTCCTCACCGCGGGACTGGGCGGCGCGGTAGACGCCGGCGACGTCCCGGCGCCGCGCCGACCCCCACGGGGCGCTCCCCCGCCCGCGATGCCGGCCCCCGGGGGCCGCGGAGGCCGGCTCGGGAACCGCCGGGGCAGACGCCGCGCGGGCGGTGTCCTGGCCGGGACGGCAGAACGGGGCGGGCGCGGGCGCGACGGCCGGCGGGGCCGGCTGTCCGGCCGGTGCGGAGGGCTCGGCGCCCAGGGGTTCCGGGCAGCCTCCCGGGTGGGGCCACGCAGAGGCGGCGGGCCGGCCGGTCTCTCCTTCGGGGACCCCTGTCCTGCCGGGCGCATCCCGTTCGGGCGTATCAGAGCCACGCGCTTCCTGCCCGGGTGCGTCGTGGCCGCTCGTTCCCGAACCTGGCGTTCCTTGGCCTGGCGCGTCCTGGTCTGGCGCCACCCGGCCGTACTGCGCCGTCGTGGGGGACGGCTCGGCGGTGGGCGAGGTCACCGAAGCGCAGGCCGCCTGGAGGGGCGCGTCCAGGGCCGAGGCGAGAGCGGCGAGGCCCGCGAGGGGCAGCGGCGGGTCCGCCTGGGCGTCCTCGATGGCGATCGCGTCACCGCGCACCACCGCCAGCACGTCCACCCGCGCCCCGTCCGGCAGGGTGAGGCGGACGTCGAACCAGGGCGGGCGCACCTCGCACCCGGCGTCGGTCACCGTGCCGTACCCCTGCACCTCCCACACAGGAAGGCCCTGCACGGTGTACTCGTCACATTTCCGGGCGGTCATCAGCTTGTGTTCCGACACATTCACAACTTAATCAGGCAATCCACCCTTATTGCCGTGGCGCGCCGTCAGGGCCCACCGAGGGGTGCGCCCCGCGGAGCACCCGCCGGCGGGATGCGCCTTCGGGCACCGCGTCGTCACAGCACGCCCCGTACCGCCTCGGCGTCCACGGCCCGCAGGACGCCGTCCAGCAGGCCGGGGAAGAGGGCGTCCAGGTCCTCGCGGCGCAACCGGTTCATCTTCGCCGTGCCGCGATACACCTGCTGGAGCACGCCGCTCTCGCGCAGCACCCGGAAATGGTGGGTGACCGTCGACTTGGCCACCGGGAGGCCGACGCGGGAGCACGGGACCTCCTCCGCCTCGTCGCCCGCGACCTCGCGGACGATCCGCAGGCGCTGCGGATCGGCGAGCGCGTGGAGCACGCATTCGAGACGGATCTCGGCACGGGTGGGGTGAGCGAGCTCACGCGGGTTCGTCGGGGCGGGCACGGCGACTCCAACCTCGTCTGGACGCCTGCGGAATGGGGTCCCATCCTACGAGACGCCGTTGTTTGACAGGTCCCGTAGTACGACATGTATCGTACTAATGCATCCCCACGGTTCCGCGTCCTGATTGGAGCTCACGTGAGCGCCCTCTTCGAGCCCTACACCCTGCGGTCACTGACCATTCCCAATCGCGTATGGATGGCGGCGATGTGCCAGTACTCGGCCGAAGCCACGGGGCCCGACGCCGGCGCCCCCCACGACTGGCACTTCGCCCATCTCGCGGCGCGTGCCACCGGCGGTACGGGGCTCATCATCACCGAGGCGACCGCGGTCAGCCCGGAGGGCCGGATCAGCCCGAACGACCTCGGCATCTGGAACGACACGCAGGTCGAGGCGTTCCGCAGGATCACCCGCTTCCTCTCGGCCCAGGGCTCGGTCCCCGGCATCCAGATCGCCCACGCAGGACGCAAGGCGAGCTGCCACGCCCCGTGGGAGGGCGGCGGCCCGATCGCCCCCGAGGACGGCGGCTGGGACGTCGTGGGGCCGAGCCCCGTGCCGTTCGCCGACGGGCACCTGGTGCCCGCGGAGCTGACCACGGAGGGAATCGCCGAGATCGTCGGCCAGTTCGCCGACGCCGCCCGCAGGGCACTGGAGGCGGGCTTCCAGGTCGTGGAGATCCATGGCGCCCACGGCTACCTGGTCCACGAGTTCCTGTCCCCGCACAGCAACCGCCGCACGGACGCGTACGGCGGCTCGTACGAGAACCGCGTCAGGTTCGCCCTGGAGATCGTCGACGCGGTGCGCGAGGTCTGGCCCGACGACCTGCCGGTGTTCTTCCGGATCTCCGCCACCGACTGGCTGGAGGAGGGCGGCTGGACGGGCGACGACACCGTCAGGTTGGCCGACGAGCTGCTCGCCCATGGCGTGGACCTCATGGACGTCTCGACCGGGGGCAACGCCTCGGGGGTGCGCATCCCGCTCCGCCCCGGCTACCAGGTGCCCTTCGCCGCGCAGGTCAAGGCCGGGACGCGGATGCCGGTCGCCGCGGTCGGCCTGATCACCGAACCCGAGCAGGCCGAGAAGATCCTCTCCAACGGGGAGGCCGACGCCGTCCTGCTCGCGCGCGAGCTGCTGCGCAACCCCTCGTGGGCGCGGCGCGCGGCGGTCGAACTGGGCGGCACCACCCAGGTACCGCAGCAGTACGCGCGCGCTTTCTGAAGCCGCGCCGCCCGGCACGGCCCGCTCCCGTCTCCCCGGGCCCGGGCCGTCGCGGCGGTCCGGGCGCCTCGGGGAGCCCGCTGCCGCCCCGACCGCGCTCAGGGCCTGGGCGACCGGGTGACGTGCACGACGATGCGCCCCTGGTTGGACGGGTCGACCTCGTACCGGGCGTAGAGCCTTCTCAGGTGGGCTTGGCCGAGCATCGCCAGCACACGGGCCTGGAGCTTGCCCGATCCCTTGCCGGAGATGATCTCGACCCGGTCCTCCCCGGCCGCCGCCGCCTTGAAGAGGAGCGTCCTGACCGCCCGGTCGATGTCGCGCTCGTTCCTGAAGAGGGGGTGCAGATCGAGCGTGAGCGTCATGTCTCCTCCTGGTTCGTTCCCCCACCCGCCGCTTCCGGCGCCGCCGGTCGTGCCGGCCGGTAGCGGACCGCGGACGCGGTGTTGCCGGGGACGTGGTGTCTGCCACCGACCGCAAGGTACCGCACGCCCTCCCCGCGAGCCCCGGGGAGGCTGACGGCCCGCCCACGCCAACTTCCCCTGGTGGCACGGCGGTCGAGGCCCCGCCCGGCCGGCCGGCGGCGGAATCGGTGCGCCGCCCGCAAGCGCGAAGTGGTGGGCGCCTCCGAGTGACCTCGGCCCGGCGGGAGACGTTAGGAGGGTGTGCCGAAGTCTGCTATCGCAAGCGATGCCGCTGTCCTCGCGCCGCCCGCGCGACCCCCACTGCCGTTCCTCCTGAGCGTCCACCAGGGCGTGGCCGCCCGGGCCCTGCTCTCCTACGTCGCCGCGCTTCCGCTGGCCTCCCCCGACGCCCAGCTCCTCGCCGTGGTCGTGGCCATCCGCGCCGCACGCGGCGGCATCGGCAACATCACGGGCACGGATCTGCGCGCGCTGCGGCTGACCGACGCGCCCGAGGCCGTCGCCGCTCTCCGCGGCCTCGGCTGGCAGGTGTCCGACGCGCTGGTCGACGGCCCCCCGGACATCCCCGTACCGATCACTGTGCCCGGCCTCGCGCCCGACGTGGACCACCCACTGCGCTTCGCCAAGGCCAGGCGCTCCCGGGTATCGGGCTGGGTCATGCGCACCCTGACCGCCAAACCGGTCAGGAAGACCCCGCCGGAACTCCGGCTGGCCGCGCTGTTCCTCGCCGCGCACAGTTCCCCCGAGCTCCTCGGGGAGCTGCCGCCCGACCTCCCCGGGACCTGCCGCGGCGCCGTTTCCGAACTGGCGCTCAAGGGGTTCCTCGCGGACCTCGCCGGTGACCGCTACCGGCTCGATCCCGCGGTACGCCATCTCTCCGGCGTGGTCATGCCTCCCGTCGACCAGGAGCAGCCGCCCCCGCCCACGGCCTCGGCGTCCAAGCGGCGGGAGATCAGTGCTGAGGAGTGGGCGCGGTGGAAGGCCGGGACCACTCCGGCGCTGCGGCGGCATGTGGACACCGTCGAGCGTTGTCCCCTGTGCGAGTTCCCCGGCGACCAGGTCAGGACCGCTTTCATGATCCACGGCGAGCCCAGCGCCGTATCCGCCCGCCTGCTCGAAAAACACGAAGCCTGGAAGGCCGCCCACCCCGACCGGGGGCCGCTGGCGGCCCGGTTCACCGTCGCGTTCCGCGCCGAGCACGGGCACGGCCCCTCCTACAACCAGCTGTGCGGGGGCCTGGGCTGGAAGTTCTCCCGCCGCCTGCGCGGCATCGTCGTGGGCGCGATCCTCGACGACGGATGGCTCACCGACACGTCGCCCGTCCCCTGGACCCTGCGCCCGGGGAAGACCGGTCAGGCCCACGGCATCTTCCTGCCCCGCCAGACCCCCGTGGCCGGCCGCTGACGTCCGCGCTCCGTGCAGCGGGGGCCGCCCGGGAGCATCGCGCGAGACGCTCGGGGGCGGCCCACGGTCGGACGGGCGGGGCCTCGCCGCCTACGGCAGCCGCCAGTCGACCGGCTGTGCTCCCTGGCGCACCAAGTGGTCGTTGGCCCGGCTGAAGGGGCGCGAGCCGAAGAAGCCGCGGTCCGCCGACATGGGCGAGGGGTGCGCGGACTCGATCGCAGGGAGGTCACCGAGCAGGGGCCGCAGATTGCGTGCGTCACGCCCCCACAGCACGGACACCAGCGGCTTGCCGCGGGCGGCCAGGGCGCGGATGGCCTGTTCGGTCACCTCCTCCCAGCCCTTGCCGCGGTGGGCCGCCGGTTTGCCGGGCGCCGTGGTCAGTGCCCTGTTGAGCAGCAGCACGCCCTGTCCGGTCCAGGGCGTCAGGTCGCCGTTGGCGGGCCGCTGCACGCCGAGATCGGTGTGCAGCTCGCGGAAGATGTTCTCCAGACTGCCGGGCAGCCGCCGCACGTCGGGCGCCACGGCGAAACTGAGCCCGATGGCCATCCCCGGGGTCGGGTAGGGGTCCTGTCCCACGATCAGGACGCGCACGTCGTCGAAGGGCTGTTGAAAAGCTCGTAGGACATTCGGCCCTGCGGGCAGATACGTACGTCCTGCCGCGATCTCCGCCCGCAGGAAGTCGCCCATCTCCGCGACGCGTCCCGCCACGGGACGCAGCGCCTCGGCCCATCCGGGCTCCACCAGTTCACTCAACGGTCGTGCTGCCACGGGCGATCACCCTACCGGCCCACACGGAACGGGTCGATTCCCGCGGGACGCCCGCGGGCGGCGGGCCCTGTGGCCGCCCGCCCGGCCGCTGTCAGTAGAGTGACGGCCCGTGAGGAACCGACCCGCGAAGGACACCGCCGTACCCCGCGACGCCGCGCGCCCGCGGGCCGAGGTGCTGCCGTGATCCGCGTGCTGGGTGTCGACTCCGGCGGATCGGGCCTCAGGATCGCGCTCGGCGTCGTGGACGGTGCGGACGGTGCGGGAGGCCCGCGTACGGCGGGTGTCCTGACCACGGCCGAGCCGGTACGCACCGGGCCCGGCGGGATCGACGCGGACGACCTGCTCCGGCAGATGGTGCCCGCGGCCCGGACCCTGTTGGCCGACGCAGGACCGGACCCGGACGGCGGGACGGGCGACGGCACGAGCGGCGGCACGACCGGCCACGCCTCGGCGGGCGGCGGCCTCGCGGCGGTCGCCGTGGGCGCGGCCGGGATGGCGACGCTGGGCGGCGATCTGCGCGCCCGGCTGCCCGGTGCGCTCAGGGACGCCCTGGGCGTCACCCGGCTCGCGCTGGCGGCCGACGCGGTCACCGCGTACGCGGGCGCACTCGGCCGGACGCCGGGCGCGGTCGTCGCGGCCGGCACGGGCCTGATCGCCCTCGGCACGGACCTGGAGCGGTGGCGCAGAGCCGACGGCTGGGGCCACCTCCTCGGGGACAGCGGCGGCGGCGCCTGGATCGGGCGCGCGGGCCTGGACGCGGCGATGCGCGCGTACGACGGCAGGCGAGGCGGCTCCGCCGCGCTCCTGGCCCGTGCGGAGGCGGTGCTCGGGCCGCCGCCCGAACTGCCGGGACTGCTCTACCCGCGCACGGACCGGGCGGCCGTACTGGCCTCGTTCGCGCCCGAGGTGGCCGCGTGCGCCGGGTCCGACGCCGTGGCCGGCGGCATCCTCGCGGCGGCGGCCGGGCACATCGCCGACGCCGCCCACGCGGTCTGCCCGCCCGCCGGCGTCTGCCGGATCGCGCTCACCGGCGGCCTGTTCGGGCTCGGGGAAGCGCTGACGGGGCCCGTGCGCACGGAGTTGGCCGCGCGGATACCGCACGCGTCCTGGGTGGCCGCCGCGGGTGACCCGCTCTCGGGTGCGGTCGCCCTGGCCGCCGCGCTGGCCTCAGGAGCGCCCCTTCTGCCGCTCGATCCGCGACTGTTGTCCGTATCGCACCCCTGACGCTCCGGCGCGCACGCCCCTTCACGGCGCACATATGCGAAGCCCCCGCGTGCGGTGATACCGCGGGACGCATAACCGAAAGGCCACCTAAACGACAAATATGGACGGCTCGCTCGGACAACGGCCCTCCCCGAACAGCCGCACCGGTAAAACCAGTACCATTCGGCGCCATGAGCACCCCCACTGGGCCCGCACCCGGCCTGCCCGTACGAATGCCGCGCCCCCGTCAGTCGGGGCGCCACCGACGCCCGGAAACCGTGGCCGCTCCCCAGGGCGCGCCCACGCTGGTCCTGGCCGTGCCCGGCGCGCCGGGCCCCGCCGTCAGGTCGCTGGCCGACGAACTCGCGAGCATCACCCGTTCCGAGCTGCCCGGCCTGGAAGCCTTCGCGGCCTTCCTGGACGGCGACGACGCCGACGGGGAGTACCCGACGGTCGGCGGCGCCGTGGCGCGGGCCGCCGCGCTGCGCGACGAGCGCTACGCGCTGGCCGTGGCCGCGGGCCGGGACGCGGCGGAGCCCGAGGGGCCCGCCGCCGTGGTGGTGCCGCTGCTCGCGGGGCCCGACGCGTCGCTCATCACGCGGATACGCGAGGCCGTCGCGGAAAGCGGCGCCCAGGCCGAGGTCACCGATGTGCTCGGCCCGCACCCGTTGCTCGCGGAGGCGCTGCACGTGCGGCTGTCCGAAGCGGGCCTCGCGCGCGCGGACCGTGCGCGTCTGTTCACCGTCGCCACGGCGGCCGACGGCATCATCCTCGCGTCCGTGGGGGGCAAGGAGGCGGTGCAGACGGCCGGTATCACCGGCATGCTGCTCGCCGCGCGCCTCGCGGTCCCGGTGATGGCGGCCGCGCTGGACGAGGAGGGCGCAGTGGCCTCCGTCGCCCAGCAGCTGCGGGACGCGGGCTCCGTCCAGCTGGCGCTGGCCCCGTACCTGGTCGGCCCCGAGCTGCCCGAAGGGCTGCTCGACACGGCGGTGAAGGAGGCCGACTGCGCCACCGCGGAGCCGCTCGGCGCCTACCCGGCGATCGGCAAGCTGGTGCTCGCGCGGTACGTGGCGGCGACCGGCGTCGTCCCGCAGACGCAGGAGTCGCCCGCCTCGTGAAGCGCCGCCCGGTGGGCGGGTGGAGCGCCACGGCGACCGGGGTGCCGGGCCGGACGTGAGTCCTGCGCGGACCGCGACCGGATCGCGCGCGTGTCTCAGTGGGGTCGTACGGAAGTCGCAGACGGGTCGCACGTGTGCGCGGGGCCCGCGCCATGCCCTGGCAGGCCGGCCGGACCCGGCAGGCGTCGGCCGTCAGC
Source organism: Streptomyces sp. 8L (assembly GCF_020176795.1). Lineage (GTDB taxonomy): Bacteria > Actinomycetota > Actinomycetes > Streptomycetales > Streptomycetaceae > Streptomyces. The sequence goes on from NZ_JAIUKE010000418.1 coordinate 7,880, forward strand.
CGAACACCACACACGCCGGTGCGGGCAGTTCCAGCGCACCCGCCTTGACCGGCACGCCCGTGGCCGGGTCGATGTCGAACCAGGTCACGTCGCCCGAGTGCTCATTCGCCGCGTACAGCCTCCGGCCCGCGGGGTCCAGCGCGAGGTCGCGCGGCCACCGGCCCCCGCAGGGGACGGTGGTGACGAGTCCGGCCTTCTCGTACGAGTCGTCGAGGGCCAGTACCGAGATCGAGTCGTGGCCGCGGTTGGCGGCCCAGACGAAGCGTCCGCCACGGTCCACCACGATGGCCGACGCGTAGCTCTCGGCACGTTCCCGCGCCGGCTCGGGCAGCAGCGGGGCCTCCCCCAGCGCCTCGAGCGCTCCTGTCTCCGCGTCCCAGCGGCACACCGTCAGCGACGGGTGCAGCTCGTGCAGGACGTACGCGTGCCGCCCGTCCGGGTGGAAGGCGAGATGGCGCGGGCCCCGGCCGCGCGTCAGCACGGTCTCCGAGTGCGCCGCGAGCGTGCCGTCCACCGTGTCGAGGCGGTAGACGCGCACCGAGTCGGTGCCCAGGTCGACGCTGACGATCCACCGGCCGCTCGGGTCGGGCAGCACCTGGTGGGCGTGCGGGCCCTCCTGCCGTTCGGCGTTCGGGCCGCCGCCCTCGTGCGCGTAGACGCTGCATGCCTCACCCAGGGCGCCGTCCTCGCCCACCGGCAGCACGGTGACGCTGCCGGAGCCGTAGTTGGCGACCAGCAGGTGGCCCCCGGCGAGTGTCAGGTGCGCCGGGGCAGCGGCGCCGAGAGCGCGGAACTCGCCGAGTGGGGCGAGGGCTCCGTCCGCGCCGGCCCGGAAGGCGGCGGCGAGACCGTGGTCCGTCTCGGAGACGGCGTACAGGACGCCGGCGTCCTCGGACAGCTTCAGGTAGGACGGTTCCGACAGGCCGCTCTGCACCGAACGCTCCGTCAGCGCCCCGGTGTCCGCCGACACGTCCGCGACGACGATGCCGCGGCCCCCCGCTCCCGTGTACGACCCGATGAAGGCGCGTCCGCCGTGGTGCTCGCTCACGCTCAACTCCCCTTGCTCCTCGTCGCTGCCGGCCGGGCGCGGCCGGCGCCCCGCCGTGACGGCCTGTGCCGGGCCAACCGGTGCGCCCGGTGGGCCCGGTGCGCCCGCGGCGCGGACCCGGCGACCGTAGCAGGGGCGTTTGCGCTGGTCCACGGTGGTGCGGTAGCGCAGGCCCCCCGGGCACGGTCCTGGCGCCCGGCAGCGCGCGGGCGGGACCCGCCGGACCCGCCCCGTCCGCGGAGTCGGGGAGGCCCTTGGCATGCTGGGGGCATGAGCTCCCCACGGACCACGGCCGTCCTGTTCGACCTGGACGGCACCCTGCTCGACACCGAACCGCTGTACTACGAGGCGACCCGGAGGCTCCTCGCGCGCCACGGCGTACCCGACTTCACCTGGGAGCAGCACAAGGCCCACATCGGCGTGGGCACGCGCGAGACGCTGGAGGTACTGACGGCACGGTTCAGCCTCGGCACACCGGTGGACGCGCTGCTGGCCGAGATGAACGCGCTCTACCTGGAGCTCGTGCGTTCATCAGGCGAAGTGTTCCCGCGCATGCGGGAGTTCGTGGAGAGGCTGCACGCGGCCGGGGTACCGATGGCCGTGGCGTCGGGTTCGTCGCGCGAAGCCATCGGGGCGGCCCTGGCACACGGCGGGCTCGCGGCGTTCTTCCCGGTGACCGTGTCGGCCGAGGAGGTCGCGGCGGGCAAACCGGAACCCGACGTCTTCCTGGAGGCGGCGCGACGGCTCGGCGTGGCGGCGGCGGAGTGCGCCGTCATCGAGGACTCGGCGCCCGGGATCGGAGCCGCGCACGCGGCGGGCATGCGGTGCCTGGCGGTGGCCTCCGTACCGTTCCCGCCGGGCGCCCCGCCGGACGCGGCGTTCGCGACGGCGGAGCTGGTGTTCCCCGGCGGACAGGCGGAGTTCACGGCGGAGGCCGCCTACGCGTGGCTCGCGGGTTGACGGGGCGGCGCACCGGCGTCGGGAGGAGACGGGACATGGGAGCCCCGCCGCACGCGAGGGACACGGTGCGTCGGCGACGCGTCAACCGGACGGGTGAATCCGGTACATGACGGCGCCGTGCGCCGGCACGGTCGCGGAGACCGACGTGGTGAAGGACGTGGTGGCCTTCGTGACCAGGTCCCGCGCGGCGAGCTTCGCTCCCCGTTCGAACCCGAGTTGGGGGCTCCCGATCGTCACGTCCTGTTGCTTCACGCTCTTGTTGAGGAGGACGACGGCCGTGTCGCCGTTCCACAGCGGCTTGACGAGCACGTCGTACGTGGCGTCGCTGTAGACCTGGTGCCCCTGGACGCCCGCGCGGTCCTGGTCGACGGCGATGACGTCCTGGTCGCCGAGGATCGAGAGCGCCGAGGTGCTGAGCTTCGTGAGGTCGGTGCTGCTGATGAGCGGCGCCGCCATCTCGGCCCAGAGCAGGACCTGCGAGCGCTGCTCGTCCGCGGTGAGGCCCGAGTCGCCTGCGAGCAGGAAGTCGGGGTCGTTCCAGTGGCCGGGGCCCGCGTAGGCGCCGAGCGGCACGTTGTAGGCGTAGTTGTGCATGATGCTGGCCCACTTGCCGTCGTCCTGGCCGAGGGCGATGTCGGTGCCCTCGCGCCAGAGGTTGCCGTACGCGGGCGTCCAGTCGAGCACCTTGTACCAGTCGGGCGTCCCCTGGAAGTAGGCGGGCGCCGACTCGGAGAAGGTGATCTTCCGGCCGGACGCGAGGAGGGCCTGGCTGGTCTTGCGGTAGAGCTGCCGGTAGGTCTCCTCGTCCGACTGCCCCGCGACGCTCGGCACGTTGCAGCCGTCCAGCTTCAGGTAGTCGACCTTCCAGGAAGCGAAACGGCGGGCGTCCGCCTGCTCGTGGCCGAGGCTGCCGGGGTAGCCTCCGCAGGTCTCGGTGCCGGCGTCCTCGTAGATGCCGAACTTCAGTCCCAGGGCGTGCAGTTGTTGCCCCAGATGGGCCATGCCGTCGGGGAACCTGGCCGGGTCGGCGGTGAGGTCGCCGTGGGAGTCGCGGCTCTTGGCCATCCAGCAGTCGTCGACGGTGACGGTGTTGTAGCCCTTCGCCGCGAGGCCGGTTTCGACGAGTGCCCTCGCCTGGTCGAGGATCAGCCGCTGGTCGATGCCGCACTGGTAGTACGACCAGTCGTTCCAGCCCATGGGCGGGGTCAGGGCGAGGTTGTTCCAGGCGGGCGCGGGGTTGCCC
>NZ_JAIUKE010000419.1 GCF_020176795.1 Streptomyces sp. 8L
TGCCCGACGCGCCCGCCCCCGAGCCCGACCAGCCCTTCCGCTTCCACGCCTCCACGGCCCGGGCCGGCGACACCCTGCTGCTGTGCGGCGACGGCTTCGCCGAGACGCTGCGCGGCGAGCCGGGCCTGCCGCGGACGCTCGGCGCGCGCTGGTCCGTGCCCGAGGCGCCCAGCCTGGTGGAGTTCCTCGCCGACGTGCAGCTGCGGGTGAAGGGGTACGCGGACGACCGCACGGCCGTCGGCGTCTGGGAGGCGTAACGTCGCCGGCCGTGGGTTTGATGGACTTCCACCCGTATGGAAAGGCGCTCAGGCATGGCCAAGCAGAACGTCGCCGAACAGTTCGTCCAGATCCTTGTCCGGGCAGGTGTCCAGCGGATGTACGGAGTCGTCGGCGACAGCCTGAACCCCGTCGTCGACGCGATCCGCCGCACCCCCGGCCTCGACTGGGTGCATGTGCGCCACGAGGAGGCCGCCGCGTTCGCCGCGGGTGCCGAGGCGCAGATCACCGGGAGGCTGACCGCGTGCGCGGGCTCCTGCGGCCCCGGCAACCTCCACCTCATCAACGGGCTCTACGACGCCCACCGTTCGATGGCACCGGTGCTCGCCCTCGCCTCGCACATCCCGTCCGCGGAGATCGGCACCGCGTACTTCCAGGAGACGCATCCGAGCGCCCTCTTCGAGGAGTGCAGCCACTACAACGAGATGATCTCCAACCCGCAGCAGATGCCCCGGGTCCTCCAGACGGCGATCCAGCACGCGGTCGGCAGGCAGGGCGTCAGTGTGGTGACACTGCCCGGTGACATCGCCGCGGCCCCGGCCCCGGACCACGCGCCCGAGCACGCGCTCGTCACCGGCAGGCCCTCCGTGCGCCCGGGCGAGGCCGAGATCGAGCAGCTGGCCCGCATGGTCGACGCGGCCGATCGGGTGACCCTGTTCTGCGGCAGCGGCACCGCAGGGGCGCACGCGGAGGTGATGGAGTTCGCGGAGAAGGTCAAGTCGCCCGTCGGCCACGCCCTCAGGGGCAAGGAGTGGGTCCAGTACGACAACCCCTTTGACGTCGGGATGAGCGGTCTCCTCGGCTACGGGGCCGCGTACGAGGCCACCCACGAGTGCGACCTGCTGATCCTGCTCGGCACGGACTTCCCGTACAACGCCTTCCTGCCCACCGATGTGAAGATCGTGCAGGTGGACATCCGGCCCGAACACCTGGGCCGCCGCTCCAAGCTGGACCTCGCGATCTGGGGCGACGTGCGGGAGACGCTGACGGCGCTGATCCCTCGGATCGAGGAGAAGAAGAACCGGCGCTTCCTCGACAAGATGCTCAAGAAGCACGCCGACGCGCTGGAGGGCGTCGTCAAGGCGTACACCCGCAAGGTGGAGAAGCACGTCCCGATCCACCCGGAGTACGTGGCGTCCGTGCTGGACGAAGTCGCCGACGACGACGCCGTCTTCACCGTCGACACCGGCATGTGCAATGTGTGGGCGGCGCGCTACCTGACCCCCAACGGCCGTCGGCGCGTGATCGGTTCGTTCAGCCACGGCTCGATGGCGAACGCCATGCCGCAGGCCATCGGGGCCCAGCTCGCCGACCGGCGACGGCAGATCGTGTCGATGTCCGGCGACGGCGGATTCGCCATGCTGATGGGCGACTTCCTCACCCTGGTCCAGCAGGATCTGCCGGTGAAGGTCGTGCTGTTCAACAACTCAGCTCTCGGCATGGTGGAGTTGGAGATGCTGGTGGCGGGCCTCCCGTCGTACGGCACCACCAACCGCAACCCGGACTTCGCCGCGATCGCCACGGCGGCCGGGGCCTACGGCGTCCGCGTCGAGAAGCCCAAGGAGCTGGAGAAGGCGCTCAAGGACGCCTTCAAGCACAAGGGCCCCGCCCTGGTCGACGTGGTCACCGACCCCAACGCGCTCTCCATCCCGCCCAAGATCAGCGCGGAGATGGTGACCGGGTTCGCCCTCTCCGCGAGCAAGATCGTCCTCGACGGCGGCGTCGGCCGCATGGTGCAGATGGCCCGGGCGAACTTGCGCAACATGCCCCGGCCGTGAAGCCCGGCGCTTCGCGCGGGCCCGTGAACCCGCCCGTGCGCAAGCGCTGCGGAGCGGTCCCGCAGCAGACCCGAGAGCCCCCGGCCTCCTCGGAGACCGGGGGCTCTGCGCGTCGGGTCAGCCCCGAGCGAGACCGCCTGTCTTCAGTCCTCCCTCCGGGTCGGCCAGAGCCCGGGGCCACGCGGCGCCGGCGTCCACGGTGACGGCCATGCTGACGTCGTGCAGGCGGCGCAGCAGACGTTCCACTCAACTCAGCGCGGTCCCCGTCATCACCCAGTGGGGATACGGCGGCAGGGCGACGTCGCCGGGGAGATGGGTCAGCTGCTCGCGGCCGTCCTCGGTGAGCCGGACCGGGGTCGGAGCGCCGTCGAAGCCGTGCGCTTGAAGCGCGCGAAGGTGGGCGTGGAGGGCGGGCGCGGTGGGCGGCGCCGGGCGGTCCCCCAGGGAACCGCGGCGGAAGACCGCATCGGCGTTCGCCATGCCACCGCCAAGTGCTTCGCGCTGTGTTGCCCCGTCGTCGCCTGCCATGCCGGTCACGTCACCGGGAGCCCGGCGGTGGTGGCCGGCGTCGAGCCGTGGCCGACCACCAGGTCCGTCGCACATACTGACGACATGCTGGACTACCGTCCAAGTCGCCCCCCGTCAAGGCGTGGTTGTGGCGTACTGGTACTGGTCCGACGACAACTCGAACACCCGTACCCGCCGGCCGTAGGCGGGATTGACGGTCTCAAGGACCGGACGCATCCCCAGCTTGGTCATGATCCGCTCTGAGGCGTCGTTGCCCACTTGGGTGATGCTGACGATCCGCTCCAGCCCCCGCTCCTCGAACGCGAACCGGACAGCGGCCGCGGCTGCCTCGGTGGCCAGGCCCCGTCCCCAGTGGGAACGTCCCAGCCGCCAACCGACCTCGACCGCCGGCAATACCTCCGGCATGTAGCCGGGCACGGAGAGGCCGGTGAACCCGGCCAGCTCGCCGGTGGACCGGATCTCGACGGCGAACAGGCCGAAACCCTGTGACTCCCACTCGCTCTCCCACGCGTGGATCCCGTCGCGAGTCCGCTGTTCGTCACGGACGCCGCCGTCTCGGATCCACCGCATGACCTCGGGGTCGGCATTGACAGCGGCCATGGGCGCGACGTCCTCCTCGCGCCAGCGACGCAGGATCAAACGGGGAGTCTCAAGTGTGACCATCGAATCATTCTGGATGACGCGCAAGCTCTCCCACCATCCTCCCCCGCCGCGTATGACGTACGTCCCGGGGCCCTGTCGGAGGAGCCCGGGCCCCGGCCGGCTTCGCGAGGCCTGGCGCACGATCAGGCGCCTGGGCTCGATCAGTGGGGGGCTGGGGACTCCACGACGACTAACGACTAACGACGAACGACGAACGACAAACGACGGACAACGGGGCAACGGGGCAACGGACGACGAGCAACTCCCGGCTCACGCGCAGTGGGCGGCCCGCCGCAATGGTTCAGAACGGCGACGGGAGGAGTACCGCGGGCAGCAGCCCTTTCTCGATCTCCTGGCGTGGCAGCGACAGGCCGAGATGCCCGCCCACCGCGCCGAACAGCCGCCGCGCCAACTCCTCCTCATCGCCCCAGGGATCGTCGCGGCCCTCGCGGCCGGGGGAGGCGTCTCGCACCGCCCCGCCCCGGCGCATGGCCGCGTCCAGCGTGGCGAACGCCCCGAGCCGGTCCTCCAGCGGGAACGCGGTTTCCAGCAGGCTTTCGCCGGGCTCGAAGGACCTCGTCTCGCCGGCCGTGTCGCGGTAGCACACCCAGGGCGCCTCCTGCGTGAAGCGGTCCAGGCAGACGAGTTCCTCGCCCCGCTGAACCAGGGTGTCCGGGCTCAGCCGGTCGAGGAGGAGGTGGCGCCAGGTGGACCGTTCGGTCTCCAGGGTGTACGCCCACCCGCTGCTGCGGCCGAACATCGCCACACTGTCGCCCCCGTCGACGCCCACCCTGTCGAAGTCCACGAACAGGGGAGGCTGTTCGGCCAGGCGGCGGTCCGCACCGAGACGGACCACGAAGTCCACCGGGTCCACGCCGCGCACCGCCGTGAGGCAGATGTCGGAGAGCATCCCGTCCTTGGCGATCGCACCGCTGTACCACTGCTCGCCGATCCACTCCAGGCCGTCCGTCATCGTGCCGTCCCCTTTCCTCGCGTCAAGAAGCCTGCGACGAATGTCCGCTGGGCTGCGGTTGCCAAGTCGAGGAGCCCGCCGTCGCGACACGAAAGCGGCGGGCCGGTGTGACATCCCTCGTCACACCGGCCCGCCGCGCTACGCGGTTGCCCCGTCCACCCGCGGTGGACCGCCGGGTCAGCCGAACTGCTGCTCCAGGTCGGCCAGTTTGCGCTCAAGCGAGTCCAGGCGCGGCAGCGCCTGGGTGTCGTCCTCGGCCGTGAGGTCCACGGTCCTCGGCGCCGCCGCAGCGGGCGTCTCGGCCGTGTTCTTCACGGGCTCCAGCGGGGGGCGGCCCGAGGCCGGCCCCTGTTCGGAGAGATCGGCGAGAGCGGGCTCCGCGGTGGTGGCGACGGCCTGCTGCGGAACGCCCGGCGCACTCAGCGCGGGGACCTGCCGGCCACCGCCGCCGCCCCGCGGCCACGAACGGTGCTGGCGGTTGAGCGCCTTGATCTGCGCCCGGTCCAGCTTGCCCTGTTCGCGCCTGCGGTACTTGGCCTGTTCCTTCTGCCGCTTGTCGTCGCGGACCTCCTCGACCGCCTCGTCCAGGGTGCGGACGCCCTCAAGCAGCATCAGCGACCAGGCGCCGAAGGTCTCGCGAGGTGCGCGCAGCCACCGCACGATGCGGATCTGCGGCAGCGGACGCGGTACGAGGCCCTGCTCACGCAGCGCCGCGCGGCGCGTCTGCTTCAGCGCGCGGTCGAAGAGGATCGCCGCGGACAGCGACATCCCGGAGAAGAACTGCGGCGCGCCCGCGTGGCTGATGCCGCGCGGTGCGTGCACCCAGTTGAACCAGGCCGCCGCACCGGCGAACAGCCAGACGAGCAGCCGGGAGCCGAGGGCCGCGTCGCCGTGGCTCGCCTCGCGCACGGCGAGCACGGAGCAGAACATCGCCGCTCCGTCGAGTCCGAACGGCACCAGGTATTCCCAGCCGCCCGACAGGTTCAGGTTCTCCTGGCCGAATCCCACCAGGCCGTGGAAGGAGAGCGCCGCGGCCACCGCGGCACAGCAGAACAGGAGTGCGTAGGAGGCGATGCCGTACACCGTCTCCTTGCGCCGGCGGCGCTCCTCGCTGCGCTCCCAGGAGTCCTCGGAGCCGGACTTGACGGAGCGCTTGCGCGTGATGAGAGCCACCGCCACCAGGACCCCGACGAGCAGCACGCCGCAGGGGAGCAGCCAGTTCAGCGATATGTCGGTCAGTCGCATGCGGTGTTCCTTGCATCGCAGGAGGAAGTAACGGGCGCCATAGTGGCGTAGATGTGGTGTCCCTCAGATGTCTTCGGGACAAGTGCACGCCAACGAGGCGGCAACATACGCATAAGGGCGTGTTCAGTGAGAACTGCCGTTCGGTGACCGGCTGTCATGTTCGATTAATATCACCCTTCGGGGTGGTTCTGGGCGCGGGGTGACGCACTGTCAGGTTTGTCGGCTTGCCGGAAAACCACCGGGGGTCGCCGGAAACCGTCAGGCCGAGGCGCTCAGTTTCCGCGCCCGCTCGCTGTCACATGTGCGGGGGCATGTGACGCACGTGTCGTCAGGACGCAGAGTGTAGAACAGACAGCACGTCACGCGATCGCGGGTAGGCAGTAGGCGCCCGTCCCCGGCCGCGAGTTCGCGGAATCCGGCGGCCCCGGCGTACGGCGCGGACGCTCCCGGCAGCAGAAGCCCCAGGTCGGCGACGGCGCGCCCCTCCTCGCCCAGCAGATGGCCGACATACCAGAGGCTCTCCACGATCTCGTCGGTTGCCATGCCCCACAGTGCGCGGCGCCGCCGGCGCATCCGGGGCCCGAACGCGTCGAGCACCGGGGCCAGATGGTCCGCCACCGCGGCCCGCACCTCGGCGCGCAGCGCCTCCTCGTCCGGTACGACACGGGCACCGGGCAGCCCGGCCGCCGGGTCGTCCGGCAGGCAGGCGAACTCCCCGAGCGCCACGGACATCCGGCCGAGCGCACGGTGGAACGACACCGCGGACACGGGCAGCCGGGGCACCCTGCGCAGCAGGAACCACGGCAGCGTGACGAGCAGGCAGGCGGGCCACGCGTAACGGTGCAGTGCCATGCTCGCCACCACGTCGGGGCGGGCCGCGCGGCCCTGGTCGCGCATGATCTGCCGCTCGTCCCAGGACAGGAACGCGTCGAGCGCGACCGGATCGGACGCGAGGGCCTCCGCCGTCACCCAGCCCTCACCCGTACGGAGCCGCTCGCCGGCGCCGGCCACCTCGACGCGCAGGGACGGGAACACCTCGGTCAGCCTGCGGTAGGCGTCGTCGGCGAAGGACGGTGACGGTGCGAGCAGGCCGGCGGGCGCGGGAGACACGTGCATGCGGGCAACCACCGAATCGCGATCGTTTGCAGGTAAGCCTTACCTTATCCGAACTCCACGAGGTGGGAACCGGGGCCTGGTCCGCCTAGGGTGCTCAGCACGGCCGCGTTCCGCCATCCGGGTGGGCGGGGGCCCGAACCGGAGGTGGAGTGGGAGTGGAGCAGCGCGGCGCGGGCCGGGACCACGCGGCCCCGCCCCCTACCGGGCCCCCGTCCGCGCCGGGCGCCCTGCCGCTGCCCGGCCAGGTGCGGCGCCACTCCGTGCGCGGTCAGATCCTGGACGCCCTGCGCGCGGCCCTCGCCGACGGCGCGCTCGCGCCCGGCGAGGTCTACTCGGCGCCCGCGCTCGGCCGGCGGTTCGGTGTCTCCGCCACACCCGTACGGGAGGCCATGCAGCGGCTCGCCGCGGAGGGCAGCGTCGAGGTCGTGCCGAACCGCGGCTTCCGGGTGGCGGAACGCGATACGGCGGAACTCGCGGAGCTCGCCGAGGTGCGGGAGCTGCTCGAAGTGCCCGTCCTGCTGCGGCTCGCCCGCGCCCGGCCGGCTCCGGCGTGGGACGACCTGCGCCCCCTGGCCGAGCGGTGCACCGCCGCCGCGGCGCTGGGCGAGCGGAGCGCGTACGTCACACACGACCGGGCGTTCCACCGCGCCCTGCTCTCGCTCGGCGGCAACCGGCAGCTCGTCCTCGTCGCGGAGGACCTGTACCGGCGCTCGCAGTGGCCGCCCGCCGGGGCCGGGCCCGTGCGCAGGGCCGACCTCGTCGCGGACGCCGCCGAGCACACCGCGCTGCTCGACGCGCTGGCGGCGCGCGATCTGCCCGCGGTCGCCACACTGGCCCGGCAGCACTACACGGGCGCCCACGGCTGACCCGCGGCGGCTGCGGGTCCGGGACGGCCCCGTCGTCCGGGAAACCGCGGAGCCCCGTGCGCCTCCCGCCGTCCGGCCGCCCCCGTACAGAAGCGGCCCCCGCGCTGCCCCGGCCGCACACGCGCTTGCTAGTGTGCGTGAGATGGCCGTCACGCCGAGGGGCACCGCAGCGGACACCCCGCCACCCGGCCCCGCGGTTCCCGAGGGCGAGGAGCCCGCCGAGTTCCCCGACCACCGGAGCCCCGCGCGCTTCCTGTGGTGGCACGTCGTGAGCCAGCGCCGCAGGGCCGCGCTCGCCGCCGTCCTCGGCAGCGTCTGGATGGTCTCCCTCGCACTGCCGCCGTACCTGCTCTCCCGCGCCGTGGACGACGGGCTGCGCTCGGGGGACGACCGCGCCGTGGCCCGGTGGGCTGCGGCCCTGCTCGGTGTGGGGCTGGCGAGCGCCTGGCTGTCGATCATGCGCCACCGCACCATGACCCGCGCCCGCAACGACTCCGCCCTGCGCACCGTGCGCTCCGTGGTCCGCCAGTCGGTGCGGCTCGGCGCCACCCTGCCGCACCGGCTCACCGCGGGCGAGGTGCTGGCCATCGGCATCGGCGACGTGGCCGCGATCGCGGACGTCATGACCATCGCGGGGCCCGGGGTGGGCGCCGTGATGTGCACGGTCGCCGTCGCCGTCGTGCTGCTGTCGGTGTCACCCCTGCTCGGTGCCGTCGTGCTGATCGGTGTGCCGGCGCTCGTACTCGCCCTCGGACCGCTGCTGAACCGGCTCCGCGGCGCCCAGTCCGCCTACCGGGAGCGGCAGGGCGAACTCACCATGAGCGTCGCCGACATCGCGGGCGGACTGCGGGTCCTCGCCGGACTCGGCGGCAAGGAAGCGTACGGCCGGCGCCACCGGCGCGGGTCCCGCGCCCTGCTGGCCGACGGCTACCGCGTGGCGTCGGTGGCCAGTTGGATCGACGCGATCGCCGTCGGCCTGCCCGCGCTGTTCCTCGCGGCGGTCACCTGGCTCGGCGCCCGGATGGCGGTCGACGGTGCGATCAGCCCGGGCCAACTGGTCGCCGTCTACGGCTATGTGACCGTGCTCGCCGTGCCCGTCACCTCCTTCGTCGAGAGCGGCCACCAACTGGGCCTCGGCCTCGTCTCGGCCCGCCGCGTGACCGACTTCCTCGCCCTGGAACCGGAGATCACCGACACCGCGGAGCACCCGCGCGAACCACCCGCCGTACCGGCCGAGTTGTACGACCCGGCGTCCGGGACCCGGATCGAGCCCGGCGTGCTCACCGCCCTCGCCTCCGGCCGTCCCGCCGACAGCACGGCCGTCCTCGACCGGCTCGGCCGCTACACCGCGTCGGACGCCACCTGGGGCGGCGTCCGGCTCGACGCCCTCCCGCTCGCCGCCGTACGGGAACGCATCCTCGTGGCCGACAACGAGGCACACCTCTTCTCCGGCACCCTGCGCGAGGCCGTCGAAGGACGGGAGCCGCGCGAGCCCGCGGCGACCGGGCGCGCCCTGCGCGCTGCCGCCGCCGAGGACATCGTCCAGGCGCTGCCGTCCGGCCTCGGCGCCCCGCTTTCGGAGCAGGGCCGCAGCCTCTCCGGCGGCCAGCGCCAACGCCTGCGCCTGGCGCGGGCGTTGCTCGCCGATCCCGAGGTGCTGCTGGCCGTGGAGCCCACCTCCGCGGTCGACGCCCACACCGAGGCCCTGCTCGCCGCCCGGCTGCCGGCCGCCCGCGCCGGACGCACCACCGTCGTCACCACGCTCTCCCCGCTCGTCCTCGCCCGGGCCGACGCCGTGTGCCACCTCGTGGACGGCCGGGTCGCCGCGACCGGCACCCACCAGGAACTGCTGGCGACGAGCCCCGGCTACCGCGCCCTCGTCACCCGCGACACCGAGGGGTCTCCATGACGAGGCCGAGCCGCCCGGGTGCGGACCGATGACCGCGCCGCACCGCCTGCCCGTAGCGGACGCGCGCGCCGTACGGGCCGCCGCCGCCCGGCTCGTACGGGCCGACGCCCGCGCCTTCGTCCGGATGATCGCCCTCAACATGGCGGCTGCCGCCGCGGGCCTCGCCCCGCCCTGGCTGCTCGGCCGCCTCCTCGACACCGTGACCGGCGGCGGCACGGCGGCCCGGGTCGACAAACTGTCGCTCGCCATCGTCGGCTGCGCGCTCCTCCAACTGCTGCTCACCCGCTACGGGCGGCTCCTCGGCCACCGGTTCGGCGAGCGGACCTCGGCCCGTATCCGCGAGGAGTTCGTGTCCAGGGCGCTCGCGCTGCCCGCCTCCGTGGTGGAGCGGGCCGGCACCGGTGACCTCACGGCGCGCGGCACCAGCGACGTCCCGGTCATCGGCGCGACCCTGCGGGATGTGGCGCCCGAGGTCCTGATCGCCGTGCTCCAGGCGGTGTTCCTGCTGGTCGCGGTAGTGGTGCTGGCGCCGCTTGCGGGGGCGGTCGGCATCGTGTTCCTGGCCGGTATCCCGGTCGCCGCCCGCTGGTACCTGCGCCGCGCGCCCGCCGCCTACCTCGCGCAGGGGGAGACGCATTCGGCGCTCGCCGAGACGCTCGCCGCGACCGCCTCCGGCGCCCGGACGATCGAGGCGCTCGGCCTCCAGGAACAGCGCACCGCGGTCACCGCCGCCGTCGCCGCCGAATGGCGCCGTACCCGCGAACACACGCTCCGGCTGCGCAGTGTCCTCTTCCCCGCCGTCGACGTCTCGTACGTCCTGCCGGTCATCGCCGTGCTGCTCACCGGCGGGGTGCTGGTGCGGCACGGCGCGGCCGGCCTCGGCGCCGTCGTCTCGTGCGCGCTGTACCTGCGCCAGCTCTCCACACCGCTCGACGCGATTCTCCAGCGGATGGAGGGCCTCCAGAGCAGCCGGGCGTCGTTCGCACGCGTCGAGGGGCTCGCCGCCGCGCCCCCGGCGCCCGCGCCGGACGGGCCCGCCCCGGACGGCGACCGCATCGAGGTCAGCGGCGTGCGCTACGCCTATGCCGGTACGGACACGGACGTCCTGCACGGCGTCCGGCTCTCGGTGCGGCCGGGCGAACGGCTCGCGCTCGTCGGCCCTTCCGGCGCGGGCAAGTCGACCCTCGGGCGGCTGCTCGTCGGGGCCGACCGGCCGCGCGAGGGCAGTGTGACCGTCGGCGGTGTGCCGGTGGCAGACCTCGGCCCGGAACTGCTGCGCCGCCATGTCGTGCTGGTCAGCCAGGAACACCACGTCTTCCGGGCGAGCCTGCGCGACAACCTGCTGCTCGCCGCGGCGGACGCCGCCGACGGGCGCCTGCTCGCCGCCCTCGACGCCGTCGGCGCCACCTGGGTGGGCGGCCTGCCCGACGGACTCGACACCGAACTGGGCGCCGGACGCATGGAGTTGGACGGCTCACAGGCCCAGCAGCTGGCCCTGGCGCGGGTCGTGCTCGCCGACCCCCACACCGTCATCCTCGACGAGGCGACCGCCCTGCTCGACCCGGCGAGTGCCCGGCACACCGAGCGCGCGCTCGCCGCCGTCCTGCGCGACCGTACGGTCATCGCGATCGCCCACCGGCTGCACACCGCGCACGACGCGGACCGGGTCGCCGTGCTCGACCGCGGCAGGATCACCGAACTCGGACCCCACGACGAGCTGGTGGCGGCGGGCGGCCCCTACGCGGCGCTCTGGCGCACCTGGCACGGCGCGCCAGAGGAACCCGCCC
>NZ_JAIUKE010000420.1 GCF_020176795.1 Streptomyces sp. 8L
GGCCCCCGCCCGGAGGGTGGGGGAGGTGCCGGGGCACGCGAGCCCGACAAGATCCAAACGAGAGGGCCTAGGACCGCTTCCCCGACCTTCCCCGCCGGTTGCCGGTCTGCCGATTGCCCGTCTGTCGATTGCCGGTCTTCGGGGCGCCCGCGTTCCTTCGGCCCGGTTTGCGCGCGGCGGACGCCGCCTTGCCTTCCGCCGCGTTGCGCGCCGCCTGCGCCGCGGGCTTCTTCGACCCCGTGGGCTTTTTCGACTCCGCGGGCTTCTTCGACCCCGCGGCGGACGAGGGCGGCGTCGGGCCGCGTGAGCTGTTGACCGTACGGCCGCGGACGATGCCGATGAACTGCTCGACCAGCTCCGTGGTCTCGTCCTCCCGCCACGACAGCGCGACCCGCGACTGGGGGGCGTCGGTGACGGGGCGGTACGTGAGGTCCTTGCGGTGGTACAGGCGGGCGAGTGACTGGGGGACGACGAGGAGCCCGATCCCCGCGGCCACCAGTTCCACGGCGTCCGCCGTCGTCGCGGGCCGCTCGATCGCCGGGCGGCCAGGCAGCCGCTCCCAGTCGAGGGCGTCGTCCAGCGGGTGCAGCACGATGTCGTCGGACAGGTCCTCGACCGTCACCTCCTCGACGGCGGAGACGAGGTGGTCCTTCGGGACCACGACCACGGTCGTCTCGGTGTAGAGGGGGATCGCGCTGAGGTCCGTACGGTCGACGGGCAGCCGCAGGAATCCGGCGTCGGCTCCGTGCTCCCGCAGGACCCCGGCCGCCTCCGCGGTGGACACCCCGGTGAGCGTCAGCGGGACGCCGGGCAGGCGCTCGTTCCAGATCCGCACCCACTTGGCGGGCGTCACGCCTGGAACGTACGCGAGCCGGAAAGAGGGAGGTACGTCCTGGCCGGTCACCGCTCCAGGTTAACCGGCCGTGGTCGGGAGGGGCGCACGCGCTCGTTACGCTGGACACCATGACGTCGCACAAGACCACCCAGACCATGAGGCCCGCGACCGCGGCGAAGAAGCTGGGTGTCTACCTGGAAGCCACCCCCGCCGAGTTCCGGGAGGGCGTCGTCTCGCGCGGCGAACTGAACGCGTTGCAGGCCGACCCGCCCGAGTGGCTGCGGGAGCTGCGCCGCGACGGCCCGCACCCCCGGCCGGTCGTCGCCGAGCGGCTCGAAATCTCCATCGCCGGCCTCGCCAGGGGCGGTGTCACGGAGCCGCTCACCACGGAGCAGATCGAGGCGCTGAAGCAGGAGTGCCCCCAGTGGCTCCGCCGCGAGCGCGCCACCCAGGTGGAGGTCCGCGAGGAGGCGGCCCGTATCAAGGCGCGCGACGAGGAGCGGGCCGCGGCCCGCGCGGCAGAGGCCGCTCGCGCGGACGACTCCCGCGGCTGACCTCCTGACCATCCGCTGATCTGATCTCCTGATCCTCCACTGGTCCCGCCCGGCCGTGCGGGGATCGCGGCCGGAGGCGCCCGGCGGGCGGCTCCGCGCCCCGGGCCCGCCTCACGCGCGGGGCGCGATCCCCACCATGTGTTCCGCGCGGGCGCGCAGGAGCAGCGCGACCCAACTGCGGTACGGCTTCCAGCCCTCGGCGATCCTGGCCAGCCGCTCGACGTCGTTCGAGCCGGCCTCGCCGAGCCCGTACGCCTCCGCCATCGCGGCGTGCAGGCGCCGTTCGTGGCGCGGGAAGACGTCGGGGTGCCCGGCGCCCCGGGGGAGGATGAGTTCCGCCGAGAACGGGCCAATGCCGGGGAGCGCGCGCAGCTCCGCGAGGGCGTCGTCCACGGGCATCCCGCGCAGGCGCGCGGCGTCCAGCCTCCCGGCGCCGGCGGCCTCGGCCAGGGCGTGCAGCCGCTCGATCTTGGTCCCGGTCAGGCCGGGAAAGCTCGTGACCGTACGCAGCACCGCCGGTACGGGGAAGGCGTACAGGGTCCTGCCCGCGACCACGACCCGCCGGCCGTGCCGCTCCGCGAGCCGGTTCTTCACCACTGCCGCCTGGGCCATACGGACACGCTGGCCGATGATCGACCAGGCGGCGGCCTCGTACGGCGAGTGGAAGCACACCGGCCTGAGCCCGGGGAACTCCGCCATCAGGCCCGCCACCACCCGGTCCCCTTCGGCGAGCGCGGGAAAGCCGCGTCCGTCGACGTCGAGGGAGAGGATACGGGCGATCTGATCGCGCACCTCCCCGGCGGTCGCGAGCCCCTCCCCCGTATCTCCCGGGCCATCGGCGTACGTGACGAACTCGGCCCGTACCGCGTGCGCGGCAGCGCCGTCCGCCTCCTGCCGTACCCCGTGTCTCCCTGTCCCGCCCGGCCGCGTCCCGTCCGGCCGGGTCCCGTCGGGGCCTGCCCCGTCCTGCCGTACGAGGGCGGCGACCGTCGTGCGGCCGTCGTCGGCGGGGAAGGCGAGGCGGAGCGGCCCGTCCGCCGCCTCGGAGCGGCCCGCCGGGGTGAAGTCCCCGAGGAAGCGCGCGCTCGCCGCGAGGGAGAACGGCCCCGACGGCCTGATGTCGAGCGCCACGGGGTCCATGGTCAGCCTCCGTGCGCCGTGAGGACATAGCCCTCGGGGCCGACGAAGCTGAACATCCGGCCGAACGGGCTGTCGGTGGGCGGAGCGACGACACGCACCCCGTCGGCAGCGAGACGGTCGTGCAGTTCCTGGGCGTCCGACGTGCGCAGCCACAGGGCGACCCCGAGGCCGGGCCGCTCGACGGCGTCGAGATCGACGCCGGGCAGCGGCTCGCGCACGGCGAAGGGAACCGGTTCGGTGTGGAACACCACGGCGCCGGGCGGGGACGCGGGCGCCCGCCTCAGCCCCAGGTGCTTCTCGAAGAACGCGGCGGCCGCCTCGACGTCGCGTACCTGCAGGGCGATGAAGTCCGGTCCCTCGACGGTGGCGTTCATGGGTCCTCCTCGATGGTCGTTGCCGATCGCACAGTCCTGCCGGCCGCGGCTGCCCGGAGCAGGCTGCCGGGAGCCCGCGAGGGCCTTCCCAATGTCAGGACTTTGACATGAACGACTGTACGCAGAGCCCTGCCTCATGTCAAAATCCTGACATGGAAGACCGGAAGTCCGCACCTCCGCCCGCACCTCCACCGCACCCCGCGCGAGACGTCACGGAGCACGTGGGATACCGCCTCAAACGCGCCGCGTCGGCACTGCGCGGCGCGATGGACAAGGCACTGCGCCGGCACGGCCTGACCGTGCCGCAGTACTCCTGCCTCGAACTCCTCGACCAGCGGCCCGGCTTGTCCAACGCCGAGCTGGCACGCGGCACGTTCGTCACGCGCCAGTCCATGAACGTGGTCCTGCGCGGCCTCCAGGACGCCCACCTGATCACCCGCGCCACCACCACCGACCACGGCCGCGCCCTGCCCGCGCACCTCACCGAGGAAGGCCGCACGCGCCTGCGGGCGGCGCGGAGCGCCGTCTACGCGATCGAGCGGCAGATGATCGACGCGATTCCCGCACGCCGCCTCGCCGCCCTCCTCGCCGACCTGGACACCATGGCGGACGCCCTCGGCGACTGAACACCGGCGCCGCGCCCGCCCGCCGCGCGGCCGGGCAGGGGCGTGGCGTGTGTCCGGCGGCGGCGCGCGCCCAGCGACGACGCCACGGCGCTCGAACAGGTCGCGAAGGCGCGACGGTCCCTGTGAGAATCCTGTGTCCACGCGTCCGCGTGCCCGCACCGCGCGAACCCTCCGGCGCGGCTCGGCGTCTCATCCTCGGTACGACCCAGGCCCCGAGAAAGAGGAGTTGTTCCGGATGGTGCGTCGAGCCCGTGTACTCCTGCTGACCGCCGTGCTGCTGGTGGCGGGGACGGTGGCGTCGGCCGCGCCGGCCTCCGCCGTCGTCGGCGGATCGAAGAGCACCTACGGCCCGTGGGCCGTACGCGTGCTCCTCGACGGCAAACCGGAGTGCACCGGGACGGCGATCAGCCCCCGGTGGATCGTCAGCGCCTCGCACTGCTTCTTCGAGCAGGGACAGCCGGTCGCCGACAAGCGGATCTCGTTCCGGGTCGGGAGCCTCGACATGCGGAAGGGCACCACGGTCCGCCCGGTGCCGGGTAAGCGCGTGGGCAGCGCGCGCGCCGACATGATGCTCGTCAAGGTCCCGCCGATGAAGGTCCGCACGGCGTCACTGGCCACCACCCCGGTCCGGCCCGGCCAGACCGTGCGGCAGTACGGCTGGGGCGCCACCTGCACGGGAGACGAGAACAGCTGCCAATCCCCCGTGCTCAAGCAGGCGGATCTGCGGGTGGTACGGCCGGACGCCCCCGAGTGCGACGGCTTCAGCGTCCCGGGCGGCTCGGACTTCTGCATGGTGAAGGAGGCGAAGAAGGGCGCCGGCATCCCCGCGGGGGGCGATTCCGGAGGCCCGGTGATGAGCATCGCCCCGCGGGGCAGGGAGGTCCTCGTCGGCGTCTTCGACAGCTCCGACCGGGACAAGACGGCCGGGGCCGGGGAGGTCTCCCAGCAACTCTCCTGGCTGCGCTCGGTCATCCGCGACTAGGAGGACCGGACGCTACGGCCACGGCGCCCGCCTCATTGACCGGGTCCGGCATCCCGGGCCGGCGCCCGGTGGCCCTCCGCCCTGGAGTCGTCCACGATCCGCCGCAACGCCGTGACCTGGCGCTCCAGGGCTTCGCGGCCCGTGGCGGTGAGGTTGAGCCATGTACGGGGGCGCTTGCCCACGTAGCCCTTCTCCACCTCGACGTATCCGTGCGAGCCCAGCGTGGTGACCTGTTTGGACAGCGCGGACGCCGACAGCCCCGCCGCCTCGCGCACCCAGCCGAACTCCGCCCACTCCGTGCCGACGAGCAGCGACACGATCGACAGGCGGGTCGGGTCCAGCAGCACCGGGTCGAAGTCAGGACGATCCATCGAGCGCCCCGGATCGTCCGTGCTCCGCACCCGCGGCGAGAGAGGCCAGAGCGCTCTGGAGACGGTCCCCGAAGAAGATCAGGACCGCGCCCAGCACGGCGCCGGCGATGGTCCGCGCGTACGGGAAGGACAGGCTGGAGTGCGGCAGGAAGGCGGCGACGATGCCGAGGGCCATCACCGTCAGGATGACCACCCTGCTCCACAGCGCGAACCGCGGCGAGACCGCGTCCCGCCGCACCCTGGTACGCCGCCCCAGCACGGCGGACCCGCGCCTGCTGCGCAGCAGCACCGCGTAGAGAACGACGACGGCGGTGAAGACGATGTTCACCACGGACTCGACGCCCTGTCCGAAGAAGTCGGGCGCCGCGAGCAGAGCGAAAACGGCGACACCGAAGAGAATCGCCACCCAGCGCGAATCCCGCGCGGAGCCGAGCGACTCCCCCCGCCGCCGCTCGACCTCCCGCAGGGCACGAGAAGCCTCGGCGGGTGTGGGCTGTCCGGTCATGACTGCCTCCTCGACGTTGCATGTTGCTCGACCAGAATCACTTTCCTGATAGGAAACTAGTTTCCCAGAAGGAGGCTGTCAAACGTCAGGCATGGACACGGGCGGTACGGCGCGGGCGGGCAGGCGCGGTCACGACAGCCGCGATGGCGCTCACCAGGACCCCGGGCCGAGGCTGTTTCACCGGCCGAGCGGACCGGGAGTGAGCGAGTTGAGTCCGGTGTCGATGAGTCGGGCGGCGCGCTGGACGTCGGCGCTGACCACGTCGTGCAGTTCCTCGGGGGTCCGGACGAGGTTCAGGTGCTTGCGCAGCGCCCGGAACTGGACGGGCCACAAAGCGAGCAGGGCGGCCGCGGCGACCTGGGGCTCGGGGTCGTCCGGGCTCATCCCGTTTCGCCGGGCCAGGACTTCGGCGGCCACGGCGACTTGCCGGTCGTCCGTGTCGCGCTGGTAGGCCCGCAGGGACGGGGTGGATCTGATCAGCATGACGAAGCGTACGAGCTGGGTCTCCAGGATCGTCGCGGCTCCGTTCAAACCCCACCATCCTGGCCGCGAGCTCGAGCTCGTCCCAGAAACCCGTCGGCGCGGCCCATCCGTCACCCAGCTCCTGGAGCAGGTCGAGTGCCACCTCCCACTCGTCGTGCGCCAGCTAGTCCCAGACGTCGAAAACGGTGATGTCACTATCGGTGGACACCCCTTCGGGCACCAGCAGCGAGGCGGCCTCAAGTATCCCAACGACATTCACGCGCCGATTGTGGATCAGCGGCGCAGCGTCCCTCTTGACGGCCGCGATCGCTAGGGTTGACTCGTGACCGCACTGCCCGACTGGATGCGCCCGCCGCGCGCGGAAGGCTGGTTCGCGGAGGACCTCGACCGCCTCCCCGAGGCACCGCGCCACACCGAGCTGATCGACGGAGCCCTCGTCTTCATGGTGTCGCCCCAGCGGTCCTGGCACGGCCGTCTCGTCACCGCCCTGACCACCACGCTCATGGCGCAGGCGCCGGCCGGATTCGAGGTCGAGCAGGAAATGACGATCCGCCTCGATGCGCGCAACCGTCCCGAGCCGGACCTCTTGCTGACGGAGCTGCCCTACGATCCGGACCGGACCTGGTACGCCCCGGAGGACGTGGAGCTCGTCGTGGAGGCCGTGTCACCCGAGTCCGCCCATCGCGATCGCACGGTCAAACTCCGCAAGTACGCGGAGGCCGGTATCCCGCACTACTGGTGCATCGAGGACGAGGATGGCGCACCTGTCGTCCACGTCTACGAACTCGACGAACCGACCGGCTCCTACGCGCCCGCCGGCATCTTTCGAGGCGCCCTCCAGCGCCCGGTGCCCTTCGAGATCAGCCTGGACCTCGACAAGCTCACACCGCCACGCGGCACTGAAAAGTCAGCACCAATTCAGGACGGGAACGCAGAAGGGGGGGGGGGGGGGGGGGGGCGCGCCCCCCGGGGGGGGGGGGGGTGGGGGGGGGAGTAAGACCCGGGAAACGGGCGGGCGACGAAGGGCCGGCAAAACCACCCCGCCCCCCCCCCGCGCCACTAAAACGCCACCACAAATTCCGCCCGGCACCCCATCCGGGGGCGCACCCGCCGGAGCCCCCCCCCTTCTGGCCTGCAAGTTTGACGAAGCTATTAACACGCGGCAATGAGACGGCTACACATTGAACCGAAACTCCACCACGTCCCCGTCCTGCATCACGTATTCCTTGCCTTCCATGCGGGCCTTGCCCGCTGCGCGGGCTTCGGCTACCGAGCCGGTGGCCAGGAGGTCCTCGTAGGAGATGACCTCGGCCTTGATGAAGCCCTTCTGGAAGTCCGTGTGGATGACGCCCGCCGCCTCGGGGGCCGTCGCGCCCTGCTTGATGGTCCAGGCGCGGGATTCCTTGGGGCCTGCCGTCAGGTAGGTCTGGAGGCCCAGGGTGCGGAAGCCGACGTGGGCGAGGGTGGCGAGGCCCGGCTCTTCCTGGCCGACCGACTGGAGGAGTTCAAGTGCCTCGTCGTCGTCGAGTTCGACGAGCTCCGACTCCAGCTTGGCGTTCAGGAAGATCGCCTCGGCGGGCGCGACGAGGGCGCGCTGCTCGGCCTTGAAGGCGTCGTCGGTCAGCTCGTCCTCGTCGACGTTGAACACGTAGAGGAACGGCTTCGTCGTCAGCAGGTGCAGGTCGTGCAGGGGCTCCGCGCGCTCGGTGCCCTGGGCGATGCCGGCCGCGAAGAGGGTCTGGCCGGATTCGAGGATGGACTGCGCCTCCTCGATCGCCGCGACCTTCGGCTGGACGTCCTTCTTGATGCGCGACTCCTTCTGGAGGCGCGGCAGGACCTTCTCGATGGTCTGGAGGTCGGCGAGGATCAGCTCGGTGTTGATCGTCTCGATGTCGTCCTTCGGCGAGACCTTGCCGTCGACGTGGACGACGTTCTCGTCCTTGAAGGCCCGGATGACCTGGCAGATCGCGTCGGATTCACGGATGTTCGCCAGGAACTTGTTCCCGAGGCCCTCGCCCTCGGACGCGCCGCGCACGATGCCCGCGATGTCGACGAAGTCGACGGTCGCCGGGATGGTCCGCTGCGAGTCGAACACCTCGGCGAGCTTCCCGAGGCGCGGGTCGGGGACTCCGACGACGCCGACGTTCGGCTCGATCGTGGCGAACGGGTAGTTGGCCGCCAGCACGTCGTTCTTGGTCAGGGCGTTGAACAGGGTCGACTTGCCGACATTCGGCAGACCGACGATTCCGATCGTGAGCGACACGGTGGCGACTTCCGGTGGGAGGGGGATGGGATGAAGGTGGGACGAAGGTAGAGATGGGGACGGGTGAGAGCGGGGATCACGGGCACGGGATGGGGATGTCAGCTGTTAAGTCTACGGGCGGGGGCGACGGCGGCGTCACCGGTCGCGCTCTCGAACGCAGCGCCAAGGTCGTCCAAAGCGCGTGTCCCTTGCCCGCTTCCTCCCCTTCGGGCCCCTACGTTGGTGCGGTGGAGCAGCACAGGACACGTCAATCCCAGCGCCGTACCCCCTCCTTCTCCGTACCGCGCGGTGCCGTCGCCCAGTCGGCCGGCGCCTACCGGGCGCCTGTCGCGCCCGCCGCGTCAGCCCCGTCCGGCCGTCGCGGGCCGACCCTCGCTGCGGCTCTGCGGGGACTGCCGAGCCCCCGCCTCACCGGCCTGGGGGCGGGTCTCTTCGCGTCGGTCTCCATGGTCTTCCTCGGCTTCGTGGACAACCTGCTGTTCAGCAGTTCCGCCACGTTCTTCGGCGTGATGTTCCTGCCGGTCAGCGCGGCGACCGCGCTGTGGGTACGGGGGGCCGACCTGGTCACCGCGCCCATCGGGGTGCCGATCGCGTTCGCCCTCGGGACGGTGCCGGTCTCCGGCGGCACGGGCGGGTTCGCCACGCAGGCGATGGCCGTCGTCACCTCGCTCGCGATGCACGCGGGCTGGCTGTACGGGGGCACGCTGATCGCCGGACTGATCGCGACCGTACGGAAGATCCGGCAGATGGCGCGGCGGCAGGCGGAGCGGGACGCCGCGGCGCGCGCGGCGGAGACCGCGCGGCCCGGTGCCGCCGTGCGCGCCGTCGTACGGGGGCCCCGCCGCGGCTGAGGCCCTGCCCGCCTCCCCCGCGGTCAGCGCTGGGATGCGGTCATGGCGGCGCCGACGATCCCCGCGTTGTTCTGGAGCTGCGCCGGGACGATCTCCGCCTTGATGCCCTCGATGTAGTGCAGGAACTTGTCGGCCTTCCGGCTGACGCCGCCGCCGATGATGAACAGCTCGGGCGTGAAGAGCATCTCCACGTGCGCGAGGTACTTCTGCACCCGGTGGTGCGCCCAGTGGCGGTAGCTGAGCTTCTCGTCCTCCTTGGCCTTGGAGGACGCCCGCTTCTCCGCGTCGTGCCCGTGCAGCTCCAGGTGGCCGAGCTCGGTGTTCGGGACGAGGACGCCGTCGTTGAAGAGGGCGCTGCCGATGCCCGTACCGAACGTCATCACCATCACGACGCCCTTGCGGTCCCGGCCCGCGCCGAACGTCATCTCGGCGACGCCCGCGGCGTCGGCGTCGTTCATGACCGTGACCGGCATGCCGAGCCGGTCGCCGATCAGGCTGCCCCCGTCGACATCGACCCACGACTTGTCGACATTGGCCGCCGTGCGGATCACCGAGCCGGTCACCACGCCGGGGAAGGTGACCCCGATCGGACCCGACCAGCCGAAGTGCTGGACGACCTCCACGACGCCTTCGAGGACGCCGTCGGGCGTCGCCGGGTGCGGGGTCAGTACTTTGTGCCTCGGCTCCGCCAGGTCGCCGCGGTCCAGGTCGACGGGTGCGCCCTTGATGCCAGAGCCGCCGATGTCCACTCCGAAGACGTTCATGAACACCACGTTAAGGCCAGGCGCCGGGGCGCACGCCCGCGTCCGCGGAATCCGCCGCCGGTGGTGGGGCCGGCGGCGGTTCAGCCGCTCCCGGCTCTGCGCTCGGGGCAGGGAGCCGGACGTACGCACGCCTCCTTGAGGGCGTTGCGCACGCCGCCCTCAAGGATGTACGGGTGCGTCCTCAGGATGTACGCGTGCGTCCTCAGGACGTACGGAGCTCCGCGCGCAGGTCCCTGCGCAGCTCCTTCGGCAGTGAGAACGTGATCGACTCCTCGGCCGCCTTCACGATCTCCACGTCCTCGAAGCCGCGCTTCGACAGCCACTCCAGGACGCCTTCGACGAGGACGTCGGGGACGGACGCGCCCGATGTCAGGCCGACCGTGGTGACGCCGTCGAGCCACGACTCCTCGATCTCGTCCGCGCCGTCGACCAGGTGCGCGGTGCGCGCGCCCGCCCCGAGGGCGACCTCGACCAGCCGGACCGAGTTGGACGAGTTCTTCGAGCCGACCACGATCACGAGGTCCGCGGCGGCGCCCATCTGCTTCACGGCGATCTGGCGGTTCTGCGTCGCGTAGCAGATGTCGTCGCTCGGCGGCGAGAGCAGCTGCGGAAACTTCTCCTTCAGCTTGTCGACCGTCTCCATCGTCTCGTCCACGGAGAGCGTGGTCTGCGACAGCCAGACGACCTTGGACTCGTCACGCACCTCGACGCCGGCGACGTCGGCGGGGCCGTCCACGATCGTGATGTTCTCGGGCGCCTCGCCCGAGGTGCCGATGACCTCTTCGTGGCCCTCGTGGCCGATCAGGAGGATGTCGTAGTCCTCCTTGGCGTAGCGGACGGCCTCGCGGTGCACCTTGGTGACGAGGGGGCAGGTCGCGTCGATGGTCGCGAGGTTGCGCGCCGCTGCCTCGCCGTGCACGACCGGGGCGACGCCGTGGGCCGAGAACATGACGATGGAGCCCTCGGGCACCTCCGCCGTCTCCTCGACGAAGATGGCGCCCTTCTTCTCCAGGGTTTTCACGACGTACTTGTTGTGGACGATCTCGTGCCGCACGTAGATCGGGGCGCCGTACTGCTCCAGAGCCTTCTCCACGGCGATCACGGCGCGGTCCACGCCCGCGCAGTAACCGCGGGGGGAGGCGAGCAGGACGCGCTTTCCGGTTCCGGCGGTCGACGCGGGCTGGTCGGGCGTTGCAGTCATGCGGCCATCGTACGGGGGGGGCCCCGGCCCCGGGGGGGGGCCGGGGGTGCGGGCGAGTACAGGGC
>NZ_JAIUKE010000421.1 GCF_020176795.1 Streptomyces sp. 8L
GCCCCCTCCCCCGGGACCCCTCCATGCTCCGCACCTCTCTGCGCAACGTCCTGACCCACAAAGCCCGCCTGCTCATGACCGTCCTCGCCATCCTGCTCGGCGTCGCGTTCGTGTCCGGCACACTCGTGTTCACCGACAGCCTCGGCCGCGCCTTCGCCCACCAGACGGCCAAGGACTACGCGGGCGTCGCCGTCTCCGTTTCGACCGAGGACGACCACCGGCTCACGGCGCACGATCTCGACCGGCTGCGCGCGGCTCCCGGCGTGGCCTCCGTCACCGGACGCGTCCACGGCTTCGCCGGTGTCGCGGACCGCGACGGCGAACTCATCGGCAGCGGCTGGTCCAACGAGGGCGGCAACTTCGCGCCCGGCGCCCAGGGCCGCGACCCCTCGTACGACTTCCAGCAGGGCCACGGGCCGCGCGACGCGCACGAGATCGCCCTGGACAAGCAGTCCGCCGCCGACGGCCCCTACCACGTGGGCGACAGAATCCGCGTCGCCTCCGAGGGACCGGTCCGTACGTACACTCTCTCCGGCATCTTCAGCACCGGCGACGGTGCCGTGGAGGCCGGTGGCAGCCTCGTACTCTTCGACACGGCCGAGGCACAGCGCCTCTACGCCGCCGCCGGAGACAAAAGCGGAACGGGCCGCGCAGCCGCGAAGGGCACCGGCGACGACGCGAAGAACCAGGCCGACCAGGCTGAGAAGGCTGAGAAGGCTGTCCAGGCCGACACCTACATGGACGCCTCGATCACGGCGCGCGACGGCGTCTCCGAGGCAGCCGTCCTGCGTGCCGTGAAGCCGCTCCTGCCGCCCCACGCGACCGCCCAGACCGGCAGCCGGCTGGCGGCCGACGAGGCGTCCGCCGCGGCCCGGAGCCTGTCCTCCCTCAACGAGATGCTGCTGGCCTTCGCCGGCATCGCCCTCTTCGTCGGCATCTTCCTGATCTCCAACACCTTCACGATGCTCGTCGCCCAGCGCACCAAGGAACTCGCGCTGCTGCGGGCCATCGGCGCGTCCCGGCGGCAGGTGCGCAGGTCGGTCCTCGCCGAAGCGGCCATCGTGGGCGTCGCCGCGTCCGTCCTCGGGTTCCTGCTCGGTATCGCGCTCGCCGTCGGACTGCGCTCGGCGACGGGGGCGTTCGGGACCCGCTTCCCCGCGGGGCCGCTGGTCGTCGGCCCCGACGCGGTTCTCGCCGCGTTCGGTGTGGGCGTGCTCGTCACGCTGCTCGCGGCCTGGCTGCCGGCCCGGCGCGCGGCGAAGATCCCGCCGGTCGCGGCGATGGGCAGCGCCCATCTGCCCGCCGCGACGCGCTCGCTCGTCGTACGCAACGCGTGCGGCGGCGTCCTGGCGGCGCTGGGCGCCGCCGGTATCGCGGGCGGCGCGTCCGCCGGCGGCGACTCGGGCAGGGAGCTGATCTCGGGCGGCGCGTTCGTACTGCTCCTCGGTGTCATCGTGCTGATCCCGCTGCTGTCGCGGCCCGCGGTGGCGCTCGTGCGCCCGCTGGTGCGCGCCCTGTCCGGTACGCCGGGCACCCTGGCGAGCCGCAACGCGGTCCGCAACCCGCGCCGCACCGGAGCCACCGCCTCCGCGCTCGCCATCGGTCTGACGCTGGTCACCGGGATCACGGTCCTCGCGGTGACGCTCGCGGGCGCCGTCGACCGGTCGACCACCGACAACGTACGGGCCGACTACCGGATCTCGTCGGCGGCGGGCGCCGGCCTCGACACGTCGCTCAGCACGAAGCTCGCGCACACGCCCGGCGTCACGGCGGTCTCCCGGCAGGACGACGCGACCCTGCGGGTGCACGGCAGCTACGACTCGGTGTCCGCCGTCACCCCCGGCGACGTCCAGCGGGTGCTCACCCTGGACATCGTCGACGGCTCCGCGGGGACCCTCGCGGACGGCGGGATCGCGGTCGCCGAGACCACCGCGAAGCACAACGGCTGGCGGGTCGGGCAGACGCTGCCGGTGACCTACGACGACAACCGGAAGGGCACGCTGCGCATCGGCGCCACGTTCAAGGACAACGGGCTCCTCGCCCCGCTGGTCGTCTCCACCTCCGTCGTCGCCGGGCACGAGTCCGAGCACTTCTCCGAGGGCGTGTGGGTGAAGACCGCGGGCGGTGCGAGCGCCGCCCACGAGAAGGCGCTGGTGCACGCGCTCGGCGACAACCCCGCCTACCAGGTCGAGGACCGGCAGGACATCAGGAACGACTACGGCGGCTCCGTCAACACCGCCCTCGGCATCCTGTACGGGCTGCTCGCGATGGCCCTGATCATCGCGGTGCTCGGGGTCGTCAACACCCTCGCGATGTCCGTCTTCGAACGGCAGAAGGAGATCGGCATGCTCCGCGCGATCGGCCTGAACCGGCCGGGCGTCAAGCGGATGGTGCGCGTCGAGGCCGTGGTGATCTCGCTGTACGGCGCGGTACTCGGCATCGGGCTCGGCGTCTTCATCGCCTGGGCGATCGGCCAGACGTTCAAGAACTCGATCCCCGGCTACGCGCTGGAGCTGCCATGGGGCCGCATCCTGGTCTTCCTCGCGCTGTCCGGTGTGGTCGGCGTCCTGGCGTCGGTGTGGCCCGCGCGCAGCGCGGCCCGGCTGGACATGCTCACGGCCGTCAAGACCGACTAGGCGGCTGGACCAGGCACGCGGCTCACACGCTCCCTTGAGTACGCGACGGGCGCGGGTCCCGGAGGAGTTCCCTCCGGGACCCGCGCCCGCTGTGCGCGCATCCGGCGCGCCGGCCGAAACAGCCGGTGCAGCGCCAATCCAGGGCCGGTTCAGCGCCGGTCCGGGGCCATTTCAGCGCCAGTTCAGTGCCCTGCGCGGAGTCCCCGAGACGCCGTCCTCGGTCGTCTTCACCGCGAGGATCTGGTTCACGCCGATCTTGTTGCGCTCGAAGGACACCGCGGACGCCGCCATGTACAGGCGCCATACGCGGGCGCGCCCGGGCGACGTGGCGCGCACCGCGTCCCGCCAGTGCTCCTCCAGGTTGGAGACCCAGCGGCGCAGCGTCAGCGCGTAGTGCTCGCGGATGGACTGCACGTCCCTGGCCTCGAAGCCGGCCTCCTCCAGGGTGGCGAGCGTCCGGCCGACCGGCGCGAGTTCCCCGTCGGGGAAGACGTAGCGGTCGATGAACGCGTCGATCTCGTACGCCTCGTCGTGCGCGAGCGGCCTGCGCGCGATCTGGTGGTTCAGCAGCCGGCCGCCCGGCTTGAGCAGCGCGTACAGGTCGTCCGCGTACTCCCTGAACCGTACGGAGCCGACGTGCTCCGCCATGCCGATCGACGAGATCGCGTCGTAGGGCCCGTCCTTGACGTCCCGGTAGTCCTGGACACGGATGTCGATACGGTCCGTCAGCCCCTCGTCGGCGACGCGCTTTCGCGCGTACGCGGCCTGCTCGCGGGAGAGCGTGACGCCCGTGACGCGGACCCCGTACTCGCGCGCCGCGTGCAGCGCCATGCTGCCCCAGCCGCAGCCGACGTCGAGGAGCCGCTGCCCCTCCTCCAGGTCGAGCTTGCGGCAGACGAGGTCGAGCTTGTCGCGCTGGGCGTCCTCCAGCGTGAAGTCCGGCGCGTCGTCCCAGTAGGCGCACGAGTAGACCATCGAGGGGCCGAGCACCATCTCGTAGAAGTCGTTGCCGACGTCGTAGTGGTGGCTGATGGCCTGCTTGTCACGGCGCTTGGTGCCCCCCCCGCCCGCGCGGCCCCCCCCCCCCGCGGGGGGCGGCGGGGGCGGCGGGGGGGGGCCCGCGAGCTGGAGGAACTGCTTCGCCGCCGAGCGCACCTTCGGATCGAGCACGGACAGCCTGCCCTGCTCGGCGTCCGTGCGCTCCCAGATGAACCCGGCCAGCCGGTCGAGCACCTCGAAGAGGTTGCCCTCGACGTCGATGTCCCCGGCGACCCAGGCCCGCGCGAGGCCCAGCTCGCCCGGCTTCCACATGATGCGGCGCAGGGCCCGCCGGTTGCGGATCACCACGGTCGGCCCCTCCGCGGGGCCGGCCGTACTGCCGTCCCACGCCCGGATGCGCACCGGGGGCGGCCCCCCGATCAGCTCCTCTGTCAGAGCGGACAGCCGCGACGCGGCGTCGGCCATGGCGCACCTCCGTGTTCAGGTCTGGTTTTGTTCAACACCACGTAAACACCGCGGGAGTCCCGTTGCGATCCCGTTGGAGCGTAAGGGGACGGCAAAATACCTGCCCTTACCACGTACCTTGCCACAGGCGGATGACGGGCGGGCAGACTCGGGCGTGCCCGGACGTGACCGTACCCGGCCGGGCCGGGAGCGGACGTGAGAAAGCCGCCCGCACCACGGATGGCGGCCCCCCTTCTCGGTTCTGGGGTGTTTCCGGCGCGTCCTTGAGCCGGCCTGGAGGACCCTCGTGCCCGGTGCGCCCCTCGCGGGGTGTTCCGGGCCGCGGGTCAGACGGCCTTGGCCTTCTCGGGTTCGGCGGGAGCGGCGGGGGCAGCGGCCACCGCGGGCTTCGGGGCCGGCTTCGCGGCCTCGTAGAACTCCTCGCGCGGCGTCTCCATGGCGCCCAGCGACACGACCTCGCGCTTGAGGAACATGCCGAGGGTCCAGTCGGCGATGACCCGGATCTTGCGGTTGAACGTCGGCATCGCCATGCCGTGGTAGCCACGGTGCATGTACCAGGCGAGCCGGCCGCGCAGCTTGATCTTGGTCTTGCCGAAGACGATCATCGCGACGCCCTTGTGCAGGCCGAGGCCCGCCACAGCGCCCTTGTTGGCGTGGCTGTACTCCCGCTGCGGGAAGCCCCGCATGCCGGAGATCACGTTGTCGCCGAGGACCTTCGCCTGACGCAGCGCGTGCTGGGCGTTCGGCGGGCACCAGGCGTTCTCGTTGCCCGCCTTGCGGCCGACCATGTCCGGGACCTGGGCGTTGTCGCCCGCGGCCCAGATGTAGTCGGTGCCCTGCACCTGCAGCGTGGCCGCGGCGTCGACGTGGCCGCGGGGGCCGAGCGGGAGGTTGTAGCGGCCGAGCACCGGGTTGGGCTTGACGCCCGCGGTCCACACGATGGTGTTCGCGTCGACCTCGAGGCCGTTGTTCAGGACGACGTGGCCGTCGACGCAGGAGTCCATGCCGGTCTTGAGGTAGATCTCGACGCCGCGGCTCTCCAGGTGCTCCTTGCCCCAGGTGCCCAGCTTCGGGCCGACCTCGGGAAGGATCTTGTCGGCGACGTCGACGAGGACGAAGCGCATGTCCTCGCGCTTGACGTTGGTGTAGTCCTTGGCCGCGTCGCGGGCCATGTCCTCCACCTCGCCGACGGTCTCGGCGCCGGCGAAGCCGCCCCCGACGAAGACGAAGGTGAGCGCCTTGCGGCGGATCTCCTCGTCCGTCGTGGAGTCGGCCTTGTCGAGCTGCTCCAGTACGTGGTTGCGCAGGCCGATGGCCTCCTCGACACCCTTCATGCCGATGCCCTGCTCGGCGAGGCCGGGGATCGGGAAGGTGCGCGAGACGGCGCCGAGCGCAATCACCAGGTAGTCGAAGGGCAGCTCGTACGCCTCGCCGACGAGCGGCGCGACGGTGGCGACCTTCCGGTCCTGGTCGATGGTGGTGACGCGGCCTGTCAGTACCTCAGCCTTGGGCAGCACGCGCCGCAGCGGGACGACGACGTGCCGAGGCGAGATGTTCCCGGCCGCGGCTTCGGGAAGAAAGGGCTGATACGTCATGTACGAGCGCGGGTCCACGACCGTGACGGTCGCTTCGCCGTACCGCATCTTCTTCAGAATGCGACGAGCCGCGTACAAGCCAACGTACCCACCGCCTACAACGAGGATCCTGGGACGCTCCGTGGTGCTCATGCCATCGAGTATCCACCTGCCCCGGGGGGTGCACTCGTGAGCCCCTTCACAAGAAGGTGGACAGGGTGTGTTACCCTGCGCGTCCCCTTGCCGGGGGTGCCCGCGGGGCCGCATCCCTACCGGACGGTACGTACGCCGGTCACACCCGTGCTGAGCTGCCGCTCCGCCGTTCGCCAGGGGGGCGGGGGCACCCCGGGTTCACCCTGCCGGCACGCGAGTTGGTCCGCTCGTTCGTGCCGGTCCCCGCTCCGTGGAGAGCCTTTCCACCCCGTCGGCGGACATGCCGGGCCCGAGAGGGCAATTTTCCTTGTGAAGAACTTCACGAAGTTTTGATGGAGGCCGCGCGGGACGGCTTCGGACCACCCGCCACACCCCCGCCCAGGACCGCGGCGCGGGCGGGCACAGGGGCTCAGCGCGCGGCCTCCGCGACGCTCCAGGCGATGCCGTCCAGGATGTCGTGCTCGCTGACGACGACCTCGGCCGCCGAGGCTGCACGACGCACTCACGCGTGTACACACTCGCGCGTACACTGGCGTCATGACGGAGAACATCGTGACGGTTCGCGAAGCCCGCGCACACCTGGCGGATCACATCCGTCGCGCCGAGGAAGGCACGCCCACGGTGATCACACGCAATGGCGAGCCCGTGGCCGCCGTGGTGCCCATCGCGGACTTCAACTCCCTTGAAGACGCGGCCGACACGCTGCTGGCCCGGGAGGCGGAGGCAGTCCTGGCGCAGGACGGCCCGACGGTGACCATGGCCGAATTGCTGGCGGACCTGTTCACCGAGCGGACCGAAGGCGCGGCGTGAAGTACGCGTTCCGGTTCACCGCGGCGGCACAACGGCAGCTCCGGGCCATCGACCGGCCGGCCGCCATGCGCATCCTCGCCGCGCTGACGGCTCTCGGCGACGATCCGTACCGCGAGGACGCCGACATCAGGAAACTCACCGGCCCGTCCGGGCTCTACCGGCTCCGGGTGGGCAGTTACCGGGTCGCGTACCAGGTCGACGACGGCCGGCTGGTCGTCCTCGTCATCAAGATCGGCGACCGGCGGGACGTCTACCGGGGCCTCTGACAGCGCGCCCGGTACCGTGGCGCGGGCGGCACGGGGGCTCAGCGCGCGGCCTCCGCGACGCTCCAGGCGATGCCGTCCAGGATGTCGTGCTCGCTGATGACGACCTCGGCCGCCGAGGCGCGTTCCATGACCGCCTGGAGGATCAGGGCGCCCACCCCGATCACGTCCACCCGCCCCGGGTGGATGACCGGATTCGCGGCGCGCTCCGCGTGCGTCGCGGTGAGCAGCGCCGTCGTGATCTCCTCGACCCGCTGGTAGGGCACCCGCGAGCGGTGGATCGCCGCCGAGTCGTACGCGGTGAGGCCCAGCGCGATCGCGCCGACCGTCGTCACCGAGCCGGCCAGTCCGACGAGCGTCGAGGACTCCCGCAGCGGGACGACCGCCTCGGCCTCGTCGAGCGCGCGCTCGACGTCCGCGCGCACCGCCGCGATCTGCCCGGCGGTCGGCGGGTCCGTCAGCCCGCCGTCACGCAGCAGGTGGCGCTCCGTCAGGCGCACGCAGCCGATGTCGACCGAGCGCGCCGCCCGCACCCGCTCGTCGCCGAGCACGAACTCGGTCGAGCCGCCGCCGATGTCGACGACCAACGCGCTCTCGTGCGTGGACAGTTCACGGGTCGCGCCGGTGAAGGAGAGCGAGGCCTCCTCATCACCGGTGACGACCTCGGGCCGCACCCCCAGGATGTCGAGGACACCGCGCACGAAGTCGTCGCGGTTGGAGGCGTCCCGCGACGCGGACGTGGCGACGAAGCGCACACCGGACACGCCGTGCTCGGCGATCACCTCCGCGTACGTGCGGCACGCCGCGAACGTGCGCTCCAGCGCCTCGGGCGCGAGCCGGCCCGTGCGGTCCACGCCCTGCCCCAGCCGGACGATCTCCATCCGCCGGTCCAGGTCGGTCAGCGAACCCGTCTCCGGGTCGGCGTCCGCGACCAGCAGCCTGATCGAGTTGGTGCCGCAGTCGACCGCCGCCACCTTGGTCATTCGCCCGTCTCCGTCTCCGTCGTGGTTTCCTGCGAGCACCGGCCCCCGGCGGACCCGGCCGCCACGCACGGGCCCTTGAGCCACCACTCGGGCAGCAGGGCGATCGCCTCGTCGCCCAGCGGGTTGACGCCGGGGCCCGCGGCCAGGGAGTGCGCCACGAGCACGTGCAGGCACTTCACCCGGTCCGGCATGCCGCCCGCGCTCGGGAAGTTCGCGAGCACCTCGATCGCGTCGCGCCGCGCGAGATAGTCCTCGTGCGCGGCGCGGTAGGCGGCGGCCAGTTCGGGGTCGGCCGCGAGGCGCTCGGTCATCTCCTTCATGACGCCGTTCGCCTCCAGCGTGCCGATCGCGGACGCGGCACGCGGGCAGGTCAGGTAGTACGTGGTCGGGAACGGCGTCCCGTCCGGCAGCCGCGGCGCGGTCTCGACCACGTCGGGCAGCCCGCACGGGCAGCGGTGGGCGATCGCGCGCAGACCGCGCGGCGGCCTTCCGAGCTGCGCCTTGAAAGCGGCGACGTCGTCCGCCGTCGGCGGCTCGGTGCGTCCGGTCTGCGGAGGTGGGGTTTCCATGACTGCTGTGTGCTGCCTTGCTGCTCGTCGGGGACCGCGCGCGGGCCGCGGCCTCAGTTCTTCGCGTCGCCCTTCGCCGCGCCGGCGCCCGCGTCCGTACCGGTGCCGGTACGGACGGCCCCCGCCGCGTCCGCGTGGTCGATGTCGTCCATCATGTTCGCGTACCACGGCCGGTTCGCCGCACCGGCCGCCTGCTGCTCCTGCTTGACCGCGGTCGGCGCGTTCATCGTGTACCCCTTCTCGCCGGGCATCACGAAGTGCAGGCGCTCGCGTGCGAGCCGCTCGATGTAGGCGTCGTCCTGGAGCCTGGCCTTCTCGTCCCGCAACTTCTCGACCTGCGCCTTCGCGTCGCGCGCGGTCCGCTGCTGGTCGGCGATGTCGCCCTGCTGCGCCACGTACTGCCGCATCGGGTACGCGAGCGCGACGACCAGCGTGCACAGCACCAGCGCGAGGAACGCGGCGCGACCGGTGAGCCGGGAGCGGTGCGCCTGGCGGCGGCTCTGCGAGCGGTAGACGCGGGCGGCGGTCTGCTCGCCGAGCACCCGCAGCCGCGTCGCCGTGGAGAACCGGTCCTCGGAGCGGCCACCGGAACGGCTCCCGGCAGAGCGGCCGCCTGCGGAGCGGCCGCCGGGGGGCCGGCCGCCTGCGCTCCGGCCGGCCGCGGGCCGCCCGGCACTCGGGCGCCCGCTTCCCGCGCGTTCGCCGCCGGTGCCCTCGTCCCCGCCCCGGCGCCGGGGAACTCCCGGCCCCCTGACGGGTGTCCGGCCTTCCGCACGGTCACGGGAGCGGCGCTCGCCGGTGCGGTCGCCGGCGCCGTCACGCGCGCCGTCCCGGTCTCCGGTCCGTGCCATGGCCACACTCCCCTGTCACCTGTCGTACGTCCCGTACGTACGTGCGCGTCCCCGGACACGGTACGGGACCATGGCCGGGGACGCGGTGACACAGGCGGTCTCAGCCCTCCGTGCCGCGGAAACGCGGGAACGCGCTGCGGCCCGCGTACAGGGCCGCGTCGTCCAGGATCTCCTCGATGCGCAGCAGCTGGTTGTACTTGGCGACGCGGTCGGAACGGGCCGGGGCGCCGGTCTTGATCTGGCCGCAGTTCACCGCGACGGCCAGGTCGGCGATGGTGACGTCCTCGGTCTCGCCCGAACGGTGCGACATCATGCACTTGAAGCCGTTGCGCTGGGCCAGCTCGACGGCGTCCAGCGTCTCGGTCAGCGAACCGATCTGGTTCACCTTCACCAGCAGGGCGTTGGCCGAGCCCTCCTCGATACCGCGGGCGAGACGCTCGGGGTTGGTGACGAACAGGTCGTCACCCACGATCTGCACCTTGGAGCCGAGCTGCTGGGTGATGTTCTTCCAGCCGGCCCAGTCCTCCTCGTGCAGCGGGTCCTCGATGGAGACCAGCGGGTAGGCCTCGACGAGGTCCGCGTAGTACGCCGTCAGCTCCTCGGCGGACAGGGACTTGCCCTCGAAGGCGTACGAGCCGTCCTTGTAGAACTCGGACGCGGCGACGTCCATGGCGAGCGCGATGTCCCGGCCCGGCACGTACCCGGCCTCGTTGATCGCCTCGAGGATGAGGTCGAGCGCGGCGCGGTTGGACTCCAGGCTGGGCGCGAAGCCGCCCTCGTCGCCCAGGCCGGTGGACAGGCCCTTGTTCTTCAGGACCTTCTTCAGCGTGTGGTACACCTCCGCACCCCAGCGCAGCGCCTCGGAGAAGGACTCCGCGCCGATCGGGGCGATCATGAACTCCTGGATGTCGACATTCGAGTCGGCGTGCGCGCCGCCGTTCAGGATGTTCATCATCGGCACCGGGAGCAGGTGCGCGTTCGGGCCGCCGAGGTAGCGGAAGAGCGGAAGGTCGGACGCCTCGGACGCGGCGTGCGCCACGGCGAGCGAGACGCCGAGGATGGCGTTCGCGCCGAGCGACGACTTGTCGGGGGTGGCGTCCAGGTCGAACATCGCCTGGTCGATGAGGCGCTGTTCGGTGGCGTCGTAGCCGACCAGCTCGGGGCCGATCTGCTCGATCACCGCGAGCACGGCCTTCTCCACACCCTTGCCCTGGTAGCGGTTCTGGTCACCGTCCCGCAGCTCAAGGGCCTCGAAGGCGCCGGTGGAGGCGCCGGAGGGAACGGCGGCACGGCCGGTGCTGCCGTCGTCGAGGCCGACCTCGACCTCGACGGTGGGGTTGCCTCGGGAGTCGAGGATTTCCCGGGCTACGACGACGTCGATCGACGGCACGAGCATCTCCTTCTGGGAAGTGACGTGGGAAACGCAAGGTCTGCGTCCGTAGTCCTTGCGCCAAGAGCCTAACCGGCGCGGGCGCCGGGAAGCGCCCCGGGCAGTCCCCACGCCCATGCGTCCGGAGAGTGGACCGCCGGACGGGTGGCCCTGCGGGGCCGGTCGTGGACGGGTGGCCCGGCGGAGCGGCCCGGCGAGGTGGTCCGGCGAGGTGGCCCTGCGGGCGGACGGCGGCCGGGGCTCCTGGGCGACGGGCTCCGGGCGACGGGCTCCGCGGCGCGGTCACGACGGAGCGGCCCGGCCCTTCTCGGGCC
>NZ_JAIUKE010000422.1 GCF_020176795.1 Streptomyces sp. 8L
TCGCCTTCGCAGGCATCGCCGCAACTCTCATCTGCTACCGACGCCTCACCAAATGAGATGACTTCTAAGACGTCGTTTCCTTTGGCTTGATCGTTCGTTGGTCTGAGCATGACGAGCCTTGCTGAGCGGTTGGTGCCGGACGAGTTGTGGGAGCTGTTTCGGCGGGTGGTGCCTCCGACAGAGGTCATACGCCCGCAGGGCGGTGGGCGCCGGCGGGCTGGTGATCGGGAAGTGTTGACGGCGATCGTGTTCGTCGCGACGTCGGGTTGCTCCTGGCGGCAGTTGCCGCCGGTGTTCGGGCCGGCCTGGCCCACCGTCTACCGGCGCTTCGCCCAGTGGTCCAAGTCGCGGGTCTGGGCCAGGCTGCACCGGGTCGTCCTCGACGAGCTCGGCGCCCGGGGCGAACTGGACTGGTCGCGCTGCGCGATCGACTCCGTCAGCGTCCGCGCCCTCAAAGGGGGCAGCTGACGGGACCGAATCCGACCGACCGCGGCAAGAAGGGATCGAAAATCCACCTCATCGTCGATCGGTCGGGCCTGCCGATCCCGGTGGCGATCTCCGCCGCGAACACGCACGACAGCCTCGCCCTGCAGCCCCTCGTGCAGGGCATACCACCCGTCCGCGGTCCGCGCGGACCGCGGCGTCGCCGACCTCGCAAGCTGCACGGCGACAAAGGCTACGACTACGACCACCAGCGGCGATGGCTCCGCGAGCGAGGCATCACACCCCGCATCGCCCGCCGCGGCAGAGAGAGCTCCGCCCGGCTGGGCCGGCACCGCTGGGTCGTCGAACGCACCATGTCCTGGCTCGCCGGATGCCGTCGTCTGCATCGCCGCTACGAACGCAAACCCGAACATTTCCTGGCCTTCACCGCCATCGCCACAAGCCTGATCAACTACCGCAGACTCACCAACTGAAACGACGTCTAAACCTCAACCACCAAGACCAGCCATTAACCTCGAAGTTTCATGACGGTCTGCGGACGAAGTCGGTGGGCCGTTTTCGTGCCGTGGGCGGAGAGTGGGCAGGTTGAGGGCTCGAGTGTCGTCTCGGGGAGGCGCCGGATTCCGCTGCTCCGGTGTTGGGCTGCGGTCGTAGGGACGGGAAGTTGCTGGTCAGCCGGGGTTCGGCAGGAGTGCGAGCCGGTCGGGTGCGGCGGTGATGTGACTGGATCAGGGCCAGTGTTGGGCCAGGCGGAGAATTCGTCGACGGCCGGTGGTCACGAGCTGCCCGGCCGTGGTGAACAGGTGGAGCCGCAGGCGGCGAGGCTCCCAGAGGCGGGCCTTGCCGGTCAGCGCGGGCATCGGCATCCAGGCCGGCAGGTCGAGCGCGAGCTGGACGATCTCCAGCCAGATCCGGTTCTGGGCGGTGCGGTGCAGGGGAAGGTTCCGCAGGCCGGTGGCCCGGGCAGCCCGGATCCGCTCCTCGGCCCGCGCCCGCAGCCGGTGACGGAGCTCGAGCTCGGCGATCGCCCGACCCGAGGTGTTGGTGGCGAAGCACGTCAGCCGCATGCCATCCGCATCCGTGAGCCGCAACTGAGCCCCGGGATGGGGCCGTTCCTTGCGGACGATCAGCCGCATGCCCCTGGGCCAGCCGTCCAGTACGTCGCCGGTGAGTTCGGCGACCCAGGCGCCGTCGCGAACCTCGCCGCCGGTCTCGACGGCCGGCGTCCAGGCCGATGCCGGAACCTTCAGCACACGCTGGTGGACCTGCTCGGCGACCGTCATGCCGACCGAGTAGGACAGCCACCGCCCTCGCCGGGCGAGCCAGGCGACGAAGTCGTGGGTGCCACCCGCGAAGTCGGTGCGGATCAGGGTCCGGCGCCCGCGCCGGTACTTCTTCGGCAGCTGGGCCAAGGCCAGTTGGGTGGCGGTGATGTGGTCGGACGCGGTGTTCGATCCCGCGTTGCCCGCTCTGATCAGGGCCGCGACCGGTGCACCGGTGCCGCCCGGTCTGTGGTCGACGCATCAGCGGGTGGTGACCGTAGGTCCGCTTCCACGTGGGTGCGGCGTCCTCCTTGTCCGAGTGTGCGATCACCAGCACCCCGTCAAGGTCCACGGTCACCGTCCCGTCGGCATCGAGCGCCCTGGAGCGGGCCAACCGCCAGACGCGTCCCCGGGCTTCGGTCCGCGCGTCACGGATCGCCCGCAGGGCCTTCTCCCCGGAGGCCGCATGTCGATGAGGCGGGAGACTGTCGGGTCGGAGGCAACCGACCCGAACACGGACGGCTCGGCCCGCAGCATGCCGACATCCGCGAGACAGTCCCCGCCCAACGCGACCGCCAAGACCACGTCCAGCAGGATCTTGCCCGGATCGCGCACCGCCCGAGCCCTCCGCCACGGCACCAGCGCCGCTGATACCGCGGTGTCCAAGCCGGCCTTGCGGACCGTCTCGACCAGCAGCACACCCCCGGCCTGCGAGACCACCGCCCGACCACCGCCCTCGATGCGGACACGCGGGTACGACCCGATACGCTTCTTCACCTGAGAAGTGCCTCCGGCTGGAGCAGGAACAAGAACCTCGAAAATCCTCATTCTTGCTGGGCAGAGGCACTTTTCGCTTACCTGCCCACCCGTCGGACAACCCGCTTCATGAAACCGCGAGGCTAACCACGGCCGAGCCGGTGTCGTGGTGTCCGGCAAACCCGAAGCTGGGTGAGCGGGAGGTGATGACCGCACTGCTGGAATGCGACCACCACCTCGTGCGGGCCGGACAAGTGATCCTGACCGACAAAGGCTTTGCCGGGCGGGACTTCGAGACGTTCCTCACCGAGCGGCTCGAAGTCCACCTCGTCCGCCCGGACCGCAAGGACGAATCCACCCGGCACGGCCGCCTCGCTCGTGTCCGTCAGTGGATCGAGGCGGTCTTCGACACCCTCAAGGGCCAGCTCAGCCTGGAACAACACGGCGCACGAACACCGGCCGGAGTATTCGCCCGCACCGGACAAAGACTCATCACCCTCGCCGCCGGCATCTGGCACAACAGGACCACCAACGCCGAGATCAAACGCTCCCTGATCGCCTACGACCACTGAAGACTTCGGACTCACTCATCTAGGCCGTGCGCGGCTCGTTTCAGCGCCTGCGCAGTCGCACGGCCAGGGCAGCGAGCGTCCGGGAGGTCTCGGTCAGGCTCGCCGCTGCGGCTTCGAGTTCCGGAGCGAGGCCGGGATCGGCGGAAGGCCCGGGGAGGTCGGTGGCTGCCACCGTACCACGGTAGCCGATGGGGCCTTCGTCATGGCGCTGGTAGTAGCCCGTGAAGGACTGCCCGTCGGGGGCCTCCGCGAACCGGACACCGGCGAGCTGGGTCTGTCCCGCACCGGCGTTGCGGAGGATGTCGAGACGGTAGTGGCGATACGCCCGGGCACGGCCGCGGAGAGTGAACTGCCTCGACTCCCACCGCCCGGCGAACGTCTCCCCGGTGCGGGCGTCCAAGGGCGTCCAGTTGCGGCCGTCGTGGGAGCCGTGCAGTCTCCAGTCGCGGGGGTCCCGGTCGGGGGCGTCGTTCGCCGACGTCAGGGTGTAGGAGGCGGCTGCGGCGGGGCGGGCCAGGGTGAAGTCGAGCCGTGCGGTGTCGTCCCATGCCAGCCACTTGGTGCGCTCGCGCACCAGGAGGTTGTCCGCCCCCTCGCCCCTGTCGTCGTACTCGTCGCTCGCGTCGACGTCCGTCACCTCGACGTCCCTGTGGATGGTGTGCAGCACGGCCGAGCCGGAGTTGCCGTGCCGGTCGCGCCAGTGGACGCCCTCGACGGGTGCTCCGCCGTCGTCGACCAGGAGCCGCAGGTCGTGGGAGCGGTGCCAGCCACCGCCCCATCCCTCTTCCGTGCAAAAGCGGTGCAGAGGGTACGCCGAGAGGTGCTCCGTCTCGTCCGAGAAGGGCCACCTGTCGGTGAGGTCTCCCCGGTACTCGTACGCGGTACCGTCCTCTGCCCTGTAGCAGCCACGGAAGTCCGCCATGCCGGAGTCGAAGCCGATGGTGGCCTCGGCCCCGTCCTCGCCTCGCCAGCCAAGCTGTGCGGGCAGGGACTGCTCGCCGCGGTCGAGGTGGAAGAGCAGCCGCGGTGCGGACTGCCAGGGGGCGGAGGAGGAATGGGCCTGGCGCAGCTCCGTACGGTAGGCGAACACCGAGTCCCGGGCGGCTCCGGCCGTGCGGGCCCGTTCCGAGCGGCCGCGTTCCCAGACGGGATCCAGGGTGACACGGTACAGCCAGAGCGTGCTGGCGGCCTTGGGCGATGAGCGTATCTCCAGCCTGTTCGTGCCGGGTTTCAGCAGGTCTCCGGGTACGGCGAGGACGTTGTCGTGGGGGAGATCCCCTCCACCGGGTACGGTCAGATCCTGGGCCAGCGTCTCCCCCTGCAGGAGCACGGTCATCGGCGCGTACCCGAGCGAGGATCCGAGCTTGGAGACGAGGGCCGTGATGGTGAGTGTCGCCTGCGGAATGTCCTGCGGGTCCTGCACCTCGAAGTCCAGCGTCACCGCCCCCTCCGCGCCTAGTGCCACGTGGGACCCGGCGAAGTCCCCACCATGGAATCCAGCCTCCGCGTTCGACAGCCGGGGCGGATCGACCGAGAAATCCGCGTACGTCGTTTCAAAACTCATGCCTACTCCTGGGGCGTCATCTCAGTCCGCGCTCATGGCGCCGACCGTGATCACGGACCTTAGCCCTCAGGACTGACAACGCGAACTGCGGAGCGTGCGGCGGCGAGGCCCGGCCGATGTCAGCGACCCGGTCCGCACCCGGGTCGGTCCGCCGAGCACGCCGGAGGGTTGGGGCGGTACATGCAGTCTCCTCGGAGGGCGCCGGGCCGAGTGACCGCAGCGCGAAGCGCCAGGTATCGTCTGGTGTTTCGCGGTGCCGCGGTCATAGGTGTGGCAGAACGGGCGAACCGGCACGGTTCCGGCGTCCGGCCGAAGCGACGGCGAGACCTCGACGGCCAGGACCAGCCGCCCGTCGGCCGCCCGGGGCAGCGGCACCCCGGCCAGGGCCCGCCGCAGCCGAGCGACATCGAGCCCGCCGCGATTCAGGCCGCGTAGAGGGGACCGACCGTGCCCTCGGCGGTGTTCGAGGGCCAGCGCGAGGGCGACCAGCGACCGTAGCAACCCGTCCATGCACAACACCGCGTCCGTCAGCTCAAACAACGCGTCCGCGCGGGCGGTCAGGCAGTCGTAAAAGCCGGTCCGCAACCGGGACAACACGGTCAGGGACTCGACGCGGACAGCAGCGTGCAGCAGACTCACCTTCGCGGCCTTGCATGATCAACAGCGTCTCGACAACGCACATCACATGGGTGCTGTGATCTTCGAAGCCTCTCTCTCCGAGAGCGGCGGGTTGGCACTCGCAAGTGATCAACGCACCACCCACGGATGATCATGTGATCGTGGAGGCACAGGTGCGTGGCTACTGTTTTTCGCCGGCACAGCAGGAGGGGTCCCCCATTACCTTCTTGATCAGCCCCGCAACGGGGTTCCCGGCCTCCGGGACAGATCCGCGGAAATCATCACACTGCCCAAAACCGGTCCGTCCACCTTGAGGCGGGCGTAGAAATGGGTGGCTCCCGGGGAGATGGACACCGTCGACTTCGTGCCGCTGACTCTCCAGCCCCCCGGCCGTGGGAGTGGCCGTGCTCTCCAACTGCCAAGGGGAACGGCCGGGTTCGGCCACCGTCGATGCCACGATCATCCCGTCGCGCGCCATCGCGGTGAGCCAGAGCTCCTCCACACTCGCGCCTCCGCTGCCGTCTCCCTTCACCCTGGGGCTTGGTGCCGTACGGACGGTGCGCGCGTAGTACCGGGCGAGATTGAGGTGCATTCCGGCGCCGGTGGCGACCGATGGGTCGTGGCGAGCGATTCTGCTGAGCAGGACCGTCAGGTCGTAAAGGGACTCGAGGCCCTTGCCGCCCGCCGCACGCGGCGTACAGGCTGCGAATACGCCTACCTTCTGGAGGAGCTCCACGCTGTCCCGGGCGAAGGTTCCTGCCAGATCATGGGCGGCTGCCTCCTTGCGCATCTATTCGCCGTGGCGGGCCACCGCCCGCCCCAGCTCCTCGCCGATCTCGGTGGTGAACTGCAGGGGACGGGTCAGCGACATGCTTCCTCACAGATGTCCGTGAGCTCGGCGGGCGGGGTGTCGTGGCTCAGTAGGGCGCAGCCGTGCCGCTGGGCGAGGCGGGCGATCACCGGCCCGATCGGCCGTCCCTCCGTTCCGGGGGTGGTACGCAGGTCGCGGACCGTGAGCCGGTTCCCGGGGCTGTGCCATTCCACCGTGTGCCGTCCTTCCGCAGTGCACAGTTTGTCAGCTCCGGTTGCGGACTCCCGGGGGCTTTCCAACGGCACGGCCACCGAGAGCGAGGGATGCTCCGCAACGGAGGCGCGCACCCACGCTTCGAAGGGCTCTGGGTCGAAGCCGTCGAAGAGATCCGGGCCCTCCTGGAGACAGCGGTTGAACATGTAGGCGGGGAACGCGGGCCACGCCGCACGCAGGCCGAGCCCCGATGTGTGACGAGGGTTCAGCTCCGTCGGAAAGCAGCCGGCCGCTGTGGCGATGCCGTCGACGCTGAAGAATCCCCGGTAGCCGTATCCGTCGCGGAGCGCGTCCCCGGTACTCCGGACCTAGCCCATGATGGCGTGCGCCGTGTCCGGTGCCGGGCGTCACCGCGTGGACGATCCGCAGAAGACGAAGCCCGGGCCCTCGCGGCGGCGCTGTGTCACGATCTCGATCGGGTCGAACACGAGCACTGCTCAAGACCTGTGGATCAGCTCCGGGCGGGACGCGGAAGGCGTACCTTCCCGATTGATCCTGTGATGGTCACCGAGTAGGCCGAACCAAATCACGAAACGCTAGTAGGGCTTGGTCAGGTTGGTGTTGGTGTGGGTATGTCGCGGTGGCAGGTGGGGCAGGCGCCGGCCCATGTCGCGAGGATGGTCTGCAGCTCGCGAACGACGCGGTAGAGGCTCAGGCCGGCGCCATGTCTTTTGGGGCTCTGGATGCTCCTATGGCTGTCAAGCCGCTGGAGCAAGGTCGGTTTGGGTGATTCGTTCGGTTGGTGTACTGGTCAGAGCGCGATAGACCTCGCGGGCGACGAATCGCTTGAGGCAGCGCATGATGTCCTTCTTGTTCAGCCCTTCCTTGGTGCGACGTTCGACGTAGGCGCGAGTGCGCTCGTCGAAGCGCATGCGGGTGAGCACGATGGTGTGCAGGGCGTTGTTCGCGGCCCGGTCGCCGCCACGGTTGAGGCGGTGACGATGGGTGCGGCCGGAAGACGCAGGGATCGGCGCGACACCGGCCAGGTGCGCAAACGCGGCCTCGGACCGCATCCGTTCCGGGTTGTCGCCGGCCGAGGCCAACAGCTGGCCGGCGGTCTCCGGCCCGACACCGAACAGCTCCAGCAGCTGTGGGGCGGCTCGCTTGACCAGCGGGCTGATCTCCGTGTCCAGCTCGACGATCTCCTGGTCCAACGCCTGGTGGCGGCGGGCGAGCCGTCGCAGCGCTGCCCGGGTCGCCGCCAGCGGGCGGGAGAGGTCGTCACCGGGCCGCAGCCGGGCCAGGGTCCG
This sequence comes from Streptomyces sp. 8L, assembly GCF_020176795.1. GTDB lineage: Bacteria > Actinomycetota > Actinomycetes > Streptomycetales > Streptomycetaceae > Streptomyces. The sequence continues at coordinate 7,551 of NZ_JAIUKE010000422.1, forward strand.
TATCAGCGCGGCCCGCTCCAGGCCCCCGACTTGCTCGCGCAGCATCGCCGGGGCCGAGACCAGCAGGCCACGGATCTGGTTCATCGCCTGCGTGCGGGCCTTGACCGCGCTGCGGCGGGCGACCCGCAGCACCCGCACCGCCTCGACCACGCCGTCCCGGCTCTTGGGGATTCCGGTGGCCCGGCCGGACAGCACGGCCGTCGCGGCGGCGTAGGCGTCGATCGGGTCGGACTTGCCCTTCATCCGCCGCGTCTTGCGATCCGGGCGGTCCACATCGACGACAGTGACTCCGGCGCAGGTCAGCACCCGGGTGAGTTCGGCTCCGTAGGCGCCGGTGCCCTCGACCCCGACCGCGGCGAGTGCCCCGTGCGAGCGCATCCAGTCCAGCAGGTCGCGGTAGCCGCGGATCGTGGCGGGGAACTCCCGGTCGGCCAGGTGCCGGCCAATCCGGTCGATCACGGCGGCGTGGTGGGTCAGGCCGTGGGTGTCGACTCCGCCAGTGATCTGCGGGCCGTCGTGCGTCATGCTGGTCATGTCCGTCCTTGCAAGTCCGTTCCGAGGGCGGCACGCGCCGGTCGGGTGGGTGGACAAGACAGTGACGGGGCTTCTGGACCAAGCTCCTGACTTGTTCAATCGACCCCAGACGCTCGGTCTGCAGCCGTAGCGTCCAGGGTGTCGGTCGGCACGGGCCCGCAGTGCTCCTTGCCGCCCTCGGGCTGGCTCACTGATAGCGTGCCGCCGCCGGCCGACACCCGCGCGGTGTGGCTCGACAGAGGCATGAAGGTGACACGGTGACTTCAAGTCAGGGTGCCCACCGCACTCCCTTTCCTGACTCATCGAGTGCAAGGGCAGCAGCCTGTGATCCTGATCGGTGTCGATCCCCACAAGTCGTCCCACACCGCCGTCGCCGTGGACGCCGCCGGCCACCAGGTGGCCCAGCGCCGGTTCGTCGTCAACGCCGGAACCTTCCGCCAGCTGATGCGCTGGTGCGAGCAGTGGCCCGACCGTCGTTTCGCGGTCGAGGGCGCCGGTGGCCTGGGCCGCTCCCTCGCCCAGCAGCTGGCCGCCGCGGGCGAGAACGTGGTCGACGTGCCCTCCACCTTGTCGGCCCGGGCCCGACTGCTGGCCACCGGCGGAGACCGCAAGACCGACGCGAAGGACGCCCTCCACGTTGCCCAGGTCGCCCTCTTCCGCCACGACCTGCGACCCGTGGTCCCCGAAGACCAGACCACGATCCTGCGGCTGCTGACCGAGCGCCGGGACGATCTGGTCCACGAGCGCACCCGCGTCCTCAACCGGCTCCACGCCGTCCTGCGTGATCTCCTGCCCGGCGGAGCCCCCACCGGCCTGTCGGCCGACAAGGCCGCCGCCTTGATGAAGGGCGTCCGGCCGGTCACGGCCACCGACAGCTGCCGCCGGGACATAGCCCGTGATCTACTGGCCGACCTGCGCAGACTGGACCGGCAGGTCAAGGACAATGAAGCGGAAATGCGCGAGGCCGTCGCTGCGACCCGCACGACGCTGACCACCCTGCCGGGCCTGGGCACCGTGCTGGCCGCGAAGGCCCTCGGCCACATCGGGGACGTCGGCCGGTTTCCCACCGAGCATCACTTCGCCAGCTACACCGGCAGCGCGCCCCTGGACGCATCCAGCGGCAACAACGTCCGCCACCGGCTCAACACCGGTGGCAACCGCGCGCTGAACTCGGTGCTGCACACGATCGCAGTCTGCCAAATCCGCGACGGCGGGCGCGGGCAGGACTACTACCTCCGCAAGATCAGTGAGGGGAAGACCCCTTCGGAGGCCCGCCGAGCCCTCAAGCGACGCCTGTCCAACGTGGTCTACCGGATCATGAAACGAGATCAACGGAACCACCTCGCTCAGGCCGCTTGACACACAGAGGCGCTATAAGGTCACAAACGCCCGTCCGGCCGCGTGCGTGGTGACACCCGGCGAGCCGACAAATCCCAAACAGGACAGTCGAAACGTCAGTCAGTCGGAGGGTCAGACCCACCCGCAGCGTCACCACGTCACATCCTCACTGTCAGTCGTTGCAGAGTGCAGAAGGCATGCGCGACGGAGACGAGGGTGACGTGGTGGTGCCAGCCGCCCCAGGTCCGGCCCTCGAAGTGGGCCAGGCCGAGGGCCTGTTTCATCTCCCGGTAGTCGTGTTCGATGCGCCAGCGGAGCTTGGCGAGTCGGACCAGGGTGGTCAGTGGGGTGTCGGCAGGCAGATCGGAGAGCCAGAACTGGACAGGTTCGCCTTGGTCGGCCGGCCATTCGGCCAGGAGCCAGCATTCGGGTAGTTCCGGGCCCTCGACCGCTTGGCGGATCTCGCGTCCGGCAGGCCGGATCCGCAGGGCTACGAATCGCGAGTACATCCGCTTGACGCCGCTGCGGCCCGTGCCGGGCCGGGAGCTCTCTCGCCATTGCACCGGCTTCGCCGCCCGACGGCCGGTGGCCATGACCAGCTGTTTCACCGGCTGCGGCTTGGCCGGGTACTTCGCCACCGGGGGGCGTCCGGTCCCTGAGTACGGCTCGGTCACCGGCACGGCTTCGCCGGGCTGGGCCGACATGGTGGTCGAGATGCCCACCACGTAGTGGAGGCCGCGGGCCTGCAGGCCGAGGCGGAAGGCCGCGGCATCGCCGTATCCGGCATCCGCGATGGCCAGCGGCACTTCGATGCCCCACGAGCGAGTCTCATCGAGCATGTCCAGCGCGAGCTGCCATTTCTCCACATGTCCGATGCTGTCGGGGATACCGCAGGCGCTACGGCGGGCGATCTTGTCCGGGTCCGCCTTCGCGGATCCGGGTGCCCAGTTCTCAGGCAGGAACAGCCGCCAGTCCACAGCGGCAGAGGCGTGATCGGAGGTCATATGCAAGGAGACGCCCACCTGACAGTTGGTGACCTTGCCGGCGGTGCCGGTGTACTGCCGCGACACACACGCCGAAGCATTGCCGTCCTTGAGGAACCCGGTGTCATCGAAGACCAGCGCGGTGGGCCGGATCTCCTTTTCCATCCTCCAGGCCAGCCGGGCCCGCACATGTGCCGGATCCCACGGGCTCGTGGTGACGAAGTGGGCCAGGGCCTGACGGTTCCCGTCCTCGCCCAGCCGGGCAGCCATCGGCTCGACCGACTTGCGCCGCCCGTCCATGAGCAGGCCCCGCAGGTAGACCTGCCCCCACCGACGCTGGTCGCTCCTAGCGAACGGCTCGAAAACCTCCGCCGCGAAGTCCTCCAACTCACCACGCACAGCAGCAATCTCGTCCGGAGTCACACCTCCTCAACGCAACAACCGACCGAAAGGACACGCTCACCCACAGCCGACCTGACCAAGCCCTACTAGTGTCCTGAGTCGTTAATTCGTGTGCAGTATGCGGCGAGGGTGTCGAGGATGTCGTCGGCGGTCTTCGTCCAGATG
>NZ_JAIUKE010000423.1 GCF_020176795.1 Streptomyces sp. 8L
TCCCGGGGGTGGTCCTTCGCGCGTCCAGATCCCGGGAGCGCGGCGAGTGTGTGCGCCGGTCGTTGTGGACCGGGCGGGACGTCGTGGACGCGGCCCCGTGCCCGGCGGGCGTGGTCGCCTTCCCCAGCGGTGAACGCCGGGTGGGAGCGGCCACGCGAGGCCCGAGCGGGCCCTCCCGGGGCGGGCCCCCTCCCTCCCCCGCGGCACACCTGGACGCCGCGTGCGCGGTGGCCGCGCTCCGGGAGGACGACCATGGGGAGCCGTGAAGTACCGCGCCTCAGCGCGCTGTTGGCGGCGTTGTTCCCGGCCGGGAACCGCCGGGGAGCCGCGTGGAAGATCACTGTGCCGATACGTGGCAGGTCGCACCGCCGCGCCCTGTCCGCCGGCCTGGCCGTGTTGCTGGGTGTGTGCGCGCTGATCTGCACCACGGGCGGCGGGCCCGGCGGCTCTTCGGCACGTGGAGACAGCGAGATCGCCGCCGCGCCGGACGGCTACGGGAGACAGGCCGGCGATTTCGTCCCGTACTCCAGCGGCCGGTTGGCGCCTGCCTCGCAGCAGAGTGATCTCGACGCCAAGGCCGCGGAGGCGAGAACCGTTCTCCGCGAGAGCCATTCCTCGGTGCCGAGCGACCAGATCGACGGGCTGGTCGAGCGGACCAGGGACCACCCCGACCCGGGCAAGGGCGAGATCAGCAAGAAGAACGCCGCGGACGCGCTCGCCGAGATCACCGACCTGGCGCGCCGCGAGAACGTCAACCGCCATGCCGCTTCGGCGCTGGAGGGCAAGGTCGTGAACGCCCCCACCGCGGACAAGCTCGCCGAGGCGCGCGCGGAGGTGAACGCCGTACGGCGCGCCGCCGCCAACGCGGCGCCCGGCACCCAGGTGGACGCGGCAGTCGGCGTCGAGATGCGCCGCGAGCAGGCTGACCTCGGCAACGGGCAGAAGGTGGATCTCGACGAGATCCCGGACGCCGACGTGGTCTACCAGGACAAGAGCGGTGTGGTGCGCGTCGTAGAGGTCAAGAACGCCGGCTCGGCCACCCGGAAGGACGACTTCGCCAAGCAGGTCGGACGGCTGAAGAACTGGGAAGGCCGGGAAGCGGGCCGTAAGGCCACCGTGGAGATCGAGACGACGGACCGCTGGACGCAGATCTTCAGCCCGTTCAAGCCCGCACGGAACGGGAAGCCCGCGACGGACACCCGGACGGCGGCGCGCGAGATGGCCCAGAACGACGTGGACGTGACCATCGCGGGCACACGGCTCTCGGCCGCCCGGCTCGGCGCGATGCAGAGTGCCGTGGACGAGCGGACGAAGAACGGCACGATGGAGTGGCCGAAGATGAAGGACCCGGAGAGCGCCGAAGCGTATCTGGGCACCGGGGCACAGCAGGACACCGCCCCCGCGGAATCCGCTGAGAAGGCGCTCAGGGAGGCCGGCGGGAAAGTGGGCATGACGCGTCCGTGCCCGCCACCGGACGATGCGCAGGCCCTCGGCCTGGCGCTCTCGGAATCCGGGCCCTGCGGAGGCGACGAGAGCGGGCTGAGCGGTGCGCTGTCCTCACCCACCTATGGCGGGGTCGACTTCTCCAGTCTCCAGCTGCGCTACCTGTCGGACCGCGCCGGCTCCGGTGTGCGGTACGCCTTCTCGGCGAAGGCCGCCCAAAAGGGACGGGAACAGGATTCCCGGACGGGCGCGAGCGCACTGGTCGAGAGCATGGCCGATCTGCGGACCTGGCTGGTGTTGAGCCCCGACACGTTCTGGGTCAACCTCAACCCGGACCAGCCGGACCGTGTCATCGACACGAAGCTCGGCCGGACGAACGCCGGCCGTGCGCTGCTTGAGGCCGACTGGCGGATGAAGCAGACCGAGGGGAAGCTGCTCGACCCCAAGACCTCTTTCGGCGCCGAGTACTGGAGACGGCTCGGCATTTCGTCGGAGCAGGTCTGCTACTCGTCGCGGATGTGGATCGTGCCGGGGGACGTGGAGGTGCGCGAGGACGGCGACTCGCTCTACGTCCTGAAGGCCACGCTCGACGTCAAGGCCGAAGCGGAGGACGTCGCCGGGCTGGGGCAGGCCTCCTGCAACGCGGACCCCGCGGAAACGGCACGCGATGAGCGGCTGGAGCAGGACATGATGGTCCCGAAGATCGTGAAGGCGGTCAACACCGATGCCGACTACGCGCCGTTGCGCAGGGCGTTCCTGGCCCGCGTCGTCGCCCAGTGGATACGCGACCGGCACGCCGCGGGCCACAGCACCTCGTTCGACAAGCTGATCGGTTCCGGTGACGTGGGGCCCGCCTCCCTGCACGGGTCGTGGCAGCCGAAGCAGGTCTACGACAGCTATCTCCACTCCATCAACGACGGGGACTTCACCTACAAGCAGACGACCCGGGTCGGCAACACCATGGTCACGTACGTGATGCGGACCGGCGGCGTCGACTGGACCGAACTGCCGTCCAAGAAGCTCAGTCCGGCTCAGATGGACCGAGAGCTCCCGCACCTGCCGAAAACCGTGGAGCGGGCCGCCAGGGAGCCCGCGACGGCATCGGACGGATCGGTCTGGCTGGCCGACGAAGCCGCGGCGCCCCGTGTCAGCGCCTGGCACAAGGTCGGCACCTACGTGAGCGGCCGGACCGGAATCGTCGTCCTCGTGGTGGTGGCCCTGGTCGTCCTGCTGCTGTTCGTACGCGACGGCTCGGTGTTCCGCCGCGGGAAGGCGGGATGACGGCTTGCCAGAAGACCGCGGAGGCCCGCCGTTCGCGCCGCGGCGTCCATGCTCACCCCGAGTCAACCGAACCGAGCAGCGCGGCAGCGGGACAGCGCGGCAGCGGGGGAGCAGGCTCCTGTACGGGTCACAGGCTCCCGTGCGGTCCCCCCGCTTCCCGCTACCGGCCCGGTGCCCGGTCGTGCAGGTCGGCGAGCATCCCCAGTGCGGCCTCCGCGTTGTCCCAACTCGCCGGGCCTTCCGGCTTGACGGAGAGGCGCTCCAGCGCCGCGACGGCTTCCGGAACAGCCATCGCGCCCAGCAGCGCGAGGCCCGGGTCGGCACCGATGTCCTCGATCACGCACCGCTCCGCGAGTTCCACCGCCCACGCGGCGAAGCGGCCCGGATCAGGGTCGAGCAGCAGCCAGCGGAACACCGAGTCTGCCGTGTCGTCCCGCAGGAACCGGATCAGGGCGAGCATCACCACCTCGACATGGTCCGCGGCGTGCCGCCGCAACAGGTCCGGCGGCTCCCGCTCCCGCCACTCCCCCGCCAGCTCATCCACACCGGCCCACGTCACCTGGCCCGTGCGGGGCATCCTCGCTCCGACCGCCTGATGGAACTCCTCCCACACGTGCAACAACGTGCCGGGCGGGGGCGGCTCCGGCACGGAGCGCACCACCTGCGGGTCCGCGAGCAGCACGGTCGCCACGCGCCTGGCCTCCGCCACCCGTTCGCCGGTGTGCGGAAGGCGCGCGATCCGGCTCCAGTCGCCCTCGTCCCAGGGCGGCGGCAGCGAGCGCAGGCCGCGCGGCAGGACGTAGTCACCCTCCGGATCGCGCCACCGCGCGACCTCCGGCTCCCACGTCTCCTCGGAACCCGGCTCCGCGTCCGGCTCACTCATCCGGCCGTCCCACCAGCCTCTCGCGTCCGTCGTCCGCTCGTTCCGGTGCCAGGCGACCCCGGTGGCATGCTCAGGCCCGTTCGCTCTCGACCGCTCCATTGTGCCGCGTGTGTGCGGAGCGTCGCCCACCCGCCGACCCGCCTCGTGTCGCCCGGCGGCCGCCGCCCGTCGGCTGCCGGGCCCCCGGCGGCGGCCGGTCGGGCCTCCGCCCGCTCACCGCGGGCAAAGGCCCGCCGGCGCGCCGGTTCAGACGTACAGCGCGGCGGTGACGCAGAAGCCGCCGAGCGCCACGCACCACACGTACGGCAGCGTTCTGGCCATCACCTGCTGGGGGCCCACGCCCGCGTACTGCGCCGCCCAGACCGTCTGCGTGCTGGTCGGGTCGGCGACGCCGAAGACCTGGTTGTACGAGGTCGTCAGGCCGAGCACGGCGACGGCCGGGTAGATGCCGGCGGCGATCAGGACTCCGGCGATGCCCGCGCCGAGCCCGTAGACGTTGAGCGGTCCGCGGTAGAGGCACAGCGGTACGAGGACGGTGAAGACGACGACGAACAGCACCGGGTTCTGCGGGCTGACCGCCTTGACCAGGGGCTGGAGCGCGTCGATCGCGCCGGGCAGCTGGACGGCCGCGAGCAGGATGCCGATGGCGACGAAGAGGGCGACCGGGGCGGCCGCGACCTCGAAGCCCGCGTACAGCGTGCGCAGCAGCCGCTTGTTCATCTCCCGCGGCCTGGTCGTCGTCACCAGCGCGTACAGGACCCCCGCCAGCAGCGAGGGGATGATGGCGAGTTGGAGGCCGAGGGCGAGCGCGAGCGGCACCAGCGGGGTCAGCAGGGCGTACCAGGGCGCGTCGCCGAGCCGCGCCCGGCGGGAGGCGGGGCGCGACTTCTGCGCGACGGGGGACTTGAACGCCCAGGCGTGCTCGACGCCGCGGCGCCGCGTCTCGATGAGGACGAACGCGATCGCCGCCGCCAGCGCCAGCGGGAACAGCTTGATCATGAAGCCGCGTACCTCGGGGACGGAGAGGTGCAGGGCGCTGGAGAAGAACTGCCATACGGGCAGCTCGAACGGCATGCCGGCGGCGATGCCCATCAGGATGGTGCCCGCCGCCGTCACCTTCGGGATGCCGACCGCGATCATGGCCGGGATGCCGATGATGCCCGCGAGCATCGCGGCGGGCGCCGATCCGGTGACGGTGCCGATGAGGGTGGACACAGCGAGGACACCGAGGCCGACCACGGTGGGCCGGTCGCCGCCGAACTCGACGATCTTCCTGACGAGGGTGCCCGCGATGCCGGTCTCGTCCAGCAGCTTGCCGAGCCAGGACCCCAGGATGATGGCGATCATGGTGGCGGCGAGGGCCGGGGCACCCGCCTGGAGGACCGTGTCCATGACGCTGTTCTTGCCCGTGAACGGCGCGCCGGAGACGAAGGCGATGACGACGGCGAGGATCACGAGCGCGAACGCCGTCGGGAGCTTGCGGCTGAGCATGGCGGCGACTCCGGCCGCCATGACCAGCAGGATGACGATGCCCATGGTTACTTCCTCCTTCGTCCGCGCCGGTCCCGCGGCTGCTCGGTGGCCGGCCCCGGCGGCGGGGCGGCGGTGGCGGCGAGGGCCTCGGCCAGCAGGAGCGGGCTCCGGCCGAGTCCGGCCTCGCGGGCCGCGCGGGCGTGCGCGGCGATCTCGTCGGCGCCCGCGACGTGGCCGTACACGCGCCGGCCGCCGAGGGAGAGCACGACATGGCCGAGGGCCCGCTTCAGCCCGGCCTTTCCCGTGCCGTGGTGGAGTTGCTCGTGGGCGGCCTCGTGGGCCAGTGCGGCGGCGCGTACGGAGCCCTCGGGGTACAGGGCGCGCCAGCCGAGCCGGTCCACCAGGTCCTCGGCGGCGGCGATGGCGTCGGTGTACAGCTCGACGGTCGCGGGCCTCGACCGGTAGCGGGCGAGCATGCCGAGGGCGAGGCCGCCGTCGCGTTCCACGACGCGTGCGGCCAGGGGCTGCGCCGGGGGCAGCGACCTGCCGAAGTCGGCCGCCGCCGCGGCCCACGCGCGCAGCAGGGCGTGGTCGCGCCCTTCGTGGACGGGGGACGAGGCCAGCAGACGGGCGCCGAACTCCGTGTCGTCCAGTGCCGCGAGGTCGCGGGCGGCGCGCTGTGCGGGGGTGAGGGTGAGCGTCATGTCCGTGCCTCCACGACGGCGACGACGGGCTCGTCGGCGGCGCGCGAGCCGAGTTCGCTGCGGGCGAGGGCCAGCAGGGAGCCGGGGTCGAGAACCCCGGACAGGTCGGCGATGCGGGAGCCGATCAGCAGCCTGAGGGCGGGGGCGCGTACACCGCCGTCGCCGTACGAGGTCGACTCGTCGACGAGGGAGGCGAGCGCCGAGGGGGCGTCGCCCGCCGTGGTGGCGGCGACGCAGGCGTCGGGCACGTGCAGCCGTACGACGCCGTCGGCGTCCACGACGCGCACCGGGTGGCGGGTGCCGCGGAAGCGGCGGTGCACCTCGGTGCCGTAGACGGTGTGCGACGGTGTGGCGGCAAGGACGCGCACCGTGGCGGGGTCGCTGTGCAGGCTGGCCGCGGCGGCGGCGAGGCGTTCGGCGTCGCCGGCCCGGTGTCCGCGGTCCTGGGTGCGCAGTTCGGTCGCGCCGGTCGCGACGGCGCGGACCGTGTTGGTCTGCGGGTCGACGGTGACCTCGACCTCCACCGCGTCGGCCGCGGCCCCCTGCGCCGTCACGGCGCGCTCGGCCTCGGCCCGTACGGCGAGGATCTGCTCCTGGGTCGCGCCGGGGATGATCCGCTCGACCTGCTCGCGTACGAGGGCGAGGGCGACCCCGATGGGGCTGATGACCTCGCTGTGGCGGGCGATGCGTCCGTCCTGTCCTGTGGTGGCGGCGAGGTGCGGTGTCACGGACGCGGCGCCGCCGCCCCCGCCGACGAGGACGGCCGTGTCCCTGTCGAGCCGGTAGTCCTTGATCATCTGCTCGACGACGGTGCGCACCTGGGCGGTTCCCGCGTCGAGGACCCGGGCCGCAGCGGTGGCGACGTCCACGCCGAGCGCGGCGGCGAGCGGCGCCAGGGCCGCGCGCGCGACGTCCTGGTCGGCGCGGGCGAAGTCGCCCTCGGGGACCCGGCCGAGCGCGTTGGCCGCGCAGGTCATGGTCAGGGCGTACCGGCCGCCCGCGGCATCGAGGACGACGTGGTCCGCGGGGTCGCCCTCCATGGGGCGTACGGTCGCGAGCTTCGCGTCCCGCAGGTCCTCGGCGCTCGCGAAGCACGCGTAGGGCAGCCCCGCGATGTGCGCGCTGCGCGGCCCGACCGTGACGGCCTTCCCTCCGTCGATCCTGATCATGGAACCCCCGCCGACGCCGACGGTCCGTACGTCGAGGGCCGACAGATAGGAGGACTTGCCGAGGATGACGGCGTGCCGGACGGCGACCTTGCCGCGCCTGACGACGCTGATGTCGGTCGACGTCCCGCCCGTCTCCAGGAACAGCCCCTCGCTGACGCGCTCCTGCATGAGGGCGCCCGCGACGCCCGCGGCGGGCCCGGACAGCACCGTCAGCAGCGGCCTGCGGCGCATCTCGTCGAGCGCCATGACGCCGCCGTCGCAGCGCATCACCATCAGCGGCGCCCTGACCCCCGCCTTGATGATCGAGGAGTCCACGAGGTCGGCGGTGGCGAGCATGCGCGGCAGGATCGCGGCGTTGACGACGGCGGTACGGGTGCGCTTCTGGAGCCCGTACAGCGAGGTGATCTCGTGCGCGGCGGTGGCGGGCAGCCCGCGCTCCCCGGCCGCGGCCGTGACGGTGTCCTCGCCCTCGGGGCGGTCCACGGAGAACGGCTGGGTGGCGACGACGGCCTCGGCCCCGTCGCGCACGACGCGCTCCAGCGCGGCGGAGACGGCTGACGGGTCGTCGGGGTCGGCGACATGTGCGTAGGACAGGGGCAGCGTCCTGCCCGGCGTCAGTTCGAGCTTGCCGAGCGAGGCGAGGCGGCGGGTCAGTGCGGCGCCCGGGCCGGTGCCGATGCCGATGAGTCCGACGGTGGCGACGTCGCCCTCCAGCAGCGCGTTGGTAGCCTGGGTGGTGCCGTGGGCCAGGAAGGCCACGTCCTCGGGGGCGTGTCCGGTCTGGTCCAGCAGGCGGTCGAGAGCTTCCACGATGCCGTGGGCGACCCCGTCCTGATGGTGGTGGCTGGTGGGAACCTTCACCTGCCCCAGCAGGTCGAGGGTCGTGGCGTCCACCGCCACGGCGTCGGTGAAGGTCCCGCCCACGTCGATGCCGACGCGGATTCGGTGGGTGGTCATTGGTCTGGGCACCTCCTTGTGCTGTGTGGCGTTTGTCGGGGGCGGTGGGCCGGGCGGGGCAGGTGGAGCTGCTCCCGTCCGGCCGTGCGCCGTGTGCCGCACGCCGTTTCGGTGGCCGGGTACGCGGGGCGGCGTCTCAGTAGCCGCGTACGTCGGGCCAGTGGCGCTGCACTCCGGACCGGTCGAGGACCGCGGCGAACTCCTCGAACCGTTTGTCGTCCGCCTGCACCTGCCGCGGTTCCACGCCTTCGCCGAGGCAGTGGGCGGCCAGGGCGCCGGCGGCCTCGCCGATGTTCCACTCCACCGGGTGGAGCCGGTAGCAGCCGTTGGTGATGTGGGTGGTGCCGATGTTCTTGCCCGCCGGCAGGAGGTTGCGGACCCGGCGGGGTACGAGCGCGCCGAGCGGGATCTCGAACGGCACGGAGCCGATGTCGATGTAGTTGTCACCGCCGGTGGACGGGTGCAGGTCGATGCGGTAGTTGCCGACACCGACCGAGTCGCGGTGCCTGGTGCCCCCGTACGGCCCCACGAGGTCGATGGACACGTCGTGTTCTGTGACGGTGGTGACGGCCTTGATGCGCCGCGCCTCCCGCACATAGGGGGACTTCGCGAGGCCGTCCGCCGTGCCGGTGACGTCCGGGCGGAGCCTGAGGCCGGGGAAGCCGGTGCCGCCGTCCGCGCGGGGCGCCTCGGTCTGGAGCCAGTACAGGACGGAGAGCGAGAGCTGGCGCGCCTCGGCGACCGCCTCGGCCGCGACCTGCTCGCCCGCGCCGATCAGCGGCTTGCGCCAGTAGTCGTTGAGGGGCCAGTTGACGAGGGTGATGTCGGAGTCGAAGGCGCCGGGCCTGTGCAGTTTGCGGGCCAGGATGCGGCGGAAGCCGAAGAGTTCCTTGTCGCCCGCGTCGGCCGACTGGTCGGCGGAGACCGCGAGCGGGTCGACGTCGGGGTTCGGTACGAACGTGCGGGGCACAGCCGCCAGGGTGCGCGGGTCGGGGGCGAGGAAGCCGAGCAGCGGGCCGGGCCAGAAAACGGGCCGGTAGGCGCGCCAGAAGTCGTACATCTCCGGCCGGTCGACGGTGTGGTCCTCGCCCTCGTGGTGCGAGAGCGCGAAACACACCGTGATCCCCTGCTGGTTGAGCGGATCGGCGGTGTCCGGCGCGTGCGGCTCGTCGTACTCCGCGCGGGCCTCGGCGCCCAGCGCGTGCTCCACACCGGCGAGTTCGAGCAGTTCGCCCGTCTCGGTGGCGTCGATGACGTACCGCGCGGCGAGGGTCCGCAGGCCGCCGCCCGCCAGGTCCTCCACGGTGACGGCGCGTACGGTGTCGCCCTCGGCCTCGGCGGCGACGGGGCGGTGTTCGGTGAGGACGGTGAGCCGTCCCGCCGCACGGTGCGGCGCGAGCATCGCCTCCAGTACGGCCACCGCGACGCGCGGCTCGTGGCAGAGCTTCGACACGCGCCCCGCGCCGGGGTTGAGCCGGCTCAGCGCGAGGGCCTCGGAACGCATCGGGTACCACTGGCGGTAGTACGCCCTGATGGACTCGCGCAGCTGCCGGTAGGACGCGGTGGTGCCGAACTGCTCGACCCAGGGGTGCTCGTCGGGCGGCACGGCCTGGGCGGTCAGCTGTCCGCCGATCCAGTCGGTCTCCTCGGTCAGGACGACGCGGCGGCCGGCGCGGCAGGCGTCGAGTGCCGCGGCCACGCCGCCGAGTCCGCCGCCGACGACGAGGATGTCCGGTTCGGGTATCACGGTTCTCCTTGTGGTGCGGGTGGTGCGTGGTGCGGGTGGTGCGGGTGGTTCCAGAGGGCGCGCGGGCAGTCGCGCACCGGGGGCGCCGCCGCTCAGGAGGGCGCGGCCGGGGGCGGTCCCGAGGTCTCGCCGGGCCTGAACGTGCAGGGGACCAGCGGCTCTCCCGCCTTCTCCCCCGCGACGAGCGCGGCCAGCAACCGCACCGCGGCGGCGCCCAGTTCCGGGCGCGGGACGTCGAAGCCCGTGGGGACGTGTGCGGCCGGCAGGTCGGGTGGGGGGCTGCCGAGCAGCGCGAGGGAGAGGTCGCGCGGGGCCTCGTACCCCGCCTCGCGCACGGCGCCGTGGAGCGCGCGCCAGGCGCTTCCCGTGTCGGTCTCCTCGGCGACGAACGCGGTCACGCCGTCGGCGATCCAGTCGCGCAGCCGCGCCGCTGTGAGGTCGGCGGCGGGGTCCGCCGAGCGGAACACGGCGGATTCGCCGGCGTCCAGCCCGGCCTTGCCGAGCCCCGCGAGGAAGCCGCTTTCGCGGTCGGTGGAGGCGGGCGCCTCGTCGTCCTCGCGCACCAGCACGATCCGGCGGTGGCCGAGCCCCGCGAGGTGGGCCACCACGTCGGCCGCCGCGCTGACATAGTCGGCGCCCACCCAGGCGAGCCCCTCCAGCTCGTCCCTGCGGCCGATGTGCACCGCGGGGAACCCGTCGCCGACGAGCCGCCCGAGCTCCGCGGCGGGCGCGTGGCGGCCGAGGAAGAGGCAGCCGTCGGCGAGCCGCACCCGGCCCAGGGCGTCGGGGCCCGCGGCACCCGCGCCGCCGCTGCTCGAACCGGTGAACAGCACCAGGTCGTAGCCGCGCGCGGCGGCCTCCTGCTCGACACCGACGAGGAAGGGGTAGTACGAGTGCTGCACGTCGGTGGGGAAGGTCGCGGTGAAGCTGAAGACGCCCAGCAGGTCGTTGCGCGCCGCGGCCAGCCTGCGGGCCGCCGGGTCCGGCACGTAGCCGAGGGCGCGGGCCGCTTCGAGGACCTTGCGCCGGGTCTCGTCGGAGATGGCCGCGCCCTGCTTCTTGCCGGCGAGCACCAGCGACACGGTGGCCTGGGACACCCCGGCGAGCCGCGCGACCTCGGCCTGCCGCGGGCGGGGCGGGGGGGCCCCGGGGGCGGGGGGGGGGCCCCCCCCGGGGGCCGGGGGGGGGGGGGGGCGGGCGGGGGGCGCCCCCCCGGCCGCCCCCTATTATAGATGTAGATAATGGCTTTTAGAGGGA
>NZ_JAIUKE010000424.1 GCF_020176795.1 Streptomyces sp. 8L
GTTCGGGGGTTTCTTCGGCGGGGGCGGCGTCTTGGGCGGATACTCGGGCCGGTGCTTCGCGTCGGTTCCCTCTGCTGGGCCTGTGTGTGGCTCCATAGCCCCTCCCGTGACTGTGGCGGCAGTGCGCCGCCTGCGGGCGAGCGTAGGCCTGTAGGCGGGCGTGCGGTGGCGGTTCGGGGGGATCTCCACTCTCGCGAGTCCCGTGGCGGCTCAACCCCACACCTCCTTAAGCATTGCGCCGACAATGCTTAACCGGTAGTCTGGCGTAGCCCCCGGAACGGACGCCCTCACGGCACCCCGGACCCCAACCCTCGAAAACACAGGGGGAACACCTCCGCGCATCCGCGACACGCTAGACATACCCGACCCCGGAGCCGCCCCATGCCAGGTACCCCCGAACACCACGTCGTCATGTGGTCCGGCGGCATCACGAGCTGGGCAACCGCCCGCCATGTCATTGCCCGACACGGCACAGAGGACGTCACTCTGTTGTTCGCTGACACTCTCATCGAGGATGAAGACCTGTACGCCTTCAACGAGCAGGCATCCGCGCAGCTGGGTGTACCGATCACGCGAGTCGCTGATGGCCGGGACCCATGGCAGGTCTTCGAAGACGCCCGCTGGCTCGGCAACACCCGCATCGCCCAGTGCTCCCACGAACTCAAGCAAAAGCCATGCCGTGAATGGTTGAACGCGAACACCGACCCCACCACAACGACCGTGTACGTCGGCATTGATTGGACCGAAACCCATCGTCTGCCCGCCATCGTCCGCGGATGGGCCCCATGGCCAGTCGAAGCACCCCTCACAGAACCGCCCTGGTACGACAAGCAGCGACTCATCGCCGAAGCACGTGATGCTGGCCTACCCGAGTCGAAGCTCTACCGCCTCGGCTTCGCCCACAACAACTGCGGCGGTTCCTGCGTCAAAGGTGGCCAGGCCCAGTGGGTACGAGTCCTGAAAGTCTTCCCAGAGCGGTACGCCCGTGCCGAGGCGGCAGAGATCAAGATGCGCGCGCTACTCGGCAAGGACGTATCGATACTCCGCGACCGGACCGGCGGCTCGACTAAGCCCCTGACACTGGCAGCCCTTCGGGCTCGTGTTGAGAACGAGCCCGATCAACTCGACCTATTCGATGAGGGTGGCTGTGGTTGCTTCACAGACCTTGCCGCCTAGCACTCCCAAACCCCGGAGCCGCCCCATGCCCGACCAGACGAAGACAGAGCCTTTCGGAGCACCACTGCCCACAGCCAAAGAAGCCGCCGACGCAGGCCGTATGGGTTGGAACCTGCGCTGCAACAGTTGCGGCGGCTACGGAGCCACCTGGGTGCCCAACATGCGCCCCGGCTGGGGCTCCCTGGCGCTCTGCTACCCGCACGAGCAGGAGCTACAGGCCATGCAGTGTCGCCACGCCGACGAGCTGGCGGCCCTGACCACCATCAACTATGAGCAGGACCGGAAGGTCTGACTATGCCCGACCAGACGCCCGCCGACGTACTGCGGGCCGCCGCCGCGAAGCTGACCGACATCGTCGCGAAGCTGCCCACCGCCTGGGGAGATCACCCCTGGCACACAGAGGACTGCAACGACACCGACGACATGTCGCCGTGCCCCTGCATCGTCGCCCAGGGCGAGTACCGCGACTTCGACGAGCCGCAGATCCCCCCGGTGCAGTACGTGGCCGACGCAGAGAACCCGGAGCTCGCGGACTACATCGCCACCATGGACCCGAGCGTCGGCCGCGCCCTCGCGGACTGGCTGGAACGGGAAGCCGCAGGACACCAGGCAGTCGACAACATGAACGCCCTGACCGGCGAGCTGCTGAACGTCGAACTCGGCACGGACGGCCGCCGCACCACGATCACGCACAGCACGCTCCCCGAGGCCCTGGCCCGGCAGGTCCTCGGAACCCAGGAGACGCGATGACCACCGAGGCCCTGTACCGCTTCCACTGCGACGCTCCCGACTGTGACGCGGCCGAGCTCCGCAGCAAGGTGACCGACACCCCGGACGGCTGGACGAAGCTCTCCAGCACCGACCACATCCCCGTACCAGCGAAGTCCGTCTATCCGGCACGCCGCACCCGAACGAGGACGCTCTCCTACTCGGAGCAGTGCCGCGGCGCCTTCTACCTCCACTTGTGCCCGAAGCACCCTGCCGCGTTCAACGCGCACCGGCCGATCACGAACGGCAACTACACGCGCCCTGGCAGGGACGCCACTGCCAACGTGTCTTGCTCTTGCGGTCTCCACTTCGGCTACACGAGCACCGGATGGCGCATCGCCGCGGCCGACATGACCGGCCCTGCCGCCCACACGGAGCGTGCCTGGTGGCGGCACCTTCCTCCTGAACTCCGGTCCTACGCCACCCGAGACGCCTAGGAGACGTGATGGCCGAACTCATCCAGGTCCCGTCGTTTTCCGGTTACGGCGGCGCCACTCTCCACCTTGTCATCGACTACACCGAGCACGAGCGGCGTCAGCAGGCCGGGCTCGGCAAGGCCATCGGGCACGGCTTCGGCGGACTCGATCACCTCATGGCCGTCCCCGACGGCATCCCCGTCCCTCTCACCTCCCTCACGAAGCAGCAGCAGGCCTACTACCGGAAGGCCCCTGCGGGGATCTGCACCATCCACGACGGACAGCTCACCCGGCATGTCGTACGGCCCTGCCGGGTTGTCCTCGCCACCGTCGAATCCCCGACCGCCTGCCGTGGCGCACTCAACTCGGCATCCCGCTTCGCGCCGTTCTGCACCCGAACCGTCGTGATCCGACGCCTACCGCACCGCAAGCACTTCAACTACCTGCACGAATACGACTTCTACGGCATCGGCGTCACCTACCAGCGGCCCGACGGCGGCAGGGAGCCGATCGTCGAACCCCGGCCGTGGGTGCCGATGCGGCACACTCCGGCCGCCTGGTACTTCGCTGAGCAGGCGTACGGGACCTACCTCGACACCCTGCACAACCGTGCCATCGCCAGCGTCCAGCCCGTCACCGAACCCCAGGAGCCCTGATGACCCAGCCTGCGCTTGGCATGCCGTTCCCCGGCGTCCTCACCCCGGACCAGGTGTCCGCCGTCCTCCGCGACCCCGACGAAGGACCCGACGCCCTCTATCCGTCCCGCATCGGCGTCTTCTGCGACGACTGCGGCACCGTCGAGGAGAACGACTACCTCGTCAACGACCGCATGGAGAAGTCGGCCCGGCTCGAAGCCGCCCGCGCCGCCCTGCGGGCGAAGGGCTGGTCCTGCACCCCCGATGCCGACCTGTGCCCCATCTGCCAGAAGGAGTCCTGATGTCGTACCCGCAGCTGCTCACCCCCGAAGAGATGCTCGCCACCGCGACCGAGCGCCTCCACATCCCCGAGATCGTCGTCATCTGCGGCAGCACCCGCTTCATGCAGCAGATGGCCGATGCCGACCGAGAACTCACCTGGGCTGGCTGCATCGTCATCAAGCCCGGCTGCGACATGAAGAACCCGCACCCGCTCTGGGCCGACCATGACCAGGCCGAGGCCGGCAAGGTCCGCCTGGACGACCTGCACCGGGCGAAGATCCGCCTCGCGCACTGGGTCCTCGTCGTCGGCGACTACGTCGGCGACTCGACCAAGGCTGAGATCGTGTACGCGCGCAGCCTCGGCAAGACCGTGCACTTCACGCACCCCAAGGCCGACCCGGACGGGCTCGCTGCCGTGACGTTCGACATCACCCGGCAGGAGTCCTGATGCCGTCCCGTATCCAGCGCAAGCGTGAGAAGGGCTGGACCGCGCCCATCGACGCGCAGGGCCGCAAACCCCTATACGTCGGCCGTGGCACCCCCTGGGGCAACCCGTGGGCCGTCACCCAAACGGACACAGGAACTGGCTGGGCTGTGAACTGGACCGGTAAGCGCGGCTACCGCAAACCCATCGGACTCAACAGTCGCATTCCTGCCGACGATCGGCGCGACGCGCACGCCCTCGCCGTGGAGCTGTACGAGATGTGGCTGCACTCCAACCCTGAGCTCATGGATCAGGCCCGCGAGCAGCTCGCCGGCCGGGACCTCATGTGCTGGTGCCACGAGTCGTACCCGTGCCATGCGGATGTCCTACTGGCCCTCGCAAACCCGGAGACCACACGATGACCGACCTACAAGACGCTGCGGCGTGGCTCGTACGCGCCGGCTACACCTACGACTGGGACACCACGGAAGCCCCGCCCGCCGCCTTCCGCGAAGCCATCATCGACGCCGTCCATGCCGACCCGACCGGCCGCCTCCACGGCAACGAGCTGTCCCGCGACGAGATCGTGGCCCTGCTCGCAGAGACAGCACGCGGCTTCAGCCTCAACACCCAGGAGACCACCCGATGAACGACCTGCCGCCTGAGGCGCTCACTGCGTACTTCATCAACCGCGACGACCAGCGAGCCGCCGACGTGGCCAGCGTGCTCGACTCCCTCACGGCCAGGGAACGCGGCGTCCTCCACGACGCGGCTGTCATGGGCTACGTCCAGGGACTCCAGCGAGAACGCTCGGAAGGCGTCCCGAAGGACTCGCAGATCATGGCGCTCGTCATCGACGCCTGCCTCACGTTCCATGACCTGTACCCGACGGTGAACGCTGGCCCGCCGCCACGCCCGAACAGCACCGAGTGGGTCGTGGAGAGTCGCTGGAACGACGGTCAGTGGCACAGATGGAGCGGCCTCTACGACACAGCTGAAGAGGCCCGCGAGCGCTTCGTCAGTGAGGTCAACGAGCAGCCGCCGACCACCAAGCACGCATTCCGTCTCATACGCGCCACCACGACCTACACGGTCGAAGGACTCTACGACCCCCACAACGAGGAGACCCCCTCATGATGCAGACGACGGAACTGTCCCCCACGAAGAGCCTCCTCCACGATGCCGCCAAGCGCCTCACCTACGGTCGGCCCCTCCCTGCCACAGCACTGCGAGTACTCGCCGAATGGCTCGACAGTTGGGTGAACGAAGACGTCGACGAGGACGAACCCACGCCGAAGGACCTGGCGTTCGCCACGCGGGCCGCCCGCGCCATCCTCGGACCCGAGGGGCGACGGTGACCACGGCCACGCTCCCGGAACTGCGGGCCTGCCTCGTCCCCGGCTGCCCGCGCCGCTACGAGATGGTCGCCGCCCTCACCGGCCAGCCCCCAGCCCGCCCCGGGTGGACAGTCGACGGGTGGCGGCACACCAGCATCATCAACATCTTCGGCTGCTCCGTGTGCCCCGACCACGACCCGCTCGTCACCGCCCATCAGCCGAGCGTGCAGCAGCCCGTAGACGGCCTGTGGCGGTCCTCCTGCGCCTGCGGCACCTGGGCACCCGACCCGGTGGTCGTCCTCGCCACGCTGCGGCCCCTGTGGGAGCAGCACGTGCTGACCGTGTCCGGCGCCCTGCCGAAGGAGGTCTGACCATGGGAGCAGCGCTCCACCTCGCGCACGTCCACCAGGCGCCCGTACAGAAGCGCAAGCGGAAGGGAGGCGGCAGCGGAGGCGACGGCTACGACGCCCTCATCGCGCGCGTCTACCAAGACGACCGCATGACCCCAGAAGCACGTGAACTCATCCTCTTGCTCGCGTGGCTCTCTGCACGCGACCCCAACCGGTACGACGAGGACGGCAACATCATCAGCTGGCGAAAGCGGGCCGACGGCGTCCTGGGCGGCTATGGGCACGGCCGCCGCAAGGAATCACGCCTGGCGGATCTCCTGTACGCCGACAGGCCCCGCTACGAGGACGTCCGCGACCCATACGAGAAGCGAGCGTGCGCCGCACCGATGATCCGCCGCCAGGGCCCATGCGGTCAGCGCGGCATCGACCACGACTACACCGTCGACCAGGAAACCGGCTGGCGCACCGCCCTCTGGTACTGCCGGCGCCACGAAGCATGGGGCCGCGCCCTCCGGCAGCAGCGTCTCGCCGCTCCCGGCCCGGAGCCAATCCCGAACGCTGGCGGCCTGGTCACCTCGTACCTCATGTCTGAAGGGCAGGAGGCTGCCTGGGCGCGCCTGTACGGGGAGGCTGCCGTCTGGAAGTACGACCGGAGTTGGCAGCCGCCGAAGGCGTACAGCATCCGCGCCGACGACTGGCCCACGCCCGGCAAGGACCCGATCCCCACGAAGGCCCGGCTCCGCCTCATCCTCGGCGGCGCCGAGCTGGACGGTGACGCGTGAGGCGGGTGTCGAAGCGGGAACTCCTCCGCCGCCGCATCGAAGCCCTCGAAGACCGCCTCCGAAGCCCCACCCCCGCCCCGTTACCCGGACAGCATGAGATCCCCATACCCGACCACCCGCCGCCAGGAGACGACCATGACTGACCCGACCGTGCCCCACGCCTACCTGTCCACTGGATGTCTCCACGGCCACCACGACTACTGCCAGTCCCACACCGGACTCAGCGGCGCGAAGAAGCCGAGCCAGTGCAAATTCTGTGGTGCCGCCTGTACCTGCCCGTGCCACACGGACACCCCGGAGCAGCCGACTGGTGACCTGCCGACCGTCATCCACCGGACACCGGAGCAGCTCCGCGCGCAGCGCGCCCGCCTCATCGCCTCCACCGGCCTCACCGAAAGCGTCCTGTGTGAGCGCGGCGAGACCTTCCAGCTGTATCCCGAACACCAAGCCGTGTGGGAGACCGTGAAGGGCATCGACTACCTCCTCACCGACGAGACCGGCCGATGAGCACTCACCTCCGCTACGTCACCGGTGACGCCACCAACCCGCCCGGGACCGGGCCACGGATCATCGCCCACGTATGCAACGACATCGGAGCCTGGGGCAGAGGCTTCGTCACTGCCCTCTCCCGTCGCGGCAAAGAACCCGAGGTCGCTTACCGGGGCTGGTATCGCGATCGGGACCGGAGTGGCTTCGCACTAGGCGCCGTGCAGCTCGTGCCCGTTCACCATGCTCTCTGGGTCGCCAACATGATCGGCCAGCACGGTATCCGCCGCGCCGGCGGGCAGCCGCCCATCCGCTACGAGGCTCTTGAGGAGGCGCTCGGGCGGGTCGCCATCTACGCGCTGCACCTCAAGGCGTCCGTGCACATGCCGCGGATTGGCGCCAGCCTCGCAGGCGGCGACTGGCAGCGCATCGAACCCCTCATCATCGACCGACTGTGCGGCCGCGGCATCAATGTCACCGTGTACGACCTGCCGTAGCCGGACGGGTTGTCAGACCCTGCTGGCATGCTGCCCTCCCACACACGAGAGGAGGTGAACATCATGTCGAAGAAGCAGCAGGCCGCCGTCACTCTGGCCGTCGCCCTCCTCGGAGGCGCCGTCGCGCACAAGGTCGCGGGCAAGCAGGCGACAGCCCTCGGGATACCCGTCCTCGCGGTGACCGTGGCGGGCGTACTCCTGGGCGCCATCGTGTAGCAGCAGGTGGTCCGTCCGAAGGGGAGGCGGGCGGACTATCCCAGGAACGACTGTCAGTGCCGCGTGTCATGCTGGTACTGCGTCTGCCGGATCAGGCCGGGACCAGGTAACTGGACCCTCCCGCAACAACGCCGCGCCCGTCGGGATCAACGCCGCAGCGGGGTTAGAGGCCCCCGGAGACGTCCCGCCTTACGCCCGCCCCGAACCATCCGGGGCGGGCGTTCGTGCATCCAGAGCTACGTCGGCGCGATGTCCGTGCCGTACGCCACCCTCAGCCGGCCCGGCTGCGGCCACCAGTACGCGCGGTGATGATGCTCCGCCGGACGGCCCTCCACCGGCAGCTCAATCTCGCCCTGATAAGCGACCCGGCCATCGGGATAGTCGATGCGGCTATGGACCTGGAGAGTCCGCCAGCGTCCGTCTACGAGGGCCTGGAGGGCGGGACGGTGCCCTTGCGGCCAGTACCGGTACCGCGGCTTCTCGCCATGCTCAGGGCGCCAGGGTGGGGCCTGTTCGGGTTCGTCCCACGGGCCGGGATCAGGCAGATCACGCACCCGGCCACCGTACCGCCGCCACACCTACACGGACGTGGACTCGACCCGCGGCGACGGCACCGCCCTCGTCTCCAGATCATCCACCAGCCGGTCCGGGGAGAACGCCCACTGGAACGCCAGCGCTTCCTTCGTCTCCACCTCAAACAGGGCCCGCAGCGTCGACACCTGCGACACCACCCAGCGCAAACTCACACCCAGCCGTGTCGCCGTCTGCTGCTGCGTCCAGCCCGACACCATGTCCCGCATAATCTCCCGCTGCTGACGCGTCGTCCGCACCGACCCCGTCGTCTCACCCGCACGCGGCTCACCCGCCCACGGCTCCGCCCGATCCCACGAATCCTGAAAAATCTTCGCGATGAAAGCGACCATCGCCCGGTCCGTCACATGCCACGCCGCATGCGCCGGCCCCGCCTCGACCACGAAGTCGGAGATGAAGGCCTGACGGCGGTCAACGATGACGCACTGCCTGAACGGCGCATGCGTCGTACGGAACAAGCCCCCGCGCTCCGACATGCCAGCAGCCCAGCGCCTCGTGTCCCCATCGGAGCGGACCGTGTCCCGGTACAGGCTGAGCATGCGGATGCCGCGGTCCAGGGCAAGCCCATCACGCTCGGCGGCGAAGTCCAACGCGGTCTTGCCGCGGGGACCGCCGGGCTGTGCGGCGAGGATCTCTTCCCGGGCCTGCCCGACAACCTCGCCGATGCGGGCGTTGACGGCTTCCCGGTCGCCGATGTACTCCGACGTGCCCGACCGGTAGCGGGACCGGTCGAAGTGGACGGCCAGATCTTCGCCCAGGTCGGGGAATGTGGCGGCTTGGCGGGCGCGGGCAGCGAGCTCGTCGAGGCTGTCCTGTAGACGTCGTGCCGCGGCCTCGCGAGGATTCAGCGGAATGGGTTTCTCCGGAACGGCTGGGTCAATGTCGATGAGGCGCCACGTCAAAAGCTCCGCGCACGCCGCCTTGTCCCCTTCTGTGATCTTCCCGCCCTCGGCTATTCGCTGGTACAGGGTCCGCGCCTCATCCGAAAGATCATCCATTCCCGCAACAAACCCCAGCAGACTCATGATCAACCCCGTTCCTAGAGTGCGTACTTGGTCAGTGCGCGTGTACGCACCCCGAGACAGTTGCCCCGCGTCTATGCCATGCGACAACGTGGCATGTGGAAGGCCTCCCGGCCAGTCACGATCTCTCCCGAGCTTTCTCTATCCGCTACATGGCGGCGGACGGCTCCCACCGCGGAAAGCAACGGATCGCAGCGAGACCAAGACAGGAACCCGGGAGGCCTCCATACTCACTCTGATGATGAGTATGAGAAAGGAACTCCCATGATGACATCCCGAATCCGCAGGGCTCTCGCAGCAGGCGCTTTCCTCGCCGTGGCAGCTGTCACACCTCTCGTCATAGCCCACACCCAGGGCGGCGACACCGGATGGACCACCGCCGCCGATGGCACGACCGGAACGTCGACCACCGACGGCGACACGGGCTGGTCCACCCCGGCCGGCGACACTGGTTGGTCAACGCCCGGCGGCGCGACCGTGGACTCCCTCGACACGGGCTGGTAACCCCAGCTGCGACGACAGAACGCCCGCCCCGGCATCCCTGGGGCGGGCGTTCGCGCCTTCGGCTCAGCCAGCGGCGAGGCGTTCCTTCGCGGCCTTCTTCGCCCGCATCTCCACCTCGAACCGGTTCCGCCCCTCCCCCGCCGCCGCGTACTCCCTGACGGCCTCCTGGAAGACGCTGGCAGCCTCCCGCCACGGCACCCACGCCTCCGGACTGTACGGGCCCGCCACAGCCTCCCGGTGGGCCTCCAGAGCCCGCACCTCAAGGGCGACGAGCTCCTCGAAGCCGGGGTCCTTCTTTTCGTCCGCCTGTTCGGTCACAGGCCAAGACTATGCAGACCGAGCCCTGAAACGACGAAAGACGGCCCGCCATCCCCGGAGGGACGACGGGCCGTCTCGATCACGGTGGCCCCGTGGTCAGCGCTCCGCACGCTACCCGCCCGCACTGACAGCGTCAGGCGCCCTGCACGTACGGACGTAGCACCGCATTCACCCGGACCGCCAAGGCCCGCGCAACATACGAATCTGGCAGGCCCTCCACCGCGCCCCGCAGCACACCCAGCAGCATGTCCGGACCAACCACCAACACCCGCCCGTGGACCGTAGACACCGGCGCCCACAAGAACCCGCCCGCGACCGGAGACCCGTGGACGAGGAGCAGCGGGATCACATTCGCCGGCGGCAGGCCTACCGCCATAGCGACGGCCTCCGCGTACTCGGCGACCTTCTGCGCCTGGCCGTGCCGATCCTCCGGCCCACAATGCAGTCGGCCGCCAACAAGCTGTGTGGGCCAGTTCCGGCGCCAGCGTTTCGTATCCGGCATGACCAACCCGGCCGCGGTAGGCGGCATCAGCAGGTGATCGACGTTGAAGCGGCGACCGGTCAACCGCAGGTCATGCCACACATGCCAGCCCTCGGCCCGGAGCGGATCGAGTAACCGTGCCGTCGCCTCCTCCCCGGCGGCGCCGTAGGCCCATCTGGCGGCCTGAGCGTCCGCACGACGCACCGCAGCACCCCCGAGACCCATCCAGGCCAGGAGACGCCGCCACACGCCCCTCCGGGCCCTGGCGCGCAGAGCCGCAGCACGCGCTGCCGCCGACTCCCCCGCACTCACCGGCTGTCCCCCGCCGCAATCCCCGCAGCAACAGCGATCCAGCCGCGGTGCCACGCCTGGTCCAGCAGCGGGCCAGCGCCCGGGTCCCGCTCGAGCCAACCGGCATGCCCGGTCTTGCGGGCGAAGCGTACGAGCCTTGTCGCGTCGGGCCCGGTCTCCCGCCAGTGGCCACCATCGTTATCTAGTGCTGTCAAGCATCACAGCAGGTCATAGGCAATACAAACTTTCAGACACGTGAGGCATGTTGGCGTAAGC
>NZ_JAIUKE010000425.1 GCF_020176795.1 Streptomyces sp. 8L
CCACTACAACGGCCACCAGCTGCTGACCGCCGAACCGGCATGTGCCGAAGCACTGGCCAAGTACCGCATCAACCCGGGCAACGTCGGCTTCGGCAAGAAGAAGGATCTGCAGTTCGCCCAGCTGATCGAATTCGCCATCCGTTACAACAAGCCGGTGCGCATCGGCGCCAACTGGGGCTCGCTGGACCAGGCCCTGGCGGCGAAGCTGATGGACGAGAACAACCTGCGCGAACAGCCCTGGGATGCCGGCCGCGTGCTGCGCGAGGCGCTGATCCGCTCGGCGCTGGATTCGGCCGAGCAGGCGGTGGAGCTGGGCCTGCCGCGCGATCACATCGTACTGTCGGCCAAGGTCAGTGGCGTGCAGGAGCTGATCGCGGTGTACCGCGACCTGGCGCAGCGCTCCGACTTCGCCCTGCACCTGGGCCTGACCGAGGCCGGTATCGGCAGCAAGGGCATCGTGGCATCGTCCGCGGCGCTGGGCGTGCTGCTGTTCGGTGCGGCGACTTTCGCCATCGTGCCGCCGTTGCAGATCCGGGTGATGCAGGCGGCCAGCGAGGCGCCGGGACTGGCGTCGTCGATCAACGTCGGTGCGTTCAACCTGGGCAATGCCGTGGGTGCGGCGCTGGGCGGTGCGGTGATCAGTTCGGGCCTGGGCTACGCCGCGATTCCGGTGGCCGGTGGCATGCTGGCGGCGTGAACGGACCGCGCACGATCCACTTCGGTGTCGCCCCCGAACTGCGTCTGTTCGTCCCGGTGGAACGGCGCTCGGGCGTCACCGATGTCGCCGTCGACGGCTCCTCCACCCTCGGCCACGTCGTGGAGTCCCTCGGCGTCCCGCTCACCGAGGCGGGCCCCCTGCTGGTGGACGGGCGGGCCGTGCCCGTCTCGCACATCCCGGCCGACGGCGAGTCCGTCCACGTGCCGTGGCGCTCCAGGCCCCAGTCCGTCCCCGGCGCGCCCCTGCGCTTCCTGCTCGACGTACACCTCGGCACCCTCGCCAGGCGGCTGCGGCTGCTCGGCGTGGACGCCGCGTACGAGAGCGCGGATCTCGGCGATCCCGCCCTGGCCAGGATGTCGGCCGAGGAGCGGCGCGTGCTGCTCTCGCGGGACCGGGGCCTGCTGCGCCGCCGCGAGCTGTGGGCCGGCGCGTACGTCTACAGCGACCGTCCCGACGACCAACTGCGCGACGTACTCCAGCGGTTCGCGCCCGCGCTCGCGCCGTGGACCCGCTGCACGGCGTGCAACGGGCTGCTGGGCCCCGCGGGCAAGGACGAGGCGGCCGTGCGGGAGCAGCTCAGGCACGGCACGCGGCGGACGTACGACGTCTTCGCACGGTGCACCGCCTGCGGGCGGGTCTACTGGCGGGGCGCGCACCACCGGCACCTGGCGGAGATCGTGGACGCGGCCATGGCCGAGTTCGGCGACGGCACGGCGGCCTGAGGACCCGCCCGCCACCGGCCGAGGGGCCCGGGCGCCCCGTGCGTCGTGCATGACACGCTGTGACCATGGTCGTCCTGCGTTCCGCCGCCCTCTTCGTCGTCGCCGCCCTCTTCGAGATCGGCGGGGCCTGGCTGGTCTGGCAGGGCGTACGCGGCGACGGCGACTCGGGCGGCCGGGGCTGGCCCTGGGTCGTCGCCGGGATCGCGGCGCTCGGCGCGTACGGCTTCGTGGCGACGCTCCAGCCGGAAGGCCAGTTCGGCCGCATCCTGGCCGCGTACGGCGGGGTCTTCGTCGCCGGGTCGATCATCTGGGGCGTGGTCGCGGACGGCTACCGGCCGGACCGCTGGGACATCTCCGGCGCGGTGATCACGCTGGTGGGCATGTCGGTGATCATGTTCGGCCCGCGCGGACACTGAGCGGCGAGGACCCGTCCCCGGCCCGGCTGCCGGGGCCGGGAAACCGCCGGTGTGACGCGAGGGGCGGCTGCCTATCCTGGGGCGCATGGGCCCCAGGGCCCGCCGACCCATCTGTGCGAGGAGACCCCATGAGCGCCGCAGCCGCCGCGGACCGGCCCACCGCAGCCGCCGACAACGCAGCCACCGCCACCGCCGTCGTCACCGGGGCGAGCGGCGGCATCGGCGCGGCGACCGCACGGCAGCTCGCCGCCGCCGGGTACCACGTCGTCGTCACCGCGCGCCGCGAGGAGCGCGTCACCGCGCTCGCCGAGGAGATCACGGCGGCGGGCGGCAGCGCGACGGCCTACGCGCTCGACGTGACGGACCGCGCCGCCGTCGACGCGTTCGCGGCACGCCTCACCGACGACCAGGCCGGTCCTGTGCGGGTTCTGGTCAACAACGCGGGCGGCGCGCTCGGCCTCGACCCGGTCGCGGGCGGCAGTGCCGACGAGTGGCGGCAGATGTACGAGACGAACGTCCTCGGCACCCTGGGCGTCACGCAGGCCCTGCTGCCCACCCTCACCGCGAGCGGCGACGGCACGGTGGTGATCGTCTCCTCCACCGCCGCGCTCGGTACGTACGAGGGCGGCGCGGGCTACGTCGCGGCCAAGCACGGCGAGCACGTCCTCGCCGAGACGCTGCGGCTGGAGATCGTCGGCACCCCGGTCCGGGTGATCGAGATCGCGCCGGGCATGGTCAAGACCGAGGGCTTCGCCACCACGCGCTTCCACGGCGACGCGGAGAAGGCGGCGAAGGTGTACGAGGGCGTCGCCGCGCCCCTCACCGCCGACGACGTGGCCGACACGATCACCTGGGCGGTCACCCGTCCCAGCCACGTCAACATCGACCTCCTGGTGGTCAGGCCGCGCGCCCAGGCCTCCAACAGCAAGGTGCACAGGGAGCTGTGACCCGGGCGTCCACTCCCCCGGCCCCGGCCGGGACGATCCACGCGAGGAGCATCCGATGAACGACAACTTCACCACGCGCGCCCATGACGAGGGCGCCAAGCGCGGCGGCGAAGCCGTCGAGACATACACCTACTCCGGTGTCACGGCCGGCGGGCAGAGCTGGCGTTCGAGTCCGGGAGAGACGCTGACGAGGCTGCTCGCGGACCTGCTGCACTGGGCCGACGACACCCAGCGGGACTTCGACAAGGCGCTGGAGCGCGCGAGGAAGCTGCACGACACGGAGTTGTGACGCTCCCGCACGACACGGGGCCGGGACGCCGTGACACCAGGGCGCCGGGGCGCTCCGACGGGGGCCCGTCGCCCCATGCACTGAATACGATGAACCGAATATGAACTGAACGAATGATCGAGAGATCATCACTTCAGGTGATGAACCGGCAACTCTCTGGCGTGAGGCGCCCCGTACGGATGATGCTCGTGGAGCGCAGGTGACCGGCCGCGGACCGTCCCGGCGCTTCCGCCCTTGTCCCAGAAGGCGGAAAACACGTCCCACGTCGTGCGCCCTCAGGGCAGCACACAGCAAGGAGAGAACAAGACATGAACATCCTCACTGGTGTCCTCGCCGGCCTCATCCACCTCGTCGGCTGGCTGGTCTGACACCCGCGAGACAGGCGCCGGCCTCCCGCCCAGGGAGGCCGGCGCCTTCGCGTCGCACGGACACCCGGAGCCGTCCGCCCGGGGCCCGTCCACCCGGAGCCCATCGGCTCATCGCGGCCGCAGCCGCAGCCGCTCCGCCCTGCGGGCCAGCACGCCGTCCCGCAGCTCCGCCATCTCCCTGAGCGCCGCCGCGCGTTCGCGCCGCGAGAGCCGGTCCAGGTAGAGCCGCCCGTGGAGATGGTCCGTCTCATGCTGGAGGCAGCGGGCGAAGTAGCCGCGCCCCTCCACGACCACTGGCTCGCCGTCTTGGTCGAACCCGCGCGCGACGGTCCGGTCGGTGCGCGGGACGACCCGGTAGGGCCCCGGCACGGAGAGGCACCCCTCGGCCTGCTCGACGAGCCGCCGCTCGTCGGCCGGCACCTCGTCCAGCACGGGGTTGAGGATGTGCCCGACGTGGCGCACGCCCCAGTCGTCCTCCATGTCCCAGACGAACAGGCGCAGATCGACGCCGACCTGGTTGGCGGCGATGGCCGCGCCCTCGGCCACGTCATTGGTGGCGAACATGTCCTCGATGAGCGCCGCGAGTCCGGGCGAGCCGAAGTCCTCGGCGCCGGCGGGACGGCACCGCCGCCGCAGGATGTCGTCCCCGACCAGGGTGACGGGGCGTACGGCACCACGCGGTCCGGTCTCGGCCATGGACGGCTCCTCAGGGAAGAAACGAAAGCAGAGGTGCGGCGGGCTCACGAACGGCTCACACAGCCCGGAGGCGACCGGGCCGCCTTGCGCAACTCTTTGCAAAGTAGCATGCTTTGCAAAATGAGCCCTGAGTCACTGCCCCGCTTCACCCCTGCTCCGCCCGCGCTCTCCCCGCGGCTGCTGCCCGACCACCCGGTGCGCGTCGCACTGCTCGACCTGCTGGCCGAACGGGGCACGGTCACCGCGACCGAGGCCGCCTCGCGCCTTGGCCACAGTTCGGGCCTGTGCTCGTTCCATCTGCGGCAGTTGGCGCGGTACGGGCTGATCGAGGAGGCCCCGGCCGTCGGCGGCCGGGCGAAGCCGTGGCGGCTGCGATGGGCCGAAGGGCCGACGGAGCTGGAGCCGGCGGCCGGGGCGGACGCCATGCCCGAGGGCTCCTTCACCGGCCTCACACGGGAGTTGGAGGACGAGAGCCACGACCGCTGGCTCGGGCACCGGGACCGGGCGCCGGTGGAGTGGCGGCAACAGGCGGATTCGTTCAGCGCGGTGGTGTATCTGACCCCGGGCGAGGCGGCGGAACTGGCGGCCGACCTGCGCGCCCGCATCCGCGCGTACGCCACCCGGGAACGGCCCGCGCAGCACCCGGACAACGCGGTGGCCGTCGCCGCGATCAGCCGGGTCTTCCCGCTCCTGACGCCGGACGACGGCCGGGATTAGACCGGCCCACCACGGCCCGGGAAGGCTCGGGGGCCGACGGCCCGGCACCTCGCCCGGCCACGCCCAGGCCCC
This sequence comes from Streptomyces sp. 8L, assembly GCF_020176795.1. Classification (GTDB taxonomy): domain Bacteria; phylum Actinomycetota; class Actinomycetes; order Streptomycetales; family Streptomycetaceae; genus Streptomyces. Next base: position 4,946 of record NZ_JAIUKE010000425.1, read on the forward strand.
CGTCAGCAGCCGGCACCTCGCCCGGCCACGCGCAACCCGTCAGCCCTCCAACCCCTCAGCCCGTCAGCCCTCCAGCCCCCTCAGCCCGTCAACCCGTCAGTCCGTCAGCCCTTCACGCAGACGACCTGCCGAAGCCTGGTGACGACCTGCACCAGGTCCGTCTGGCGTTCCATCACCTGCTCGATCGGCTTGTACGCACCCGGGATCTCGTCCACGACGCCGGAGTCCTTGCGGCACTCCACACCCCGCGTCTGCTCCTCCAGGTCCCTCGTGGAGAAGCGGCGCTTCGCGGCGCCCCGGCTCATCCGCCTGCCCGCGCCGTGCGACGCCGAGTTGAAGGCCGCGCTGTTGCCGAGGCCCTTCACGATGTACGAACCGGTCCCCATCGACCCCGGGATGATGCCGAGGTCGCCGCTGCCCGCGCGGATCGCGCCCTTGCGGGTGACCAGCAGGTCCATCCCGTCGTACCGCTCCTCGGCCACATAGTTGTGGTGGCACGAGATCACCGGCTCGAAGGTGACCTTCGCCTTCTTGAACTCCCTGCTCACCACATCCTGGAACAGCCACATCATGAGGGCGCGATTGTGCTTCGCGTACTCCTGGGCCCAGAACAGGTCGTGGCGGTAGGCCGCCATCTGGGGTGTGTCCGCGACGAACACCGCGAGGTCCCGGTCGACCAGGCCCTGGTTGTACGACAGCCCCTGCGCGACGCCGATGTGGTGGTCGGCGAGCTCCTTGCCGATGTTGCGGGAGCCGGAGTGCAGCATGAGCCACACGGAATCCGACATATCAATACAGAGTTCGACAAAGTGGTTCCCTGAGCCCAGCGTCCCGATCTGCTTCCTGGCCCGGTCCTCGCGGAAGTGCACCGCGTCCGCCACGCCCCCGAAGCGGGACCAGAAGCCGGCCCAGCCCGCCGCAGGGAACCCGTGCAGCGCGGACGGGTCCAGCGGGTCCTCGTGCAGGCCCCGGCCGACCGGGATGGCCCGTTCGATCCTGGAGCGCAGGCGGGAGAGGTCGCCCGGCAGGTCGGACGCGCGCAGCGACGTCCTGACCGCGGACATGCCGCAGCCGATGTCCACGCCGACCGCCGCCGGGCACACCGCGCCCTCCATCGCGATGACGGAGCCGACCGTCGCACCCTTGCCGTAGTGCACGTCCGGCATCACGGCCAGGCCCTTGATCCACGGGAGCGTCGCGACGTTCCGCAGCTGCCGCATCGCGGAGTCCTCGACGGCCGCCGGGTCGGCCCACATCCGGATCGGGATCTTCTCACCCGGTATCTCCGCATATGCCATGGTTCTTCGTTCCCCCTTGCTCCGCCTGAAGAATTACGATGCACAGGGCACACGCCCGCCGCGCGGCACGCGGGGCGGGCAGCGCGGCACAGCCGCTGTCACCCGGGCCGACCAGCGGCGTCGACGGCTTGTGCGGTACACATGGTGTCCATCCACCGGCCCGGGGCGGCAAACGCTTTTCCGGCCGCCGGAGACCGTATTCCAGGAGGCTCAGCACCGTGCAGCGAATCGCGCAGGCACCGCACCGCAGCGCTCGTCGCAAGGTGTGGGCGCCCGGCCTCGCGGCGCTCCTCGTCGCGCTGGTCGCCGGTGGCTGCACGGCCGGCGGCGGCACCGACGACTCACCGAGCGACGCCAAGCAGGGCGATCCCACGCTGTCGCTGCCCGCGCCGGGCAAGTACCGCACGCTCCTCGAGCCGTGCGGCGCCGTGCCCACGTCCATGCTCAAGGACCTGCTGCCCGGGGTCTCCTCCCTCGCCCCCGAGCAGCAGGACCGGGTCCTGGCGGGCACGCCCGCGGTGACGTACGACACGGACCGCCGGGTCGGGTGCAGTTGGAAGGCGGACGCGCCGGACTCCTCGCACCGGCTGGCGGTGGACATCGAGCGCGTCGTCTCGTACGACCCGTCGGTCAGCGACGCCGACCGCGCGAAGCAGGTCTACGCCAAGGAGCAGAAGGCCGCGCACATCCCGGAGTCGGGCTCCGCCGCGCCGCCGTCGACCGGGGACGGCGGTTCGGCTGCCGGGTCCGCCGGGGGCTCCACATCGCCGTCACCGTCGAACACACCGGGCGCGACGGACACATCAGATGCATCAGGCACATCGAGTGCATCGGGTTCATCGGGCGCATCGGGTTCAAAAGGCGCATCGACCACACCGGGCGGGCCGCCCGCCTCTCCGTCCGGGACCCCGGGCGGCGACGGCGGCACCGGCGTGGGCGGCAGCTCCGACGACAGCGACCTCGCACCCGGGCTCCAGCCGCGCCGGCTGAGCGACCTCGGCGACGCGGCGTTCGTGAACGACGTGCTCGCGCAGTCCGGATCGGCCACCCAGAACCGGACCGTGAGCGTGGTGTTCCGCACATCCAACGTGATCGTCAGCGTCACGTACACCGCGCAGCCGACCCACGCCGACGAGGTGCCCGACAGCAAGGAACTCCAGGACAGGGCGCAGGCGCTGGCGAAGAAGCTGGCCGACGAGTTCGACCAGTAGCGCTCCCCGCCCGTCCCGGGCGCCGGGGCGTCGTACGGGGCGGGGCGGGGGACTCGGGTCCTGCGCCGGCTCTTCGCCGGTTACCGTGGCCGCTCGGACCGTACGTACCGACCCACGCGTACGGTGCGTGACGCCAACCGTTCTCCGACGACCCACGCGTACGCGAACGCCTACGACCCGTGACCGCAAGCAATGACTGAAGGAACCATGCGCCGATCAGCCTCGCGACTCCCCCGCATCCTCGCCGCCGCGGCCGTTCCCGCACTGCTCGTCGTCGCCGGCTGCTCGTCCGGCAGCGGCGACGGGGGCGGCAAGGACAGCGCGGACGGCGGCAGCAGCTCCAGCGCCCCCTCCGCGCAGCACTCGCCCTCGGTCGCACCCGCGAAGTACCGCAGCCTGCCGGACGCCTGCAAGGCGATCGACTCGGGCACCGTCGGCAAGCTGGTGCCGAACGCCAAGCCGAAGGGTGGCACGGCCGGTACGTCGACGGACATCAACGCGCACAGCAGCTGCGCCTGGAACGGCCTCGCGGACAAGGGCGTCCACGGCTCGCAGTACCGCTGGCTGGAGGTGTCGCTCTCCCGGTTCGACTCGCAGACGGCCCTGGGCACCGGCAACGCCCAGGCCTCCAAGCAGTACACGACCGAGATAGACGCCGCGCAGACGACGAAGAGCGCGAAGAGCGTCATGACGGCGCCGGTGACGGGCGCGGGCGACCAGGCCACCTCGGTCACCTACCGGCTCAGCAAGTCGGGCGAGGACTTCTCGTACGCGACGGTCGTGGCGCGCGCGGACAACGTGGTGGTGTCGCTGACGTACAACGGCGCGGGCTTCGAGGGCGAGAAGTCGCCGAGCACGTCCGACGTGTCGAAGGACGCCGTGACCGCGGTGAAGAACGCGCTCAAGAGCATCGAGGACGGCGGCACCGGCAGCTCCTCGGGGACGGGTTCCGGTTCGGGGTCCGGCTCGGGTTCGGGTTCGGGTTCGGGCAAGTCGTCGTCCTCCCCGAGCCCCTCGAAGTCGTCCTCGGGCGCCGGGCACGACCCGGGCAAGCCCGGCGCGTCCTCCTCGCCGACCCCGTCGAAGACGGACACGACGTCGAGCGCCCCGAAGCAGTCGAGCTCCTCGTCCGCGAGCGCGAAGGCCGGCGTGGCCGGCTGACGGCCGGCAGGCCGCGCGCGACCGGCGCGCGCGCCTCCCCCGCGGGTCCCGTACGTCGTCTCGTACGGGACCTGCCGCTTTGGGCGGTTCCGTACCGGCCCCGCGGCCGGGCCCGGACGCCCGGTGCATCTCCCGCGCCCCCCTCTCCCGTACGCATGTGCAAGGCTGTTGCCCCGCCGGCCCCGTGCCGGCCCGGGCCTGCGGCCCCGCCACCGGGCGGAAGCCGGCACCTCCAGTACGTCCAGCACATTCGGCACATCAGCACATTCAGCAGTTCCGGCGCTTGCAGCACGAGAAACGGGAGGGGATCGCGCGTGGCCGCGATGCAGCTGTCACGGACGCATCGAATACTGGTCGGCGTCGTCATCACCGGCGCGGTGATCATCGCCGGGATCGGTTTCGCGGGTTCGTACGCCGCGGTGCGCGCGCTCGCCGAGAGCAAGGGCTTCGGCGAGTTCGCGCTCGTCTTCCCCATCGGCATCGACGCCGGCATCTGCGTTCTGCTCGCCCTGGACCTCCTGCTCACCTGGATTCGCATCCCCTTTCCGCTGCTGCGGCAGGCGGCCTGGGTCCTCACGGCGGCGACGATCGCCTTCAACGGCGCCGCCGCCTGGCCCGATCCGCTGGGTGTCGGCATGCACGCCGTCATCCCGCTGCTGTTCATCGTCACGGTCGAGGCGGCGCGGCACGCGGTCGGCCGGATCGCGGACATCACCGCCGACAAGCACATGGAGGGCGTGCGGCTGACGCGTTGGCTGCTGTCGCCCGTGCCGACGTTCCTGCTGTGGCGGCGGATGAAGCTGTGGGAGCTGCGCAGCTACGAACAGGTCATCAAGCTCGAACAGGACCGTCTGATCTACCAGTCGAGGCTTCAGGCCCGCTTCGGCCGCGGCTGGCGGCGCAAGGCCCCGGTGGAGTCGCTGATGCCGCTGCGGCTCGCCAAGTACGGTGTGCCGCTGGCGGACACGGCGTCGGACGGCCTCGCGGCGGCGGGCATCGAGACGGCGCCCGCGTTCGCCCCGGCCGCGGCGCGAGAACTGACCGCCGGAGGCACGGCGACGGGTGCGGCGACAGGAACGGCCGGTACGGGGGCGGCCGGTGAGGTCGATCTGACGAAGCGTGCGCCGGGCTCCCCGCAACAGCCGTGGCCGGAAGCCGAGTTCCAGCCCCAGGCGCAGGGACAGGAGCCCGGCGGGCCCCGGCCCGCGTCCCGGCAGCAGGCCGCACATCCTGGCCAACAGACGCGGCCCCAGGCCCAGTTGCCCGGACAGGACGGACAGGCCGGACAGGGCACCGGGGCGCAGGCCCCCGCGCCCCAGCGGCAGGACGGGCAGCCCCCGTACGGGGCCCCTCAAGCCCCCTGGGGCCACCAGGCCGCCTTCGAAGAGCAGGCCATGACGGAGCACCAGCTGCGGCAGCGGCAGGAGTGGGCCGAGCAGCAGGAGCGGGCCGGGCAGCAGGAGCGGGCCGGGCAAGAGGAGTGGGCCGGGCAGCAGAACCACCCGCAGCAGGACGTCAGCCCCTGGTTCGCCGCGCAGAGCATCCCGCAGGGCGCCTACGAGGAGGCGTACAACCCCACGTACGTGGAGGGCCTCGAACCGACCCCCGTGCTGCCGCCCGCCGGTCCCGGCGGCCGGGGCCGGCCGCTGGGCGGCGGACCCGGCGTGCCGGTTCCCGAGGCGGGATACGGGCCCGGGGACGGCCAGCAGCAGGCCCCGGAGCCGGAGCCGGCGCAGGACGGCGGGGACGCCGCCGAGCACGCCGCCCCGCTCGACGAGCGCGGGCCCGCCGACGGGCTGCCCCGCGAGGAGCAGTACTACAACGGCCTCAAGAAGTACATAAGCGAGTACAACGACATGCCGAACGAGCGGCAGTTCGGCCGGTACCTGCTGGAGATGTACGACCTCCGCGGGCGCACAGGGGGCCCGCTGAGCGAGAGCACCCTGCGGGTGCCCCTGCGCGAGGCGCAGCGCCGGTTCCAGGAGGAGCTGGACTCCGAGCACATCGCATGACGCCCGAGCGCCACGCGCGCGCCGTGCGCCGTGTACGGTCTCGTACGCCTCGTACGCCCCGTCCACCGGACGAGCGGTCCCGGGCCCGGGACCAGTGCGCCGTGTACGTCCACCGGACGAGCGGCCCCCGGGCCCCGGAGCCCCACAAGCC
>NZ_JAIUKE010000426.1 GCF_020176795.1 Streptomyces sp. 8L
GAGCGGGACCGGGTACGGGGACGGGGACACGGACGGGAGCGGGATCGGGGACGGGATCGGGGACACGGACAGGAACGGGAGCGGGAACGGGGCCGGGAGCTGAAGCGGGGAACCGAGAACGGAAGCGGGCACGGAAGCGCCCGGCGCGGCTTCGGCGTAATCCCTCAGCATTCCTCGGCATTCCTCGGCCCGAGACGGTCAGATCAGACGGTCAGACGGTCATACGCTGCGTACCGACGACCGACAGCAGGCGCAGCGCCTCCTCGGACGGCGAGCCGGGAACGGCCGTGTAGATCACGAGCTGCTGGTCCCGCTCGGTGATGTCGAGGACGTCGCAGTTGACGGTGACCGGGCCGACCAGCGGATGCTGGAACGTCTTGCGCAGTGTGGGCGGGACGCTCACGTCGTGGGAGGCCCACAGCCGGGCGAACTCCTCGCTTCCGCCGAGGAGTTCGTCCACCAGCGCGGACGCCTCGGGGTCGTCGGGGTAGCGGCCCGCGACGGCGCGCAGGCGCTGGGCCGAGGCCCGGGCGAACTCCTCGACGTCCGAAACCCCGTACAGGGGCCGCCCCTGCGGGCACGGATCGAGGAAGGCCCGGCGCATCAGATTGCGGTCGCGCCGCGGCAGGGCGGAGAAGTCCTCCATGAGGGCGGCTGCCAGATCGTTCCAGGCGATCACCTCACCCGTCGCGGAGGTCACGAACGCGGCAGCCCCCGGCAGCCGGTGCACCAGGTCGAGGATGCTCTGCCGCACCTCGCGCGAAGGCCCCGGCGGCGGCCCGGGAGGCGCGCCCGCGAGGTGGTGGAGGTGGGTGCGCTCGGCGTCCGACAGGCGCAGCGCCCGCGCGAGACCGGCCAGCACCTCGCGCGAGGGCCGCGGGGCGCGGGCCTGCTCCAGCCGGGTGTAGTACTCGGTCGAGATGTAGGCGAGCTGCGCCGCCTCCTCGCGGCGCAGCCCCGGGGTACGGCGCCGCGCGCCCGCGGGCAGCCCCACGTCGGCCGGGCTGATCCGCTCGCGCCGGCTGCGCAGGAAGTCCGCAAGTTCTCGTCTGTCCACCCGTCCAGTGTGCGCGCGTCCCACGGGGCTCATCCAGGTACCGGCTGTACCCGGCACGGCGGCGCGCGGGTCACCGACGGAGGCCGGAACAGCGAGTCACCCGCGCCGGCCTGCGCAGCGGGTCACCGACGGAGGCCGGCGCAACCTGATCATCGACGGGGCCCGGAGCACAGGCAAGGAGCGGTGCCGGGAGCCCGCCCGCGTACCTGCACGAACACCTCACGTACAGCTGATCCGACCGTCAGGAACAGGCGCTACGGTGCGCCTATGACGACAGCTTTGATTACGGGCGCGACCGCCGGAATCGGTGCCGCGTTCGCGCGACGGCTGGCCGCGGACGGGCACAATCTCGTCCTGGTGGCCCGCGATGTGGAGCGCCTGCGCGAGCACGCGACCGAGCTCCACGACCGGCACGGCATCGAGGCCGAAGTGCTCTCCGCCGACCTCTCGACGGACGGCGGCATCGAGTCGGTCGAGAAGCGGCTCTCCGACCGCAGACACCCCGTCGATCTGCTCGTCAACAACGCGGGGTTCGGCGGGAAGGGAAAGTTCCTCGACGTTCCGGTCGAGGACGAACTCACCATGCTGAAGGTGCACTGCGAGGCGGTGCTCCGGCTGACCTCGGCGGCCGTCGGGCCGATGCGGGCACGCGGGCGCGGCGGCGTCGTCAACGTCGCGTCCGTCGCGGCCTTCGTGCCGCGCGGCACGTACGGGGCGTCGAAGGCGTGGGTCGTCCAGTTCACCCAGGGTGTGGCCCGCGACGTGGCGCACTCCGGCGTACGGCTGATGGCGCTGTGCCCCGGCTTCGTGCGGACGGAGTTCCACGAGCGCGCCGGGCAGGGCACGGACAACGTCCCCGGCTGGATGTGGCTGGACGCGGACAAGCTCGTCGTGGCCGCGCTCGCGGACCTGGCGCGCGGCAAGACGCTCTCCATCCCCGACCCGCGCTACAAGGCGCTGATGGGCGCGGCGAAGCTGGCGCCGCGCGGCCTGCTCGGCGGCCTCTCGTCCAGGGCGGGCCGGAAGTACGGTCCCCGGCATCCGGACGACGCCACGGACGACGGGACCGGCGAGGCAGGCGTGGCCGGCGAGACCGCCGAGCCCGGCGAGGCCGGTGGCAGCAGGGCAGGCGGAACCGGCAAGGCCGCAGCCGACGGCGGAAACCGACCAAGCCGCCGGCCGTAGCGGCAGACGCCACCCGCCGTAGCGGCCCGGCCGTAGCGGCAGACGCCACCCGCCGCAGCTGCACACGACAGCCCGCCGCAGCGCTACGCCACAGCCCCGCACGCCGTCCTCGCCGCCGCTCGGGTGCCCTGCCCGGCCCGTGCTCGCCTCGATTACAGTGATCGAATGATCGAACCACGCCGCGGTTCGATCGAAGCCCGTGATCGGCCCGCTCGGTCGACGAGGGCGGGATCGATGAGGACGAGGGGGACCGCGCCGTGCGCGAAGGGGCCGCAGAACGCCACGACCGCCTGCTGAACCTGGTCAGGGAGCGCGGCACGGTCCGCGTCGCCGACCTGGCGGCGCAGCTCGGGGTCTCGCCCGTGACCGCGCGCCGCGACGCCGAGGCGCTCGCCGAACGGGGGCTGCTCGACCGGGTGCACGGCGCCGTGTCGTGGCCCGAGCGACGAGGCCCGTCCGGGACCGCGCCGGGGGGCGGCAGCCCGGTGATCGGCATGCTCGCGCCCGCCGCCGGCTACTACTTCGCGGACATCATCAGGGGAGCCCACGAGGCCGCGGCGCGCCTCGGCGCCCGGCTCATCCTGCGCGTGTCCGACTACCGCCCGCAGGACGACGCGTCCCACGCGGCCGGGCTCCTCGCGGCCGGCGCGGAGGGCCTGCTCGTCGCCCCGAGCTGGACCCGCCCCGAGCACCCGGCCGAGTATGCGGAGTGGATCGCGCGGCTGCCGGTGGACACCGTGCTGGTGGAGCGCACGGGTGAGCCGGGCGGCCCGCTCGACGGCATGGACCGGGTCAGCTCGGACCACGCGCACGGCGTGCTGATCGCGGTGCGCCACCTCGTCAGGCTCGGGCACCGCACGCCCGTGCTCGTGGCGCGGTCGGACAGCCCCACCGCGCAGGCCGTACGGGCGGGTTACGCGCAGGCACTGACCGCGCTCGGGCTCGACGGGCCGGTCCCCGTGCTGGAGTCGACGTCCCCCGCGCCCGATCCCGACCGCTTCGAGGCCACCGTGCGCACGCTGCGCGGGCTCGTGGAGGAGGGACGGGTGACCGCCGCGCTCATGCACAACGACGAGGACGCCACCCGTATGGTGCGCCGCCTGGCCGAGCTGGGCGTGCGGGTCCCCGGCGACCTGGCGCTCGTCACGTACGACGACGAGGTCGCGGCGCTGGCCGAGACGCCGTTGACGGCCGTCGCGCCGCCCAAGCGCGCCGTGGGGCGCAGCGCCGCCGAACTGCTGGTGGAGCGCCTGACCGCCGGGGCCGGGGACCGTGACGCGCCGCGCCGCCACCTGGAACTGCTGCCCGCGCTGCGGGTACGCGCGTCGTGCGGCACCCCCGCGGCCCCGCCGCACGGCGCGCCCGCCCCGGCCTTCTGACGCGCGAGCCTCTTCCGACAGGCTCCTTTCGATCATTTTTCGATCAATCAATCTTTCGCTCTTGACTGCGCTCACGAGGGATCGAAGTATCACGGCGACCGCCTGTCCCCAGCGAAGAGGAGCAGCGCCCGTGAGACGCAGTTGGTCCCGGCCCCTACGAACAGCCGCGGGAGCCGCCGCCGCGTGCGTCTCGCTCGCGTTGCTGGCGGCGTGCGGCGGTGCCGCGCGGGCGCCCGCCCAGGGCACCGGCGCCCATCCGGTCACCGTCACCTTCTGGGCCTGGACCAAGGGGTCCCAGCAGGTCGCGGACGAGTTCAACGCCACGCACGACACCATCAAGGTCAAGTTCGAGGAGATACCCTCCGGCGGCCTCGGCGGCTATCCGAAGATCGCCAACGCGGTGAAGGCGGGCATCGCGCCCGATGTGCTGTCGATCGAGTACCCGGAGCTGTCCCAGTTCGTCAGCCAGGGCTCGCTCCAGGACCTCAGCCGCTACATGACACCCGCGGTGAAGAAGCGGTTCCTGCCGCAGACGATCCAGCTGACGACGATGGGCGGCAAGAACTGGGCGGTGCCCTCCGACGCCTCGCCGCAGATCTTCTACTACCGCAAGGACTTCTTCACGAAGCACCACATCGCGCTGCCGAAGACCTGGGCGCAGTTCCGCACGGCCGCGGCCGAGGTGAAGAAGGCGGCGCCCGGCACCCGTATCGCCACCTTCTTCCCCGACGACCCGACGTTCTTCCAGACGCTGGCCTGGCAGGCGGGCGCCTCCTGGTTCAGCACACAGAACGGCGCCTGGCGGGTGGACACGACCGACCCGGCGACGCGGAAGGTCGCGGCGTACTGGCAGGGCATGATCGACGCGAAGCTCGTCAGCACCGCGCCGTCCTACAGCCCGGAGTGGACCGCGTCCCTCAAGGCCGGCACCACCGTCGGCTACCTGGGCGCCTCCTGGGGCGCCGGCACGCTCGCCGGCATCGTGCCCGAGGAGAAGGGCGAGTGGGCGGCGATGCCGATGCCCAGCTGGGACGCCGCGCATCCGAGTGTCGGGATGAGCCAGGGCTCCACCTTCGCGATCTCCAAGAACAGCGAGAAGACCGCCGCGGCCATGAAGTTCATCCTCTGGATGTCGACGTCCGAGGACGCCGTGCGGGCCCGGGTCACCGCCAGCACCTCCACCGCGCTCCCGGCCGATCCCGCGCTCGTGCCCGTCGCCCGCAAGGCCATCGACACGAGCTTCTACGGCGGCCAGGACCTCTACGGGCTGTACGAGAAGGCGGGCGCGACCATCGACCCGGACTGGCTGTGGGGCCCGACGGCCGCCGCCAACAACACGCTCAAGGACCAGCTGCACGGAGTCGTCGGCGGCAGCACCACGCTGCCCCGCGCCCTCACCACCACCCAGAGCGCCACCGTGGCCGCCCTGCGCAAGAGCGGTCTGAAGGTCGAGGACGCCTCATGAGTACGGAATCCGGCACGGGAACCGGCGGGCACGCCGGCGGAAAACCCGGGACACGGGCCGACGGGCGGGCAGAGACGGGAGCCATAGGGCGCACGGAAGGCACGGGAGACACGGGAGACACGGGCACCATGAGCGGCACGGCGCACCCCGGCCGCTCCTCTGGCGATGCCGCCGTCCGTGCCCCGCGCCGACGCGCCGCGAACCGTACCGGGATGGCCGCGGGGCTGCTGCTCACGCCCTTCTTCGCCCTGTTCACCGTCGCGATGCTGATCCCCATCGGCTACGCGATCTGGCTGAGCCTGTTCACGCAGAAGCTGTCCGGCCTCGGCTTCGGCGGCCCGCGCGACGTCTTCGACGGACTCGGCAACTACGCCGACACCCTGGGCGACGCCGCGTTCCGGCACGGCTTCCGGGTGCTCGGCGGCTACGTCCTGTTCTACATCCCGATCATGGTCGGCGGGGCACTCGCGCTCGCGCTGCTGCTGGACACCGCGCTCGCCAGGGCCCGGCGCTTCTTCCAGCTGGCGCTGTTCCTGCCGCACGCCATCCCCGGTCTGATCGCGGCCCTGATCTGGGTGTACCTCTACACACCCGGCCTCAGCCCGGTCGTCGGCGCCCTGCACTCCGGCGGCATCGGCCTGGACTTCTTCTCCTCGAACGGCGCTCTGCCCTCGGTGGTCAACATCGCGGTGTGGGAGTGGCTCGGCTACAACGTGGTGATCTTCTACGCCTCCCTCCAGGCCGTGGACCGCTCCCTGCTGGAGGCCGCCGCCGTCGACGGCGCGGGCAACTGGCGCCTCGCCCTCAGCATCAAGCTCCCGCTCATCCGCTCCTCCGTCTTCCTGGTGCTGCTGTTCACGGTCATCGGCTCCCTCCAGCTGTTCACCGAGCCGCTGCTGCTGTCGAACTCCGGGTCCGCGATCACCAGCGCGTGGACCCCCAACATGTACGCCTACTCCGAGGCGTTCCAGCTGAACGACTACGGGCGGGCCGCCGCCGCGTCCATCCTGATCGCCCTGATCGCCGCGGTGCTGTCCTTCGGCGTCACCCGTATCGCCAACCGGAAGGGAGCGCGGGCATGACCACTCCGCTCATCGTCGACCCGGCGGAGCGACCGGCCCCGGGCGCTGGGAGGCCGGGCCGCGCGGCCGTCTCCGCGGGCCGCCGCCCCGGCGCCAGTCGCTGGCTCTCCCGCACCGCCGTGAACGGGCTGCTCGCCATCGCCGCCGCCTACACCCTCTTCCCGCTGGTGTGGCTGGTCACGGCCGCCACCAAGAACGCGGGCAACATCCTCGGCGGCAACGTCTTCTCCTTCCAGGGCTTCGACTTCGGACACAACCTGTCGACCCTCGCGAGCTACGACAGCGGCATCTACTTCCGCTGGTACGGCAATTCACTGATCTACGCGGGCCTCGGCGCGCTCGGCTGCTCGTTCGTCAGCGTGGCCGCGGGCTACGCCTTCGACAAGTACCGCTTCCGGGGCAAGGAGAAGCTGTTCGCCGTCGTCCTGCTCGGCGTGCTCCTGCCGTCCACGGCGCTGTCGCTGCCGCTCTATCTGCTCGCGGTCAAGACACACACCGTCAACACCTACTGGTCGGTGCTGATCCCCGTACTGGTCAACCCCTTCGGGGTCTACCTCTCCCGCATCTTCAGCGCCGGCTACATCCCGGACGAGGCGCTGGAGGCCGCGCGTATCGACGGAGCGGGCGAGCTGCGGGTCTTCTGGTCGATCGGGCTGCGCATGGTCATGCCCGGCTTCGTGACCGTCTTCCTCTTCCAGTTCACCGCGGTCTGGAACAACTTCTTCCTCCCCCTCGTCATGCTGTCGGACAAGAATCTCTATCCGCTGAGCCTCGGGCTCTACAACTGGAACAGCGACGCCAACGCGACGCCCGACTTCTACCCGATGGTCGTGTCGGGTTCGCTCCTCGCCGTCCTCCCCCTGATCGTCGCCTTCATCACCCTCCAACGGGCGCGGAAAGCCGGCCTGACGGCGGGCGGCGTCAAATGACCTTCCGGGGCCGGGCCGCCGGCCGCCACCCGCCCGGCACGCGCGCACAACGAACCGGGCACCCCCACCCGGGCACCCCCATCCGAGGAGTACGAGTACCACCATGCAGGACGCCACTGACAATCGCCCCGCCGCGCTGCTCGCGATGACCCCGGCGGTAGCGGACGAGCTGTTCACCGCGGACCGGCTGGACCGGCTGACCCGGCTCGTACGCACCGATCCCCGTCTGATCGCCGGCGACCTCACGGCCCCGGAGCCGGCCGTGGCCGCCGCGCTCGCCGAGGCCGAGGTGCTGCTGACGTGCTGGGGCGTGCAGCCGCTCACGGAGTCCGTACTGGCAGCCGCGCCCCGCCTGCGGGCGGTCGTGCACGCCGCGGGCAGCGTCAAGTCCCACATCACCGACGCCTGCTGGGAGCGCGGCATCACGGTCAGCTCGGCCGCGGGGGCCAACGCGCTGCCGGTGGCCGAGTACACGCTCGCGGCGATCCTGTTCGCCGGCAAGCGCGTCCTCGACTCGGCGCGCCAGTACCGCGAACGGCGCGGGTCCCGCGACTGGCACGGCGCGCTGAGCGACGCCGGCAACTACGGCCGCACGGTGGGCATCGTCGGCGCGTCCCGGATCGGGCGCCGGGTCATCGACCTGCTCCGCCCGTTCGACCTGCGGGTCCTGCTGTACGACCCGTACGTGGACGCGGCCGGGGCGGCGGCGCTCGGCGTCACGTCCGTACCGCTGGACGAGCTGTGCGCGCGCAGTTCCGTCGTCTCCGTGCACGCGCCCCAACTGCCCGCCACGCGCTCGCTGATCGGCGCGGCGCAGCTGGCGGCGATGGCGGACGGCACGACGCTGGTCAACACGGCGCGCGGGTCGCTGATCGACGAGGACGCGCTGCTGCCCGAGCTGGTCTCGGGCCGGCTGCACGCGGTGCTCGACGTGACGGACCCCGAACCCCCTGCGGCCGACTCGCCCCTGTACGACCTGCCGAACGTCCTGCTCACGCCGCATGTGGCCGGCTCGCTCGGCAACGAGACCCACCGGATGGCGGACCACGCGCTGGACGAGATCGAACGCTTCACGAGGGGGGAGCCCTTCGCGGAGCCCGTACTCCCGTCGGCGCTGCATCTCTCGGCGTGACGCGCGTACGACTGCTGCCGTGGAAACGCTGCCGCGGGACGCGTCAGTGCGCGTGGCCGTGGCCGGCCGCCGCCGGCTCCTCTTCCTCGGCCGGCTTCTCGACGACCAGGGTCTCGGTCGTGAGCAGCAGCGACGCGATGGAGGCGGCGTTCTCCAGGGCGGAGCGCGTCACCTTGACCGGGTCGATGACGCCGGCCTTGACCAGGTCGACGTACTCGCCGGTCGCGGCGTTGAAGCCGTGGCCCTTGTCCAGCTCCGCCACCTTGGAGGTGATGACGTAGCCCTCGAGGCCCGCGTTCTCGGCGATCCAGCGCAGCGGCTCAACGACGGCGCGGCGGACGACCGCGACACCGGTGGCCTCGTCGCCCTCCTTGCCGAGGCTGCCGCCGAGGACCTTGCCCGCGTGGACGAGCGCGGAGCCACCGCCGGAGACGATGCCCTCCTCGACCGCGGCGCGGGTCGCGGAGATGGCGTCCTCCAGACGGTGCTTCTTCTCCTTCAGCTCCACCTCGGTGGCGGCACCGACGGAGATCACGCACACGCCGCCGGCCAGCTTCGCGAGGCGCTCCTGGAGCTTCTCGCGGTCCCAGTCGGAGTCCGTGGTCTCGATCTCGGCCTTGATCTGGCTCACGCGGCCCGTCACGTCGGCGCTGTTGCCGCCGCCGTCGACGATGGTCGTGTCATCCTTGGTGACGGTCACGCGGCGGGCGGAGCCCAGCACGTCGAGACCGGCCTGGTCGAGCTTGAGGCCGACCTCCTCGGCGATGACGGTCGCGCCCGTGAGGGTGGCGATGTCGCCGAGCATGGCCTTGCGGCGGTCACCGAAGCCGGGGGCCTTGACGGCCACCGCGTTGAACGTGCCGCGGATCTTGTTGACGACCAGGGTCGACAGGGCCTCGCCCTCGACGTCCTCGGCGATGATCAGCAGCGGCTTGGAGCCACCCGCCTGGATGACCTTCTCCAGCAGCGGCAGGAGGTCCTGGATGGAGGAGATCTTGCCCTGGTTGATCAGGATGTACGGGTCGTCGAGGACGGCCTCCATACGCTCCTGGTCGGTCACCATGTACGGGGAGAGGTAGCCCTTGTCGAAGGCCATGCCCTCGGTGAAGTCGAGCTCGAGGCCGAAGGTGTTGGACTCCTCGACGGTGATGACACCGTCCTTGCCGACCTTGTCCATCGCCTCGGCGATGAGCTCGCCGACCTGCTGGTCCTGCGCGGAGAGCGCGGCCACGGCGGCGATGTCGGACTTGTCGTCGATGGGGCGCGCGGTCTCCAGGAGGTCCTTGGAGACCGCGGCGACGGCGGCGTCGATACCGCGCTTGAGCGCGGCGGGGGAGGCGCCGGCGGCGACGTTGCGCAGGCCCTCGCGGACGAGCGCCTGGGCGAGCACCGTGGCGGTGGTGGTGCCGTCACCCGCGATGTCGTTGGTCTTGGTCGCCACCTCCTTCACGAGCTGGGCGCCGAGGTTCTCGTACGGGTCCTCGACCTCGACCTCGCGCGCGATGGTGACGCCGTCGTTGGTGATGGTGGGGGCGCCGAACTTCTTGTCGATGACGACGTTGCGGCCCTTGGGGCCGATCGTCACCTTCACCGTGTCGGCAAGCTTGTTGACGCCGCGCTCAAGGGCGCGACGGGCGTCCTCGTCGAACTTCAGGATCTTCGCCATGGGAGCTTCTGTGTCCTCTCAGACGACCTGCGCCCCTGCCCGCCCGGCGTACGCAGGGAGGCCAGGGGCGCAGATCGGAAAAGCGATTCTGGGGTGAGTTACTTCTCGATGATCGCGAGAACGTCGCGAGCCGAGAGGACGAGGTACTCCTCGCCGCTGTACTTCACCTCGGTGCCGCCGTACTTGCTGTACAGAACGACATCGCCGACGGAGACGTCGAGCGGCAGGCGCTCGCCGTTCTCGAAGCGGCCCGGACCGACGGCCAGGACGACGCCCTCCTGGGGCTTCTCCTTGGCAGTGTCCGGAATGACCAGGCCAGAGGCCGTGGTCTGTTCGGCGTCGAGCGGCTGGACCACAATGCGGTCCTCAAGCGGCTTGATGGCAACCTTGGTGCTGGCGGTCGTCACGATCCGACCTCCCCCTTCGGAGATCTCACGGGGTTGACTGTCTGAGGGTGGCGACCAGGTGGGTCCGTCGTCGCGGGTGCCGGACCTGCCCGTCGCGCTTGCTGGCACTCTCAGTCGCTGAGTGCCAGAGCTGAGACTATGACCGCGATTAGCACTCGGTCAAGCGGAGTGCCAATCGGCGTGGGGCGCGGCGTCCCGCGAGGGGGTCCGGCGAGGGCGCGCGAAGGGGCGCGCCGGGTGGTGGTGCGAGGGGCGCGGCGCCGAGCGGGCCGACCCGAGGCCGAGCCCGGAGGCCGAGTCCCCCGGTACGGCGTCTTCGGCGCCACCGTATGCGCCGCGCGGGGCGGGCGGGCCGCGCCATGGCCGGGCCCGGTGCCCGAACTGCCGTCCGGAGGCGTACGGGAGGGGCGTACGGGATACGGG
>NZ_JAIUKE010000427.1 GCF_020176795.1 Streptomyces sp. 8L
CACGCGCAGGTGACCATCACCCGCGCCGGCGCGGCCACCGCGACGGCTGCCGGGGGGGCCGGGTGCGCGGCGCCCGTGCCCCGCTCAGGACGCCCCGCTCCCGGTGTCCCCTCGCACCTCTCACCCCGCCTCGTATCTCCTGCGGGCGAGGACGACTCCGCCCGCCACGGGCTCCTCATCGAGGAGCCGCAGGGTCAGTGCGGGGTGCGTGCGGGCCAGTCGCTCCCGCAGTCCCTCGGCGAGGCGCGGCTGTCCCACGATCACACTGCCCGCCGCCACCACGGTGTCCCCTGCCGCGCCCTGGGCGACCAGCCGGGCGACGAGCAGGGCGAGTTGGTCAGCCGCCTCGTCGACGACGGCGGCGGCCAGCGCGGAGCCGGCGTCGGCGGCGCGGAAGATCGCGGGCGCGCCGGGCCCCCAGTTCCCCGTGGTGGAATCGTCGTTGACCTTGCGGGCCAGGGACTGCGGTCCTCCGGCGCCGAAGTGCTCCAGCAGGGCGGCCAGCAGGCCGTCGTCGGGGAGCCCCTCGTCGTACGCCGTGAGGGCGGCCTTCGTCGCCTCGCGTACGATCGCGGGCGCGCTCCCCCCGTCGCCCAGGACCCAGCCCCAGCCGCCGGAGAACAGCACCGCGCCGTCGGCGTCCGCGCCGACGCCGATCGAACCTGTCCCGGCGATGATCCCGATGCCCGTGTCGAGCCCGGCCGCCGGGATCAGCAGGGCGGCGTCGTTGACGACGGCGGCCGGCGTGCCCAGCTCCTCGACGGCCGCGGCGAGCCGGGCGCAGTGCTCCTGGGAGTCGCACCCCTGCGCGCCGATCCCGAACGCGGCGATCTCGTCGCCCTCGGGGACCGCCCGTGCCAGGTGTTCCGCCAGCCAGCGTGCGGCGTCGCGCACGGGTGACGCCTCCCAGCCGGCGGCCGGGTGGTGGGTGTCCGCGCGTACGACGCCGTCGAGTGTCTCCACCCGTACGGCGAGCTTCGTACCACCGACGTCCGCTCCGACGAGGACTCTCATACGGCCGGCCTCTCCGCCGCCACCTTGATGTCGGCGTTGTGGAACACGAACTCCTCGATGTCGACGCCGCGCACCTCCGCGACGGCTCCGACGAGGATCTGCGCGACCAGGACCTCGATGACGGCGCGCTGTGCGGCGGGCAGGCGGGGCACGGGCACGGTGTGCAGCAGCGGGCTCGGGTCCTCGACGGGCTCGCCGGTCACCAGGATCACCCGGTGTCCCGAGGCGGCCAGCGTGCGGGCGATGGCGTGTTCCCGCTCGTCGCCGAAGAGGACGTGGACGCCGCCGCCCGCCGACTCCATGGAGCCGTGCAGGTACTGGCGTGTGCTCATCCCGGTCGAGGGAATCCGGGCGACCTCCCGGAACAGCAGGGCGCTCTCCTCGGCGGAGCCGACCGCGGGGCCGGTGCCGACGAAGTCGGCCGACGTCGCGTTCGCGAACAGGGGCGCCAGCGCGCGTACGTGCTCGTCGATCTCCCGCTCGACCGTCGCGAAGGTCTCCCCGAGCCTGGACCACCCCTCGTGGACCCGGCCGCCGTCCCAGGCGTCGGCGAGCATCCCGAGCGCGGCGACGGTGGCGGTGTAGCCGATCGTGGACGCGTAGCTGTCCGGGATGTTGCCGAGTCCGACGGCCTCGGGCACCGCGTCGGCGATGGGTGAGGGCACGACGTTGACGACGGCGTACCGCCGCGCCGTGTCCACCGACTCCAGGACGGCGAGCGTCTCGGCGCTGCGGCCGCTCTGCGAGACGCCGAACACCGGATGCGAACTGGCGGGGAACGGCAGCGGGTGGTCGCCCGCGCCGAGCCGCCACGAGTGGATTCCCCGGCTGCGCAGCTCCCAGACGGGGGCGCAGGTGGCCGCGAGGCTCGCGCCGATTCCCACGAACACCGGCCCGGGGCCGGACAGTTGTCCGTCCCGCGCGAAGGATGACACCGATTCGCTCAGGCGTCTGATCGCGGCGCCCAGGGACTCGGCCTGGGTCGAACGGGCCGCCGCGAAGGCGAGGAAGCTGTCACTCATTTCTGCTCCGTTGCGTCGAACGTTCGGGTGGTCGGGTCCCACTGCCTCGGCATGGGCGAGACCGGTGGCGCGGTGCTCCCGATCGCCACCGGCGCTCCGCGGGCGGCGGCGGACTCCTCGATCGCGAGCATGACGTCGAGTACGTGGTACGCGAGCGCGCCGCTCGCCCGTGGGGTCGTGCCCGCCCGGATGGCGCGCGCCATGTCCACCACGCCCGCGCCGCGGCTCACCGGCGGCCCGGCCGCCGGCACATCACGCCAGGACGCGTCCTCCCCGGTGCCCGTCAGCAGCCGCGTCGGCCCGTCGAACCCGCTGACCGGGACCGCCATCGTCCCGTCGGCGCCGGTGATCTCGAAGAGCTGGCGGCGTACCGGCGAGTCGAAGCTGTAGACGGAGGTGCCGATCACACCGGACGCGAAGGTGGTGACCACGCTGACGTGCGTGGGGACCTCCACGGGGAAGGAGCTCCCGGCGTCGGGTCCCGAGCCCACGACGCGTTCGGCGCGCGGCCGTTGGCCGAGGGCCGACACCGAGGCGACGGGGCCGAGCAGGTGGACCAGTGTGGTGACGTAGTAGGGGCCGATGTCGAACAGCGGCCCGGCCCCCTTCTCGAACAGGAACCGCGGCCGGGGGTGCCAGGCGTCGGGTCCCGGCCCCTGCATGAGGGTCAGGACCGTGCGCGGCTGTCCGACGGCGCCCTCGGCCAGCAGCCGCCGGGAGGTCCGGATGCCGGGGCCGAGGATGGTGTCGGGAGCGTTGCCGACGACCACACCCGCGGTCCTGGCGGCGTCGAGGACGGCGCGTGCCGTGTCGCGGTCGGGGGTGAGCGGCTTCTCGCCCCATACGTGCTTGCCCGCGGCGATGGCGGCGAGCGCGACCTCGGCGTGGGCCGCCGGGACGGTGAGGTTGACGACGAGGTCGACGTCGTCGCGGCGCAGCACGTCGTCCGTGCCGCCCCAGACGGGGACCCCGTACGCCTCGGCCTGCCCCCGCGCCCGCTCGGTGTCGAGGTCGGCGACGGCCGTGACGGCGATGTCGCCACTGGCGCTCAGCGTGCGGAGGTACTCGTCGGAGATGCTGCCCGCGCCGACGACCGCCACCCGCGTCGGCCCGCGGGGCGCCGGCGCCGTCACGCGCGCACCTGCTCGCGGACGTACGCGGCGTTGCGTTCGACGAGGGGGAACACGTCGCTGTGGTGGGCGACGACCTCCACGACCGGCATCTCGACCGAGGGGGCGAGCGGGAGGATCTCGTCCAGCCGCCCGGTCGTGTCGCTGCCGAGGACGGGGCGGTCGTTGCCGGGCTCGCGTTCCTGGACGACGTGCAGGAAGCGGACCCTCTCGCCGAGGCGCGGCAGCAGTTCGAAGACGTCCGCGCCGCCGACGCCCGCCCAGTAGAGGTCCACTTCGAGGACGACGGCCGGGTCGAGCAGGCCGACGAACAGGTCGTAGACGGGCACCCCGTCGATGTGCTGGGCGAACTCGAAGTCGTGGTTGTGGTAGCCGACGCGGATGCCGCGCCCGGCGGCGACGGCGGACGCGCTGTTGACGGCGTCGGCGAGTGCCTCGACCCCCGCACGGTCGGTGAGGGCCGCCGGGTCGGCCCAGGGGACGATCACGGTGCCGATCCCGAGCGTCTCCGCCGCGTCCAGCACCGCTTCCCGGTCGAGCCGGTCGATCGCGGCGTGCGCGGTGGCGGCGCGCAGCCCGCTGCGCCGCAGCGCGGCGGCGAGCCCGGCCGGGTCGCCGAGTATGTCGAAGGGCTCGGCGTGGGTGAAGCCCATGTCGGCCAGCCGCGCCAGGGTGCCGTCGAGCCGGCCGGGCCCGAGGTCGTCGCGCACGCTGTAGAGCTGGATGCCCAGGGGGCGCTCGGTCGTCATGCTCCGGCCTCTCCTCGGTCGTGAGGGTGCCCGCCGGGACCGCCGGGACCGCCGTGCCCGCCGTGCTCGTCGGAAGAGCCCTGCCCGCCGGGAGCGCCGTGCTCGTCGCAACAGCCGTGCGCGCTCGGGGCGTCGTGCCCGCCGGAGCCGCCGTGCCCGCCGGAGCAGCAGTGCGCGCCGCCGGACGCCGGGAGGTCCAGCGTCGGGTTGCGCCCGAAGAAGCCGTACGGCTTGAGCGCGAAGCCCGTGGTGTCCACCGGCATCACGGGCCAGTCCTCGGGCCGGGGGAAGTGGGTGAGCCCGAAGGTGTGCCACAGCACGATGTCGGTGTTGTCGACGCCCCGGTCGGCGGCGGTCCAGGCGGGCAGTCCCGCGTCGCCGGGGTGCATGTTGACCAGATCGCCCGCCGGGTAGTTCTCGTCCACCGCGTAGGGGGTGACCCAGAGGTGTCTGGTGGCGTACGCCGCCCGGTGGTGGATGTCCGACTCCGCGTCGGCGAGCAGGACCGGCCTGCCCTCGGGGTGGAGCATGTAACCCACCGGGTTTCCCAGGCGGTTGGTGACCGAGGGGTTGGTCACCAGCCAGGACCGGTTGCGTGTGTTGTCGGCGAGCCGGGCCGCGCCCTTCTCGGTGCGCAGCCGGGTGAGCGTCTGGGTGAAGCCCGTACCGGTCGGGTTGAGCGGCCCCCGGGGCACGGCCGCGGCCTCCACCTCGTCCACCGCGTTGTCGTGCCCGTCGACCATCATGTCGAGCCGGGCGCTGAAGAGGTGCTGGTGGTACGGGGCGCCGAGGCCGGGGGCCAGTTCGGAGGCGTAGGCGTAACCGGGCCCGGGGTAGCCGGAGGTGAAGACGACGCCGGTCGCCTTGACCTCCAGCTCTATCGAGCCGTCGAGGGAGAAGTACCAGTAGAAGCCGTAGTCGTAGTTGCCGACGGTGGCGAAGAAGGACACGACGAGGCGCCGGTTGCGGCGGGAGTCGACCGAGCCGTTCCAGTTGTCGGTGTGCTTCCACAGGATTCCGGTGTCCTCCTCGTGGACGCAGATCGCCTGGGGAACGACCCGTACCTCGCCGGCGCTGTCGGCGAGCACCGCGTCGAGGTAGGTGATGTCGCCGACGCAGTCGCAGCCGAGTTCGAGGGAGTTGGCGAAGCCGCCGAGCAGGTACTCGCCGCAGTCGAAGAAGTTCTGGAACCAGCGCTGGGGGCTCGGGTCGCCGTAGGGCACCATCATCTCGGCGAGGGAGACGCGGTACAGGACGGGCCGCCGCCGTCCTGCGTCCTCGATGTGGACGTTGCGGATCACCAGGCCCTCGCGCTGGTCGAAGCCGATCTGGAAGGACCAGCCGAGCCAGTCGAGCACCCCGTTGTCGTCGATGGTGAAGCTCGGGCCCTCGGGCTGGGTGATCTCGATGGGCTTGAGGCCGGGCCTCGGCTCCATGTCCACCCAGGCGGCGTCGTGGAAGTTGCCGTCCTCGTCGGGCACCGGGAGGTCCGCGTGGTCGTCGACCGCGACGACCTCGCGGGTCACCACGTCCACCACGACGGTCACACCGTCGACGGGGTGCGCCCAGCCGAGGTCGTCCGGGGTCTTCTGGAGGAACGTGAAGCACCGCTGGAGCCGCCGCCCGCGCTCGTCGGGGGCCGGGGCCCCGGCGGACAGCGGGTTGACCCGCAGTTGTGACACATCGGTCAGGCCGCGCCTCGCCATGGCGGCGAGCCAGCGTTCGTCCTGGTGCACGACCTCCTCCACGAGGGAGAACTCGACCGGCAGGACCGGGACATGGCCCTCGGCGGCCGTGTCGATCTCGCGCTGGGAGACGACCCGGTCCTCCTCGGGACACACCACGACGTCCCACGAGAGGCCCGAGCGCATGTCGAGGAGCAGCACGCGGAAGCGGCGCGGCGACTGGTGTCCCGCGAGGAGTTGGCGCTTGTCCGCTTCGGCGAGGCCGAAGTACGCGACGTGCGTGTCGGGGCCCATGAGCCCCTCCCGCCGCAGCAGGGCCCGGCTCGCGTCGATCTCGCCGGGGCGCGGTGAGGCGAGGGCGCGCGCCACGGAGGTCTGGTCGTACGTCGGTGGGGTCACGAGGGCTCCAGATCGTGAAGTGGCCCGGGGCCCCCGGGCGGCAGGGCCCGCGCGGGTGCCTGGGGTACGGGCGGGGCGGGGAGGGCGGGGCGCGGCCGGCTCATCCGTCGGCGCTCCTGCTGAAGGACGTACGCAGCCGGTAGCGGTCGCCCGCGTAGCGGATGAGCGAGGAGAGCAGCGGACGCTGGGTTCCGTCGCGGACGATCTGGCGCATGTCCAGTACGGGCGTGCCCACGTCGATGTCGAGGTGGCGGGCGAGTTCCGCGTCGGCGGAGCGGGCCTCGATCGTCGTGTCGGCCTGGGCGAGGTGGAAGCCGAGTCCGGTGATGACCTCGTAGAGGGAGCGGGTCGCGAAGTCGACGCCCTCGAAGCCTGCGGCGATGTCGGCGGGGACGAGCGACTCGTCCACGGCGATCGGCACCTGGTCCAGCATCCGCACCCGGTCGACGCGGTAGAGCGGTGTCCCGGGGGCCATCTGGAACGCCTCGGCCTCGTCGTACGTCGAGGTGCCCAGTTCGCACCGCAGCACCCGGGAGGTGGGCAGGAGCCCCATCCGCCGCGCGGTCTCCGAGAACGACTCCAGTGTGTTGGGCCATTCCTTGGGCTCGGCGGTGGTGACGTACCAGCCGCGGCCGTGGGCGGAGCGCAGCACCCCTTCCTCGACCAGAGCGGTCAGCGCCTTGCGCAGGGTCACCCGGGAGATGGACAGCAGCCGGCACAGCTCACGCTCCGGCGGCAGCCGGGAGCCGGGAGGCACCTCCCCGTTCGCTATCCGTGCCAGCAGGACCGCCTTGGCCTGGAGCCACAGCGGTTCGGGGTATTCGGAGGGCAGGACGGCCGGTGCCGTCCGTGGCGTGGTCATTCGGGTACCTGGACCTTTTCCCACGTCCCCGTCCGCATGGAGGCGTAACAGGCGTCGATGACGCGGTTGACGATGTGCCCGTCCTCGAAGGTCTCCAGCGGGGCCTCGCCGCGCTCGAAGCACTCGGCGAAGTGGCGCATCTCCTGGCTGAATCCGTAGGCGCGGGTCTCCTCGGGCACCGGGTGGACCCAGCCGGTCTCGGCGTCGGCCTTCTCGACGAGGTGGCCCGCGGAGTGCTCGATGAACCCCCACACCGGTGTGGAGGCGGTGTCGGTGACGAGCCGTCCCGCGCTTCCGACGATCTCGTGGCGCAGCTGCATGCCGCCCTTCTCGATCCAGGACGACTCGACGGTGGCCAGCTGGCCGCCGGCGAACTTGAGCAGGGCGATCGCGGTGTCCTCGCCCGTGGTCCTGTCGGCGTGCGCGAGGGTGGCGCCCCAGGCGAAGGCCTCGACGATCGGATTGTCCTTGCCGAAGAAGTGCCGGGCGGACTCCACGGTGTGGCAGCCCATGTCGATCAGCGCCCCGCCGCCCGCCGTCTCCGCGTCCCAGAAGTGCGCGGCGTGCGGCCCGGAGTGCGCCTCGCGGGCCCGCATGGTCAGTACGTCGCCGATCGCCCCCGCGGCGACCATCTCGTGCGCCTTGGCGATGTTGGGCGAGAAGACGGAGCTCTCCGCGTAGCCGTGCCAGACGCCCGCCTCGCGGACGACGCGGAGGATCTCCGCGGCCTCGGCGCCGGTGCGGGCCAGCGGCTTCGTGCAGACCACGCCCTTTCCCGCGGCGGCGGCCACCCGTACCGCTCCGAGGTGGGCCTCGTTCGGCAGGGCTATCACGACGAGGTCGACGGACGGGTCGGCGCACAGCTCCGCGATGTCGCCGTACTGCCGGGCGTCCGGGGCCCACTCGCGTCCGAACGCCTCGGCCCGTGCCGGGTCGCGCGAGTAGGTGGCGACGAGTTCCGCGTTCCGTACGTCCGTGAGCGCGTCCGCGTAGGTGGTGCCGATGAATCCCGAACCGATCAGACCGACGCCGATCACGGTGTCCTCTTTCTTTCCCTCTCGGGCCGGCCGCAGGGGTGGGCGGGGGCTGGGCGCGGCATGGACTGGCTCCTCAGCGTACCATGTGGTTTTACTTTGGTCTTGTATTGGTATTGCTGGGGACTCCGGTGGAGCGTCCGCACCGGAGTCACTCCAGCAGGCGGTCGAAAGCACGGTCCAGGTCGTCGTTGACCACCCGCAGCGCCGGGTCGGCGTCGTAGTGGGCCAGCACCTCGCGGGCGCCCTCGGAGAAGGAGACCGCGGGCGCGAAGCCCGGGACGAGCGACCGGAGTTTCGAGGTGTCGAAGAGCATCGAGTGCCGGAAGTCGTGCTCCAGCACATCGCGCCAGTTGGGCAGTTCCACGGCGATCGACTCGCTGGAGCGGTGGCGCAGGACGGGGGACCTGACACCGGCCGCGGCGGCGAGCGCCAAGTGGATCTGGTCCCAGGTGAGGATGTCCCCGCCGACCACGTTGACGCTCTCGCCCACCGCGTGGCCGTTGCCGAGCAGCGGGACGAAGGCGCGCGCGAAGTCGCGCGAGTGCATCAGGGACCACAGCGAGGTGCCGTCGCCGTGCACCACGACGGGCCGGCCCGCGCGCATCCGCTCGATCGCGGTCCAGCCGGACAGGACGGGGATCACCGTGCGGTCGTAGACGTGGGAGGGCCGCACGATCGTCAGGGGCAGGTCCGCCGAGCGGTACGCCTCTTCGAGGAAGACCTCGCACGCGACCTTGTCGCGCGGGTAGCCGAAGACCGGCTGGCGGCGCGGGCTCGACTCCGTGACGGGCAGCTGCGGCACCGGGCGCCCGAAGACGGAACACGTGCTGATGAAGACGTACTGGCCCACGGAGCCGGTGAAGAACTCCGGGTGGCCCCGCAGGTCGTCAGGGGTGAAACCGACCCAGTTGACCACCGCGTCGAACTCCTCGCGGCCCAGCACGGAGCGGAGCGCGTCCGTGTCCTTGACGTCCGCGCGCAGCCCCCGTACGCCCGGTGCGAGGAGCCGCGCGGGCTCGGAGCGGGTGATCACCGTGACGTCCGCGCCCCGCGCCGCGGCCTCGGCCGCCGCGGCCGAACCGATCATTCCGGCGCCGCCGAGAAAAAGTACCTTCATGAACGCTCCTTGGAGGGTGCCGGTGTGACGGGTGCCGGTGTGTCGGGGGCCGGTGTGACCGGCGCCGGTGCGGTCGCGCCGCGGGAGAGTCCGCGGCCGACGAGATGGTCGTAACTGCGCCTGAGCGCTTCGAAGGTGTCGATGTGCAGCCGTTCGAGTTCGACGATGTGCCACCGCAGCCCCGACGGGACGGTGAGGGTGCGCGTCCAGTCGATCCGGCCCTCGCCCACCGGCACCATGACGTCGTCCTCGTACGAGAGGGCCGGTCCGTCCTTGACGTGGAGCAACCGCACCCGCGGCCCGAGGCGCGCGACGACCTCGGCGGGGTCGGCCCCGCCCATCACGGCCCAGTAGGCGTCCAGTTCGATCAGGACCCGGTCGTCGAGCAGGTCAAGGAGCAGGTCGTAGGCCTGCGTTCCGTCGAAGACCTGCGAGAACTCGGCGAAGTGGTTGTGGTACGCGATCCGCATGCCCCGCCCGGCCGCCGCTTCCGCGGCCTCGTTGACCCGCTCGACGCCGCGCCGTACCGCGTCCGGGGTGTCGAACTCCTCGCGCTCCATGCTCCACACCAGGACCTCGGCGCCCAGCTCCTCGTAGCGGTCGAGGATCTCCCCGGCGCCGGGGCCCGCGGGGAAGGGGGCGTGCGCGCTGGTCAGGGTGAGCCCCGCGGAGGCGATGGCGGCCCTGACCCGCGCGGGCCCGAAGTGCTCCACCAGGCCGTAGGTCTCGATGCCCGCGTAGCCCAGCGCGGCGATCCGCTCCAGCGTGCCCTCCAGGTCGGCCCTGGCCGCTTCGAGCACGGTGTACATCATGACGCCGATGCGGGCGGCGCCGGCGCCGGTTCCCATCTCTCCGGTGTCAGTTCCCATCGGTCCTCCTTCGGTCTTCGGCCGGCTCGCCGCCGGGCCCTTCGCGGTGGGCGGCCCAGCACAGGGCTCCCCGCACGAGGGCGCGCACCCCCGGCTCGCCCCAGGACCGCATGTCGTGGCCGAGCGCCAGATACGCCACCCGGCCCGCCCCCGCCTCCCGGGCGTGCAGTACGGGCACGGCGGCGCCGTCCGGGCCGCGCCCGGTGGCCAGCACGGACACGTCGCCGGCCAACTCGACGGCGCCGTAGGTGTCCTGCACGTCGAAGTCCCGCACACCGCGGGTGATCGGGTGCTCCGCCGTGATCTCGACGGTGTGACGGCCTCCGTCGCCGTCGCCCTCCGGGCCGCTCCGGCTGCCGAACAGCTCGGACAGCGCGCCGTCTTCCGGGTGGCCCGGGGCGTTGGCGCGGTGCACGCCTACCAGGCCCTTGCCCGCCTCGACGGCGGCGGCCAGCGCGCGCTGCTGGCGCGGGGCGAACTGCCCGCCTGCCGTGTAGAGCAGGAAGACGTCCGTCTGGGCCGTCGGGGGGAGCGGGTCGGCGAACCGGCCCGTGCCCATGGCCCTGCGGGTGGCGAACCCCGCCTCGATGCCGAGCTGCTGGAAGACCTGGGCGGCGCTGAGCAGGTCGTGGCGGAGGTCGTCGCCGTTGACGACGACCATGGCTCTCGGCGCCGGGGGGTGGCGCATGCCTCTCCTCTCGGGTGGTGCGGTGTGCGGGATGCCGGTGTGCGGTGTGCGGTGTGCATGCGGTGCGCATGCGGTGTGTGGGGCGCGGTGTGCCGTGTCGGTGTGCGCACGGTGTGCGGGGCGCGGTGTGCGGGGCGCGGCGGAGCG
>NZ_JAIUKE010000428.1 GCF_020176795.1 Streptomyces sp. 8L
GGCCAGCACCACCGCGGCCCGGGGGGTCAGCGACCGCGGGACCGGGTGGTGCCGCCATGGTCGCGAACGCCCGCCGATCCTAGGTTTGTTGAGGTCAGCGCAGTGAGCGCGACGCATGTCAGACCGACGCGGCCATGCCCGCCCGACCTCAGACCGGAGACCCCTCATGTCCCAGGCCGTCGCCACCGCCCTTGAGGCGGAGCCGGAGCGGGCCCCCGCACCCGTCGCGTCCGCCCGCACGACTACAGGCAGTGAGTTCGCGCCACTGCTCCGCCAGGTGAGGGAGCAGGGGCTCCTGGAACGCAGGACCGCCTGGTACGCGCGGACCATAACCGTCAACCTGATCGTTCTGGCCGCCGTCGTCTTCGGCCTCGTCGCGCTGGGCCCCTCCTGGTGGGCCCTGCTCCTCGCGCCCCCGTTCGCGGTCATCACGGCGCGTATGGCGTTCATCGGCCACGACGCGGGGCACTCGCAGATCACCGCGGACCGGGCCAAGGGTCGCCTGGTGCAGCTGGTGCACGCGAACCTGCTGCTCGGGATGAGCCAGGAGTGGTGGAACGACAAGCACAACAAGCACCACGCCAACCCGAACCACGTCGACAAGGACCCGGACATCGCGCCCGACGTGATCGTCTTCAGCAAGGACCACGCGGCGGTCCGCACGGGCTTCGCGGGCTGGCTCACCCGGCACCAGGCCTGGCTGTTCTTCCCGCTGACGACGCTGGAGGGCATCGCACTCAAGATCCACGGATTCCGGGCCGTCTTCTCGCGTGACGACGCCCACATGCCGCGGGCGCGGCGGACGCGCGAGGCGGTACTGCTCACGATCCACGTCGTCGCTTACGTCACACTTCTGGTGACGACCCTGTCCCTGCCGCAGGCGCTGGTCTTCCTGCTGATCCACCAGATGCTCCTGGGACTGCACCTGGGCATGTCCTTCGCGCCCAACCACAAGGGGATGGAGATGCCCGACCCGGAGACGTACGAGACGCTGGGCCACCTGCGCAAGCAGGTCCTGACCTCGCGGAACATCCGCGGCGGGGCATTGACGGACTGGTTTCTCGGCGGGCTGAACTACCAGATCGAGCACCACCTCTTCCCGAGCATGCCAAGGCCCCACCTGCGGCTCGCGCAGCCGCTGGTGCGCGCACACTGCCGCTCGCTGGAGATCCCCTACACGGAGACGGGAGTGATCGACTCCTACCGCCAGGCGCTCGGGCACCTGCACGAGGTCGGCGAACCGCTGCGCGCGGACGCATAGTGGAACTGATGCACGCACCCGTGCGTTACATCAAGCAGTGAGCGGCGACAGCCGCAGAGGAGGCGTCGTAGATGTCGACAAGGGCAAAGATCGCTGTCGGGGGAGTGGCCGTCGGCCTCGTTCTGTGGATCATGACCAGCTTCTGGATCGCGCTGATCGTGATGGTGGGCGTGCCCGCCGTCGCGTACTTTGCGCTCGATTCGTCGCAGCGCAAGCGGCTGCGGAGGCTCAGCAAGAAGGAGCTCGGCCGCTGACCACCGTCCGGAACTGACGCCGCTCGGAGCACCGCCCGCACAGCGCGGGCGGTGCTTTCGCGTCATACGGGACGTACGGCCATGGCGTCGAGGTCGGTGAGCAGCGCGGGCAGCGCGGGACCGCGTCCGACGGGCAGCACCGTGCCGGGCTCGTCGTCGAGCAGGACGAACGCCATGTCGTCGGTTCGCGCCACGAACGACCAGCCGGGACCGTCGGCCCGGAGCGTACGCGCCCCCTCCGGGGCGAAGCTGGAGCGCACACGCCCGACGGGCGGCGGCTGCGCGACGTAGCCGTGCAGGTCACGGAGCACGCGGTGCACGCCGGGGTGGGAGGGTCCGGGCGGCGTCGGCGAGCCGTTCCCGGCCGCGGCCCCTGTCTCCGCTCCCGTTCCTGCCTCTGTCTCCGTTCCCGGGCCCGTCCCCGTTCCTGCTCCTGTCTCCGTTCCTGCTCCCGGCTGGCCGTGGGCCATTCCGGTCCCGGCTCCGGACTCGGTACCAGGTTCCGTCACCGTCCTGGTAGCCGAACCGGAGGACCCCTCGCTCCCGGGACCTTCGGGGGCCGTCCCCGGGCCTGTGCCGGCCACTGGCCCGCGCCCGGTCACCGATTCCGTCCGTCCGGAACCCTCGACCTCCACCGCAGGGTCAGGGCGAGAGCCCGGCGTCCCGGTGTCGGCCTCGGGCCCAGGTCGAGACTCGGCTCCGTCCGGCGGGTCGGCGGGGGCGTCGAACGCCTGACGCCAGGAGAACCACTGCGCGGCGATCTCGTCGGCCCCGAGCCTCCGCTGCGCGGAGCCCCAGGTACTCGTGTCGGGCGGAGTCAGCGGATCGGCCGATCCCACGGGGTCGTGCGGTTCCGGCAGGCCAGGAGCGGCGATCGCCAGGGCCAGCGGCCAGCCGGGCAGGGCGGCTATCACCGTCTCCTCGCGAGGGGAGAGATCGTGTTCCATGCCGCAGTCCCACGACGCGATCGCGACGGCGACCAGCGACACGTCGTCCACCACCATGGTCCACCGCGCACCCGTGCCGTCCTGGCCCAGCACCAGTCCGTACCCGCGCTCGACCGGCGTCAGGGCGAGCGCGGCGCACGCCTGCGCGAAGTCGTCGCCCAGTACCGAGGGGAACTGAGCGGGCGTCAGCAGCGTCGCGGTCAGTACGTACAGCGCGTCCTCGTCGGACGCCTCCTGCGCGGCGGTCACCAGCAACTCCCGTCCTGTCGGCTGCCGGAGACCCTAACCAGTCGGTAACCCGGACGTCGAGGCCCCTGCGCGCCCCCGTTCACCTGCGTAACTACGCTTGTCCTGGTTCGTCCCCGCTCCGTCGGGGCCCCGTCCCCGCCCTGTCTGGCGCCCGGACGGGGCTCGGCCCGCGCGCGGCGAGGACGCGAAACCAGTCACCGTCCGGAGTGCGGGGCGTCCGCGCGTACGGCGAGGGCGAGAAACCGGTCGTCCTCGTCCACGTACGTCTCCAACCGCCATCCGGAACGCGCGAGCAGCGGTCGCAGCCGGGGCTCCGCACGCAGGTCGTCCTCGGTGAGCCGCCGCCCCTGCCGGGCCGCGAGCGCAGCCCGGCCCACCGGATGGAACAGTGCGAGGCGGCCACCGGGTCGCACCACGCGGGCGAGTTCGCGCAGACTGCTCACGGGGTCCGGCAGGTGGGCGATCAGCCCGGCGGCGAAGACCGCGTCGAGCGCCCCGTCGCGGAGCGGGAGCGCGGCCGCGTCGGCCAGCAGCAGCGCCCCGCTCTCCCGCCGCCCGCGCCGACCGGCCTCGGCCAGCATCTCCGGCGTCACGTCCCCGCCGAGCACGGTCCCGCCGGGGCCCACGGCAGCGCGCAGCGGAGGCAGGGCGCGCCCCGTACCGCACCCCGCGTCGAGGACCCGGCCGCCCGGAGGCAGGCCGAGCGCTTCGACGGCGGCGGCGTAGGCCGGGCCGTCGTCGGGGAACTTCGCCTCCCAGCCGGCGGCCCGCGCGCCGAAGAAGTCGCGTACCCGGGTCAGATCATGAGTCATGGCTCCATGGTCGCGGGCGGCGAGCCGTTCGTCGCCCCCTCGGCGGCCCCCTCTGCCTCTGCCACCTCGCGCTGCCGCTTGCGGGCGCGGGAGGCGCGCAGGTTCGCCGCGTTCCCACAGGTGCGGACGGAGTGCCAGACGCCGCTGTTGTTGCGGGACGTGTCGTAGAACGCCGAGGCGCAGGCCTCGTTGCGGCAGGTCTTGAGCCGTGGCCACCGGCCGCTCAACTGCGCCAGCAGGACCTCGGACCAGACCGCGGAGGCGATCCACGCGGAACCCGTCCCCACGGGCACGATCTCCACCTGACCATCGGCCCGAGGGGCCAGCCGGACCGATGTCTCCGGAATATCGGTCGCCACGGGCCGCGCGCCGGTCCCGGGGGCCAGCAGGCCGCCGACAACCGCCCTGAGCTCGCGCAGCCTGCGCGGATCGTCCTCGGTCAGCCGCGCCGTGTCCTCCGGCACCTCGGTGTCGTGTGTCTCCGCCCAGGCGTCCACCGCCGCCGTCGCCCACGCGGAAGCCGTGTCCACGGTGGCCAGCAGGTCAGGGGCGGCGTACGTCGCGATCCCCTTGGTGTTGACCAGGTCCTGTACGAGCGCGAGACCCGCCGGCGCCCGCCGCAGGCCGTACCGCTCCGTCCCTGTCCATGACATACGCCAACTCTACTTGACTATGTCCATCGGAGTCAGCATGCTCGAAGTCTGAGCGACATAAGCAAACTGCTTACGCCTCTTTCGAAGGGGCGGGTGTCGCGCATGCTGGAGGAGAGGGACATGACCACGATCAACGGTGCGGTGGCACTGGTCACCGGCGGGCAGCGGGGACTCGGGAAGGCGTTCACGCGCGAGCTGCTGGAGCGCGGCGCGGCGAAGGTCTACGTGACGGCGCGGAAGCCGCGGGAGGAGGCCGACCCCAGGATCGTGCCCCTGGCGCTCGAAGTGTCCGACGCCGAGTCGGTGGCGGCGGCCGTGAAGGCGGCGGGAGACGTGACGATCGTCGTGAACAACGCGGGCGTGCCCGGCAGCGGACCGATCGTCCAGGCCGGCCCGGACGAGGTGCGGGCGGTCTTCGAGGTGAACGTCTTCGGGGCGCTGCGGGTGGCCCAGGCGTTCGCTCCGGTGCTGGCGCGCAACGGCGGGGGCGCCCTGGTCGACATCCACTCCGTGCTGTCCTGGGTGGCGGGGCACGGGGCCTACGGGGCGTCGAAGGCCGCGTTCTGGTCGCTCACGAACTCCCTGCGGCTTGAGCTGGGCCCGGCCGGGACCCAGGTGGTGGGTGTGCACCTCGGGTACACCGACACCGACATGACCAAGGACCTCGACGTGCCCAAGAACGACCCGCGAACGGTCGCGACCGCCCTGGCCGACGCCTTGGAGAAGGGCGAGACGGAGGTCCTGGCGGACGACATCAGCCGCAGCTTCAAGGCGGCACTCTCGGGCCCCGTGGAGGGATTGTCGACGCGGCAGGGCTGAGGCGGGGACGCGTCCGGCGGCACCCTTCGCCGCCCCCGCCGCCGTCCTTGGTCCGCTCTGGTCCGCGAAGAGACGGCTGGAGGGTCCCGAAGTACGGGCGAGGGAGTGCCGCGTCGGCGGAGCGCAACGTCGGGTCACGGGGCGCCGCGCCCGCGGAGCGCGACGTCGGGACACGGGGTGCCGCGCCCGCGGAGCGCAACGCCGGGCGGGGGAGCGCTGCGTCGGCGGAGCGCAACGCCGGAGCGGGGCCCTGGCGGAGTCTCCGCCGGGCTGAAGTCTGCTGCTGAGTCGAGTGGTGCCCCGTGAGCCGAGGCGGCGGCGAGGTGCGGGCCTGCCCGCCGACGTGCAACGTTTACGCGCCACGCCTGCCCGCCACGGCCTCCCTGCCGCCCGCCGCCTCTGCTCAACCGCTGTCCGGACGTGCGCCGTCCGAACGCGCTCAGTCCGATACGGACGAGAACGCGGTGACCTTGTCCATGCGCAGCCGTACGACGAGCTCTCCCGGCACGGCGTTGCGTTCGCCGAACATCTTTCCCCGCTCCGCGCCCATGTAGCGGGCGGCGACCCGGGTCGCGACATCGCGCAGCTCCCCGGGTTCCTCGCTGATCGTCACCGGCCCGCGCACCACGACGAACGCGAAGGGTTCGCGTTCGTCCTCCACGCACACCGCGGCGCGTCCCTCGCGCAGCAGATTGCGGCCTTTCACCGTCTCCTTGCCGGTGTTGAACACCAGGTCCCCGCCCTCCACAAGGAACCAGACGGGAGCCACATGCGGCGACCCGTCGGCGCTGACGGTCGACAGCTTCGCGGTGCGTGTCCCCTCGGAGAGGAAAGCCCGCCACTCGTTCTCGTTCATTCGATCGCTCATGGCCGACATCATCGGCCGTGGCGGCGCGTGCCGTGCCGCGACTCCCCGGAACCGTGCCGCGACTCCCCGGGAAAGGGGCACTCCTTGCCCACGGCAGGACGGTGCGCGAGGCTTACGGCACGGCCGTCGGCGGACATCGAACGGCCGGACTCGAAGGGGTGGGAATGGCGGCGGACAAAGGACTCGACTGGCTGCTCGACGATCTGACAGAGCGGGTCGACCACATACGGCATGCGCTGGTGCTGTCGAACGACGGTCTGGTGACGGGGGCGAGTACCGGTCTTCCCAGAGAGGACGCGGAACACCTCGCCGCCGTCGCCTCGGGCCTGCAGAGCCTGGCGCGCGGTTCGGGCCGCCACTTCAACGCGGGACAACCACGCCAGACCATGGTCGAGTTCGACGAAGCGCTGCTCTTCGTCACCGCGGCCGGGGACGGCAGCTGCCTCTGCGTGCTCAGCACGGCCGAGGCCGACGTGGGGCAGATCGCCTACGAGATGACCCTGCTGGTGAACCGGGTGGGGGAGCACCTCGGGATCTCCGCGCGGAGCCGGGACACCTTCGTCGACGGCGTCTGACCCGCTGAGCCGACCGCACCACCTGCCATGACCTCGCACTTTCTCGGATACCGCGGACTTGTCCACAGGGTTTGTCCACAGCGGTCGCGGAGTGTGCCGGCCTCGCGCTACGGTCATCACCGAGAGTAGTCGCGGCCTGACGTTGGCCGTGCGTCACGGGGGAGTAGCGGTATGGCGGACAGTGTGCGTGTGCGGAGCGAGGACGCGAGTGAGGGGGAGATGCTGGGAGTGAATCGGGCCGCGCGGGAACTGGGCCTGATGCGGGGCGAGTTCGAGCTCGCGGTGGAGCTGGGACACATCAGGACGGCGGTGTGGGGCCCGCAGGGCCGCCGCCGGGTCGCGCGGAGCGAGCTCGATCGGCTGCGGTCCGCCGACGGCTTCCCGGACCGCCTGCGCGAGCGGGTGCGCACCGTGGACACGACACGGGGCGCGGAGCTGATGGGCATCAGCCCGGGCCGGTTCGTGAGGCTCGCGCGCGGCGGAGCGCTGACGCCGGCGCGGTTCTATCTGAACCGGTACCGGGCGGTGGTGTGGTTGTATCTCGCGGAGGAACTCGTCGCGTTCGCGGCGGTCGAGCCCGCGCTCCTGCGGGGGCGCCTGCCCGAGCCGCTGCGGACTCTCGCCGACGAAGGCGATCGCCGGGGCCGCAACTGGCGGGCCCGTCGGACCGACGCGCTGCTGCGCCAGGCGCAGGGGCTCCCGGAGCGCCTGGCCGCCGCGTCCGCGGCGCTGCCGGCCTCGGAGCTCGACCGACTTGTCCCCGACGCGTCCGAGCGAGTACGCGTCACCCGCCTGCGACCCCGCCTGGTCCCCGCCAAGCCGACGACGGAGCGGGCGAGGGCAGTCCTTGACGGTCTCGCCGTGGCGCAGGACGCCGAGGAGATCGCCCGGCACGCGGCGCGGCTGGAGGCGCTCTTGAAGCTTGCGCGCTCCGAGGACCCGAGGTCCGGCGGCCGATCCGGTACGGAGAGCTCGGGGGCCGAGGAGGATGCCGCGGCAGCCGTCGGCTCCGACGAGAGTGCGATGGCTCCGGCTCCGGCTCCGGCTCCGGCTCCGGGTCCAGTCCCGCCCCTCGGGCAGGCACCGGCCGGCGCCGCTGCCCCGCCCACCGTCTCATCGCCGACCCCGCCGCCGATCCCGGCATCGGCCCGCGTCCCGGCCCCTGCGCCCTGCCCCGGCGCATCGGTCCCTTCGCTTCTGTCACGGCGGCTGCCCCTCGGGGCAGACGGGCCCAGCGGCGGCCCCTTGCCTGTCCAGAGGGCGAAGGCCGTCGCCGCGGCGGGGAGGCCGCCCGTCGGCGCGCCGCTCCCGGCCGCCTCGCGCGCAGGCACCCCCGCGCGCCAGGCGTCCCCGAGGGGAGAGGTGGTGCGAACGGAACCCGCCCGCACCGGCCGCGTCATCGCGGCGTCCGCCTGCGGCAGAAGCTCCCAGGGGCACGGTGGTTCGCGGCCCGGGCCGGAAGCGCCCGATGCGCGGCACGCCTCGCGGGCCGGACTCCTGGGCCGGCTGCGCGGCCGGCGGCGGGGAGACACGGCCGGATGAACACGCCGCCCAGAGAGAGCGTGGCCGGGTGGCGTCCGCGCGCGGCGGCGGTGTCAGGGAGCGACGCGCAGCACGATCTTGCCGCGGGTGTGGCCCGCCTCACCGCGCCGGTGGGCCTCGGCGGCCTGGTCGAGCGGCAGGACGTCCGCCACCTCGACACGGACAGCGCCCTGGTCGATCAGGTCCGCGATCCGCGCCAGAGCGGCGCCGTCGGGCTCGACGAGGAAGGCGCTCGCCCGCAGGCCGCGCTCCTTCGCCATGTCGGCGAGAGCGGGCGACACGCCGGACGGCACGGCGACGATGACGCCCCCGCTGCGCAGGGTGTCGAGCGAGCGGGTGCTCGTGGAGTCGACATCGTCGCCGACGAGATCGACCACGACGTCGACATCGTGGACGGCCTTCTCGAAGCGTACGGAGGTGTAGTCGACCACCTCGTCGGCGCCGAGAGAGCGCAGCCAGTCGTGATTCCCCGCGCCGGCTGTACCGATGACGTGGGCGCCCAGGTGCTTCGCGATCTGCACGGCGAAGTGGCCGACGCCGCCCGCGGCGGCGTGGATCAGGACGCGCTGGCCCTTCTCCACCCGCACCGTGTCGACCAGCGTCTGCCAGGCGGTGAGCGCGGCCAGCGGCACGGCCGCGGCGTGCTCGTGGCCGATCGTCGCCGGCTTCAGGGCGAACTGCCGGGACGGCGCCGTCACATACTCGGCGTAGGCGCCGGCCTGGCGCGGGAACCACGGCATGCCGTAGACCTCGTCGCCGGCCTTCAGCGTGTGGACACCGAAGCCCACCTTGGTCACGACGCCGGAGACGTCCCAGCCGAGGACGAACGGCGGATCGCCCAGCACACCGGCCATCCCGCCGCCCGCGCGGGACTTCCAGTCCACCGGGTTCACGCCGGCGGCGTGCACCTTGACCTGCACCTCGGTGGGCAGCGGCTCCGGCGTGGCCAGGCGGGCCGGGCGCAGGACCTCGGGTCCGCCGAGAGTGTCCTGGGTGATCGCACGCATGGTGGCGTCGCTGCTCATGAAGGCTCTCCTGGGAAGCATGAAAGGACGGGGCGGAACAGCTCCGGTCCCCGGTACGCGCTTCACGCTACCCACGGGGTATTGGTATCCGGCAAGGACCATTACTATCCGGAAGGAAGTATGCACGTCGGAGCGGCGTTTCCCGCGACACGGAAGGACACACGATGGCCATGGCCTGTAAGACAGGGCTCCATGCCGACCACGACGTCTACGCGGAGCTCTGCCCGTGCCGCGATGTGCTGAGCCTGCTCGCGAACAAGTGGGCGGCGCTCGCGATCGGCGCGCTGGAGGAGGGGCCGCAGCGCTTCGGCGCGCTCCAGAAGAGGCTCCAGGGCGTCAGCCCCAAGGTCCTGACGAACACACTGCGACGGCTGGAGGACTTCGGATTCCTGGACCGGACGGTCTACCCCGCCGTGCCGCTCCATGTGGAGTACGCGCTGACCGCGCTCGGCGAGAGCGTGGCGGTGCCGCTCGGCGCCGTACGCGGCTGGGTGGAGGACCACCTCGACGACATACGGGGTACGGGCACGCCGTCGCCGGAGTGCGTGCGGGCCTGAGCGGTGCCGCCGGCCGTTCTGGACCGCCGCCCCCTCCCGGCGACACACACCGCCGCCCCCCGGCGACACACCGGGGGAGCGCGGGCGGCGGGGGCCCGGCGCCGGGCGGCCGCACAATGGGCCGGACCCATGATCGTGCGCGGCCGGACCGCAGCGACCGTGCACACGCCTCTCGGCTTCAGACGGAAGGAACCGGACTCTTGCGTATCGACCTCGCGGGAAAGACCGCTCTCGTGACCGGCTCCACCCGGGGCATCGGCGCGGCCATCGCGGCAGGCCTGGCCGGCGCGGGTGCCCGCGTCGCCGTCAACGGACGCACGGACGAGTCTGTCGACAAGGCGCTGGAGCAGCTGCGCGACGCCACGCCCGGCGGTGATTTCGTCGGCGTCGCCGGCGACGTGGCCACGGAGCAGGGCACGCGCGCCGTGCTGGACGCGCTGCCGCGCACCGACATCCTCTGCAACAACCTCGGCATCTTCGGCGCGGAACCCGCCCTGGAGATCACCGACGACGAGTGGCGTCGCTACTTCGAGACCAATGTCCTCTCGGGCGTCCGGCTCACCCGGGCCTACCTGCCCGGCATGGTCGAGCGCGGGTTCGGCCGCGTGCAGTACATCGCCAGCGACTCCGCGATCGTGATTCCCGCCGAGATGATCCACTACGGCGTCTCGAAGACCTCACTGCTCGCCGTGGCGCGCGGGTTCGCGAAGACGGCGGCCGGCACGGGCGTCACGGTGAACTCCGTGCTCGCCGGGCCGACCCACACCGGCGGCGTCGAGGAGTTCGTCCAGCAGATGGTCGGCAAGGACCTGCCCTGGGACGAGGCGCAGCGGGCCTTCATGCGGGAGCACCGCCCGCAGTCCCTGCTCCAGCGGCTGATCGAACCCGAGGAGATCGCGAACATGGTGGTCTACCTCAGCTCGCCGCTCGCCTCCGCGACCACGGGCGCGGCGGTACGGGTCGACGGCGGTTACATCGACTCCATCGTCCCCTGATCCGGCCCTGACGTCCCCTGGTCCGGCCCCCCCCCGGCCCCCGGCCCCCCGCCCCCCCCCCCCCCGGGGGGGTTTTAACAACGAAG
>NZ_JAIUKE010000429.1 GCF_020176795.1 Streptomyces sp. 8L
CCGCGCCGTCCGCCCGCTACCCGTCGGCGCGTTCCACCGCGTCCTCCAGGACGATCCGGCCGATCAGCTCGTAGCGCCGTGTCGATCAGCGGGACATGGCTGAAGGCCTGCGGGAAGTTGCCCACTTGGCGCTGTCCGTGCGGGTCCCACTCCTCGGCGAGCAGACCGAGGTCGTTGCGCAGGCTCAGCAGCTTCTCGAACAGCCTGCGCGCCTCTTCCACCCTGCCGATCATGGCGAGGTCGTCGGCCAGCCAGAACGAGCAGGCGAGGAACGCGCCCTCGTCGCCCGCGAGGCCGTCGAGGCCGGCCTCCTCGCCCGACGTCGGGTAGCGCATCACGAAGCCGTCAGGCGTGGACAGCTCGCGCTGGATCGCCTCGATCGTGCCGATGACGCGCTTGTCGTCCGGCGGCAGGAAGCCGACCTGCGGGATCAGCAGCAGCGACGCGTCCAGCTCCTGCGAGCCGTACGACTGCGTGAACGTGTTGCGCTCGTGGTCGAAGCCCTTGTCGCACACGTCGCGGTGGATGTCGTCGCGCAGATCGCGCCACTTCTCCACCGACCCGTCCGGGTCCTCGGCGTCCCCCGACTCCAGCAGCTTGATGGTCCGGTCGACGGCGACCCACGCCATCACCTTCGAGTGAACGAAGTGGCGGCGCGGCCCGCGCACCTCCCAGATGCCCTCGTCCGGCTGGTGCCAGTGCGTCTCCAGGTAGCGGATCAGCTTGAGCTGGAGCACCGACGCGTAGTCGTTGCGGGCGAGCCCCGTCATGTGCGCGAGATGCAGCGCCTCCGTGACCTCGCCGTACACGTCCAGCTGAACCTGGTGTGCCGCGTTGTTCCCCACCCGTACGGGCGACGAACTCTCGTACCCGGGAAGCCAGTCGAGTTCCGCCTCGCCCAACTCCCGTTCCCCGGCGATGCCGTACATGATCTGGAGGTTCTCCGGGTCGCCCGCGACGGCCCGCAGCAGCCACTCGCGCCAGGCGCGTGCCTCCTCCCGGTACCCGGTGCGCAGCAGCGACGACAGGGTGATCGCCGCGTCCCGCAGCCAGGTGTAGCGGTAGTCCCAGTTCCGTACGCCGCCGATCTCCTCGGGCAGCGACGTCGTCGGCGCGGCGACGATCCCGCCGGTCGGCGCGTACGTCAGTGCCTTCAGTGTGATCAGCGACCGCACCACGGCCTCCCGGTAGGGCCCGTGGTACGTGCACTGCCCGACCCACTCACGCCAGAACTCGGCGGTCGCGGCGAGCGCGCCCTCGGGCTCCGGCAGCGCGGGTCCCGCGCGGTGCGACGGCTCCCAGCTGATCGTGAACGCGACCCGCTCACCGGGGGAGACGGTGAAGTCGGAGTACGTCGTGAGGTCCTTGCCGTACGTGTCCGCGGTGGTGTCGAGCCACACGGAGTCCGGGCCCGCTATGGCGACCGTACGGTCGCCGACCTTGTGCACCCAGGGGGTGACCCGTCCGTAGCTGAAGCGCATACGGAGCGTGGAGCGCATCGGCACCTGCCCGCTGACGCCCTCCACGATGCGGATCAACTGGGGCGCCCCGTCCCGAGGGGGCATGAAATCGGTCACTCTGACCGTGCCGCGCGAGGTGTCCCACTCCGATTCCAGGATCAGCGAATCGCCGGCGTAGCGGCGCCGCTGGGCCCGCGGCGGCTCGGAACCCGCAGGGAAAGCGGGGCCCAGTCGCCAGAAACCGTGTTCGTCGGTGCCGAGAAGGGCTGCGAACACGGCGTGGGAATCGAAGCGGGGCAGGCACAGCCAGTCGACTGTGCCGTCCCGGCAGACCAGTGCCGCGGTCTGCATGTCTCCGATGAGTGCGTAATCCTCGATGCGCCCTGCCACGTGCATCTCCAGTCCAACGGCCACGTCGCCCCGAAGGGGCTTTTGGTGCGGTCAAGGGGTCGTTGACGAGCTCTTTTTCCGGGAATAACGGGCTGGGGTGGTGCCGTTTGCCGGCCTGACTCGGCAGCGAATGTCCGAGCAGGATACGACGCACCCCGCCCTTGCGTGTCACGCTCACGGCACCATAGGTCCGATGAACGTTTGAGTCACGGCCGCGGCGCGCGTCACGGGGTGTGACGTATGGCCGGAAGCAGTCCCTCCCGGTCGCTGTTAGTCTGGTAGCCCGTGGACCGGTGGTCTCCCTCAGGCGTGAAATCCGCAGACAGGGCGCACCGAAGCCGCCGCGACGCCACCTCAGACCGCGACCACGGGAGCCCCCTCTTGGCCATGCCGAACCGATCCTCGACGACCAAGCACATCTTCGTCACCGGGGGCGTCGCCTCCTCCCTCGGCAAGGGCCTGACCGCCTCCAGCCTCGGGGCGCTGCTGAAGGCGCGCGGCCTCAGGGTCACCATGCAGAAGCTGGACCCGTACCTGAACGTCGACCCCGGCACGATGAACCCGTTCCAGCACGGCGAGGTCTTCGTCACCGGCGACGGCGCCGAGACCGACCTGGACGTCGGCCACTACGAACGCTTCCTCGACGTCGAACTCGACGGCAGCGCCAACGTGACCACCGGGCAGGTCTACTCCACGGTGATCACCAAGGAGCGCCGCGGCGACTACCTCGGCGACACCGTGCAGGTCATCCCGCACATCACCAACGAGATCAAGCACCGCATCCGGCGCATGGCCACCGACGACGTCGACGTGGTCATCACGGAGGTGGGCGGCACGGTCGGGGACATCGAGTCTCAGCCGTTTCTGGAGACGGTCCGTCAGGTACGGCACGAGGTCGGCCGCGACAACGTCTTCGTCGTGCACATCTCGCTGCTGCCCTACATCGGCCCGTCCGGCGAGCTGAAGACCAAGCCGACCCAGCACTCCGTGGCGGCGCTGCGCAGCATCGGCATCCAGCCCGACGCGATCGTGCTGCGCGCCGACCGCGAGGTCCCGCTGTCGATCAAACGCAAGATCTCGCTGATGTGCGACGTCGACGAGGCGGCCGTGGTCGCGGCCATCGACGCCAAGTCGATCTACGACATCCCGAAGGTGCTGCACGCCGAGGGGCTGGACGCGTACGTGGTCCGCAAGCTGGACCTGCCGTTCCGCGACGTGGACTGGACGGTCTGGGACGACCTGCTGGACCGGGTGCACAACCCCGACCACGAGGTCACGATCGCCCTCGTCGGCAAGTACATCGACCTGCCGGACGCCTACCTGTCCGTGACGGAGGCCATGCGCGCGGGCGGCTTCGCGAACCGGGCGCGGGTCAATGTGAAGTGGGTGACCTCCGACGAGTGCAAGACGCCCGCGGGCGCCGCGCGCCAGCTCGCCGATGTGGACGGGGTGCTGATCCCGGGCGGATTCGGTGACCGCGGGGTCACCGGCAAGATCGGCGCGATCCAGTACGCCCGCGAGAACCGCATCCCGCTGCTCGGCATCTGCCTGGGGCTCCAGTGCATCGTCATCGAGGCGGCGCGCAACCTCGCGGAGATCCCGGACGCCAACTCCACCGAGTTCGACGCGGGCACCGCGCACCCGGTGATCTCCACGATGGAGGAGCAGCTGGCGTACGTGGAGGGCGCGGGTGACCTCGGCGGCACGATGCGCCTCGGGCTCTACCCGGCGAAGCTGGCCGAGGGCTCCGTGGTGCGCGAGGCGTACGCCGGCGAGCCGTACGTCCAGGAGCGCCACCGCCACCGCTACGAGGTCAACAACGCCTACCGCGCCGAGCTGGAGAAGAAGGCGGGCCTGGTGTTCTCCGGGACCTCGCCCGACAACAAGCTCGTCGAGTACGTCGAGTACCCGCGCAGCGTCCACCCGTACCTGGTCTCGACCCAGGCGCACCCGGAGCTGCTCTCCCGGCCCACCCGCCCGCACCCGCTGTTCGCCGGGCTCGTGAAGGCGGCGGTGGAGCGGAAGCTCGGCACGGACCGGCCGAAGTCCCGGGCGGCCGGCTAGCACCACGGGGCGCGGAGCCGGGCGGCCGCCGGTCGGCGGGCCCCCGGCCTGGCGATACGGTGGGGACCGGGGCGTACGGATCGGACAGATCCGGCACCCCGGTTGTCCGTTTCGCCGGTTACGCGTGGAGGGCCGTTTCATGACCGTCAAGGATGCCCGCGAAGAGTGGCGGGTCACCGGGACCGCGATGCCGTTCCGCGGCAACAAGACCGGCGTCCGCACGGACCAGGTGGTCATGCCCGACGGAGCCGTGGTCTCACGGGACTACCAGGTGCACCCGGGCTCCGTCGCGATCCTCGCGCTCGACGAGGACGGGCGGGTCGTCGTCCTGCGCCAGTACCGCCACCCCGTACGGCAGAAGCTGTGGGAGATCCCGGCAGGGCTGCTCGACGTCGAGGGCGAGAACCCGCTGCACGCCGCGCAGCGCGAGCTCTACGAGGAGGCCCACGTCAAGGCCGAGGACTGGCGGGTGCTCGCCGACATCTACACCTCGCCCGGCGGCTCCGACGAGGCGGTGCGCGTGTTCCTGGCGCGCGATCTCGGGGAGGCCGAGGGGGAGCGCTTCGAGGTCTCCGAGGAGGAGGCCGACATGGAGCTGGCCCGGGTCCCGCTCGGCGAGCTGGCGCGCGGAGTGCTCGCGGGCGAACTCCACAACAGCTGCCTCTCCGTGGGCGTCCTCGCTCTGACGGCGGCGCTCGCGGGCGACGGCCTCGATGCGCTGCGGCCGGCGGACGCCCCGTGGCCGGCCAGGCCGTTCACGCCCTGACCGAAGGCGCGTGCGGTGCGCGACGGCA
The DNA here is from genome assembly GCF_020176795.1 of Streptomyces sp. 8L. Lineage (GTDB taxonomy): Bacteria > Actinomycetota > Actinomycetes > Streptomycetales > Streptomycetaceae > Streptomyces. Next base: position 4,709 of record NZ_JAIUKE010000429.1, read on the forward strand.
CGGCGCGCGCACACCGTTCGTGTTGGCGCCAGGAGGCGGCGCGTGCGGTGCGCGCGGGGGGAGCCCGCCGCGCCCCGCGGTGGAGGCGGCGCGGCAGGCCGGACACCCGGCGGACGGTGAAACGGTGATCGGACTATCGCCTGATCCGATCTAGTGATCTTGCGGACACGTCCCGGTCTTCACCCGGGAGGGGTCAACTAGGCTCGGGGCGCCCACGGGCCCCCGTGGGGCCGGGTTGTGGCCAGGTGGACGGAGCGTGATCCCGTGACGGATCAGGCGGTGGACGTGAACAGCCCCGACCGGATCGCCGAGCCGCCCTTCCTCGGCCGCAGGCGGGAGCTGGCCGAACTCCGCGCCGACCTGGAGCGCGCGGGACTCAACACCATCTCGGGGCGCAAGGAGCCCCGCGCGCGCGTCCTGCTCGTCGCGGGCCGCCCGGGCTCCGGCCGTACCGCGCTCGCCGAAGAGATCACCCGCCGGCTGCGCGACGGCTATCCCGGCGGTGTCGTACGTGCGGCCCTCACCGAGCCCGGCGGCGACCCCGTGCCGGGGGAGCGCTCGGCCCGGGCCGTCCTCGCCGCGCTCGGCGTCCAGGCGCCGCCCGGCGAGGCGGAGGACGCGCTGACCCAGCGGGTGCGCGAGACCCTCGCCGCGCGAAAAGCCCTGCTCCTGCTGGATGACGCCCTCGACGCGGAACAGGTCGACCCGCTCGTCCCCGACACCCCCGACTGCCTGGTCGTCGCCGTCTCCCGGGGCCCGCTCACCGGTATCCCCGACGTCCGGCCGTGCACCGTCGGCGGCCTCGACAGCGCCGCCGCCGTCGAACTGCTCGGCCGCTACGCGGGCGCCGTGCGCATCACCGTCGACCCGCAGGCCGCCGAGTCGCTGGCCGAGGAGTGCGGCGGCCAGCCCGCCGCGCTGCTGCTGGCCGGCGGCTGGCTCGCGGCCCGCCCGACGGCGTCCGTCGCCGACCTGGCCCGGCGGCTGCGCGACCTGGGCCCCGAACCGGACGTCCCGGTGGGCGACCGGCCGCTGGCCCGCGCCTTCCGCCTGGCCTACGACGCGCTGCCGTCCTCCGTCGCGTACACGCTGCGGCTGCTCACGCTCGCCCCCGCGGGGCTCGCGGACGCGCACACGGCGTCCGCGCTCGCGGGCTGCTCTGTGCCGTCGGCCGCCGCGGCCCTGCGCGACCTCGCGGGCCTCGGCATGCTCAGGCCGGCCCCCGGCGCGGGGCCGGGACAGGTACCCGCGGGCCGCCGCGAGGACAGCGCCGACGGCCGGTACGTCCTGCCCGGCTGCCTGGTGCCGCTGCTGCGCGCCCGTACACAGCTCCAGGACCGGCCCGGCGAACTGCGGCTCGCCAGGGCAAGGATGCTGGAGCGGACGGTACGGCTGCTGCGCTCCTGCCGGGCGGTCACCGAGCCCGACGGCTCGCCCGCCCGCAAGCAGCTCGCCGCGCTGCCCCGGGCGATGCGCTTCCCGAGCGCGGCGGCGGCCGCCTCCTGGCTGCGGCTGAACCGGCCCGCGCTGCTCGCCGCCGCCCGCGTCGCCGCCCAGGACGGCGAACTGGACACGCTGGCCCGCCGCCTGGTGGCCGCGCTGGTGCGCGCGCTCGCCGCGCACGAGGGCACCGAGGCCGCCGCGCCCGACCTGTACGGGCTGCACCACCTCGTCCTCGACGTCGCGCAGCGCCGCGGCCTGCACCGCGAGCGGGCCGCGGCCCTGCTCAACATCGGCGACCTCGACGCGCGCACCGGCCGCACCGGGGACGCCCTCGCCCGCTACCGCGCCGCGCTGGACGCGGGCCGGGCGGCGCAGGACCACTACGCGACGGGCCGCGCGATGGAATCCGTGGGCGGCGCCTACCAGGACCTGAAGGACTGGCACCGGGCGGCCGACTGGTACGGCAGGGCGCTCGCGCAGCGCCTCAGCCGCGGCGAGCGGCCCGACGAGGCACGGCTGTACGGGCGCCTCGCCACCGTCCACGCCTACGCGGGCGCCTACGACGACGCGCTGCGCGAGTGGCGCGCCGCCGTCGCCTGCCACCGGCGGCTGGACGATTCCCCCGGCGTGGCAAGGGCGTTGAGCGAGGTGGCCCGGGTGCTGGAGTTCGCGGGCCGCCCGCACGACTCGCTGCGCACCTGCGAGGAGGCCCTGGAGTGGGCCGTGCTCGCCGGGGACGAGCGGCTGCGCGCCGCCCTGCACCTGCGGCTCGCGGACACCCTGGAGCGGATGGGGGACCCCGCGGCGGCGACGCTGCACCGCGGCAGGGCGAACCGGCTGCTCGGACCGGACGAAGCACAGGACTGAGGCCGGCTGACCTACGAATTCCGCATCCTGTCTGGGAGAGATTCATTCATTGCAAGGCTGGACAGCGGGAAATCCTTGAATAGACTGGCTCTGCCGCGGTGATCCGTGGTGTCGCCCGATGCGTCGTGTCCCTGCTGCTCCTGAGCTGCCGCTGCCGCCGATACACCGATTGCCCGGGTTTGTTTTCCCCTTCAGGTGCCCCTCTGAGCCAAGGACCGTGATCGACGTGAAGGTCGGCATCCCCCGCGAGGTCAAGAACAACGAGTTCCGGGTGGCCATCACCCCGGCAGGCGTGCACGAGCTCGTGCGCCACGGCCACGAGGTCGTCGTCGAGCGGAACGCAGGCGCCGGCTCGTCCATCACGGACGAGGAGTACACGGCGGCGGGTGCCGCGATCCTCGCCACGGCCGACGAGGTCTGGGCCGGGGCGGACCTGCTGCTGAAGGTCAAGGAGCCGGTCGAGGAGGAGTACCCGAGGCTCCGCAAGGGCCAGACCCTCTTCACCTACCTGCACCTCGCCGCGTCCCGCGCGTGCACCGACGCGCTGCTCGGCTCCGGCACCACCGCCATCGCCTACGAGACCGTCGAGACCGCGCGCCGCGCGCTGCCGCTGCTCGCGCCGATGTCGGAGGTCGCGGGGCGGCTCGCACCCCAGGTCGGCGCGTACCACCTGATGCGCTCGGCCGGCGGCCGGGGCGTGCTGCCCGGCGGTGTGTCCGGTACGGCGGCGGGCCGCGCGGTCGTCATCGGCGGCGGCGTCTCCGGCTGGAACGCCACGCAGATCGCGGTCGGCATGGGCTTCCACGTGACCCTGCTCGACAAGGACATCGACAAGCTGCGCGAGGCCGACCGGATCTTCGGCACGAGGGTGCAGACCATCGTCTCCAACGCCTACGAGCTCGAACGCGCGGTCCTCGAAGCGGACCTCGTCGTCGGCGCGGTGCTCATCCCCGGCGCGAAGGCGCCGAAACTGGTCACCAATGAGCTGGTGTCCAGGATGAAGCCCGGAAGCGTACTTGTCGACATCGCGATCGATCAGGGCGGCTGCTTCGAGGACTCCCGGCCGACCACCCACGCCGAGCCGACCTTCCGCGTGCACGACTCGGTCTTCTACTGCGTCGCCAACATGCCGGGCGCTGTCCCGAACACGTCGACCTACGCCCTGACCAATGCCACACTCCCGTACATCGTGGAGCTCGCCGACCGCGGCTGGCGGGAGGCGCTGCGCCGTGACCCGGCGCTCGCCAAGGGCCTCAACACCCATGAGGGCGAAGTGGTTTACCGTGAGGTCGCCGAGGCGCACGGACTCGACCACGTCGAACTGGACGCGCTGCTCGGCTGAGCCGTCAAGGCGCGCCGTCAACGTCGCTCCACGGGCCGGACCTTGCCGCGCGAGGTCCGGCCCCGGTGTGTATCGGGCCACTTTCCCGGCCTGACCCGCCCGGCGCCAACACGCGGCGAAAGTAACGATTGTGCCGTTTTGCTCGCCGGGCGTCGAAGTGCGCCGTGCCTTGGTGAGAGGGGTGTGCGCCCTTGACACAGGGGTGTTCGGTTGCCGACACATCGGGCCGGGTCCGGCGGATTGTGTTGCTGCGGAGCGGTGACACGCCATAGAGTCGCCAACCGTCGGCATGGTGCCACGCTGACCTATCGATAAGTTTCCTGGTTACTTCCAAGGAGGTAAGACGACTTGTGAATGAGTCGACATTTACTCCCGGGGGTGGTCAACCAGGAATGCCCGCGGCGGGCGTGAGTGCTCCGTCCGGCTTCGAGGCTGTCGGCTCCGTCGCTGTCCGCACCTTCGCCACCACCCAGCACACGACAGCCCACCAGACGATGGACGGCCAACACGTGAACGCCATGGCCGGCAACGAGGGAAGCCGAGAGCCCACCCCATTCGCCGACTTCGAGGAAGTGCCCGAGGGGCACTTCTACGACCCTGACGCCGAGTACGAGCCCGACCCCGAGTACGCGGCCACGCTCGCCCCGGACGCCGCACGGCAGCGCCGCGAGCGCGTCGGCCCGACGGGACGGCCCCTGCCGTACTTCCCGATCCCGGGCCCGCTGACCGATCACGGCCCCGCGCAGATCATCGCGATGTGCAACCAGAAGGGCGGCGTCGGCAAGACCACGTCGACCATCAACCTGGGTGCCGCGCTCGCGGAGTACGGGCGGCGGGTGCTGCTCGTCGACTTCGACCCGCAGGGCGCCCTGTCCGTCGGCCTCGGTGTCAATCCGATGGAGCTGGACCTCACGGTCTACAACCTGCTCATGGAGCGGGGCATGGCGGCCGACGACGTCCTGCTGAAGACGGCGGTGCCCAACATGGACCTGCTGCCCAGCAACATCGACCTGTCCGCGGCCGAGGTCCAGCTCGTCAGCGAGGTCGCCCGCGAGTCGACGCTCCAGCGCGCGCTGAAGCCGCTCCTCCAGGACTACGACTTCATCGTCATCGACTGCCAGCCGTCGCTCGGCCTGTTGACGGTGAACGCGCTGACCGCGGCGCACCGCGTCATCGTGCCGCTGGAGTGCGAGTTCTTCGCGCTCCGCGGGGTGGCGCTGCTGACGGAGACCATCGAGAAGGTCCAGGAGCGGCTCAACCCCGAGCTGGAGCTCGACGGCATCCTCGCCACGATGTACGACTCCCGCACGGTGCACAGCCGCGAGGTGCTCGCCCGCGTCGTCGAGGCTTTCGACGAGCACGTCTACCACACGGTGATCGGCCGTACGGTGCGCTTCCCCGAGACCACGGTCGCCGGTGAGCCCATCACGACGTACGCCTCCAACTCCGTCGGGGCCGCCGCGTACCGCCAGCTCGCCAGGGAGGTGCTCGCCCGGTGTCACGCCGAGTGAGTCTGCCCGGCGCCGACGAACTGTTCCGTACCACCGGCGGCACGGCCCTCCAGTCGTCCTCGCCCGGTGACCGGCGCCGCGGCGCGAACGGCGAGGCACGTGTCCCCGCGCCCGCCGGGGAGAGCGACGCGGGCGCCGAGGGCCCCGGACCGGCGCACACTCCGGCCACCGGGCGCGCCACCGAGGAGGAGCACTCCTCCGCCGCCGATCCCGACGCCTCCGACCCCGCGGGACCCGCCAGGTCCCGCACGGCGGACGCCGAGCAGCAGGCAGCCCTGGGCAAGCCGCGCAGGCCGGCCGCCGAGCAGCCCGGCGGCGGGCCCGCCGTACCGCAGCAGCAGTCGGGCCCCGCGCCCGCCGCGCAGCAGCAGCGGCGCGGCAAGGGCGGCCGCGGCGCGAACCGCAGGCCCAGCGGGCGCGAGCGGCACGACGAGAAGATCACGGTGTACGTCTCCGCCGAGGAACTCATGGACCTCGAACACGCGCGGCTCGTCCTGCGCGGCGAGCACGGCCTCGCGGTGGACCGCGGGCGTATCGTCCGGGAAGCGGTCGCCGTGGTCCTCGCGGACCTCGAATCGCGCGGCGACGCCAGCATTCTCGTACGGCGCCTGCGCGGCCGCTGACCGGCCCGCCCCGGTTTCGGGTGCGGTACGCACGGGGCCGGGGGGGGGGCGCGCCGGGGGGGGGGGGGGACGGACTGCTGCCTTACACAGCGCCCACGACCGGAGCAGTCGATGGGCCGACGGACGTGTCCGCCGGTGTG
>NZ_JAIUKE010000430.1 GCF_020176795.1 Streptomyces sp. 8L
ACCGGGCCGCGGGGCTGCGCCCGGGCGAGCGGGGGCGGCTGGGCCGGCCTGGCGATGGCGTACGCCGGGCCCCGCCCCGTCCTCAGGCCAGATCCCGCGGTCCCTCCTCCGGGGTGGTGTCCGGCAGCACGTAGCCCGCGGGGAGCTGCTGCTCGGCCCAGGTGATCTTGCCGCGCTCCGTGTACCGGGTGCCCCACCGCTCCGAGAGCTGCGCCACCAGGAACAGGCCGCGCCCGCCCTCGTCCGTGGCCGCGGCATGGCTCAGGTGCGGGGCCGTGCTGCTGCCGTCCGAGACCTCGCTGATCAGCCGCCGGTCCAGCAGCAGCCGCACGGTGATCGGCCCCGTCGCGTACCGGATGGCGTTGGTGACGAGCTCGCTCAGGATCAGCTCCGTGGTGTACCCCGCCTCGCCGAGGCCCCACTCCGCGAGCCTCTCCGCCACCAGGAGCCTGACCTCCGCGACCGCGGCCGGGTCGTTCGGCACGTCCCAGCGCGCCACCCGCTCGCGCGGCACCACGCGGGTGCGCGCGATGAGCAGCGCGGTGTCGTCCGGGGGGCCGCCGGTCAGCAGGGCGTCGAGGACCGCGGTGCACATCTCCTCGGGGCCGCCCCGCACCCGGGACAGCACATCGGCCAGATCGGCGAGGCCCTCGTCGATGTCCCGGCCGCGCTCCTCCACCAGCCCGTCCGTGTACAGCACCAGCCGGCTGCCCTCGGCCACCACCACCTCCGCCGTCTCGAACGGCAGCCCGCCCACGCCCAGCGGCGGTCCGGCCGGCAGGTCGAGGAAGCGCACCGTACCGTCCGGAGCGACGAGGGCGGGCGGCAGGTGCCCGGCCCGCGCCATGGTGCAGCGGCGGTCCACGGGGTCGTACACCGCGTACAGGCAGGTCGCCCCGAAGATCCCCTGGCCGGACTCGGCAGAGCCGTTCTCCTGGTCGATGCGGTCCGCCAACTCGTCCATGCGGGACAGGAGTTCGTCCGGTGGCAGGTCGAGCGCCGAGAAGACGTGCACAGCCGTGCGCAGCCGCCCCATGGTCACCGCGGCCTGGACGCCCTGGCCGACCACGTCGCCCACCACGAGAGCGACGCGCGCGCCCGGCAGCGGGATGACGTCGAACCAGTCGCCGCCGACGTTCTTCTGCGCGGGCAGATAGCGGTACGCGACGTCCAGCGCGTTCTGCTCAGGCAGGCCGCTCGGCAGCAGGCTGCGCTGGAGCGTCACCGCCATGCTGTGCTCCCTGGTGTAGCGGCGCGCGTTGTCGATGCACACCGCCGCCCGCGCAGCCAGCTCCTCGGCGAGAGCCAGGTCGTCGTCCTCGAACGCGGCGGAGTCCGCGACGCGCCAGAAGTTCACCACCCCGAGCACGGAGTCCCGCGTGGTGAGGGGCGCCGAGATCAGCGACCTGATGCCGTAGTCCAGGACCCGGCCGGCCCGCTCCGGGTCCTGTTCCCGCCACGTGCCGGCGCCGCGCAGATCCGCCTCGAGCACCGCGTGCCCCGATCGCAGTGCTCGGACCTGGGGCGCGGAGTGCGAGAGCCGCAGCCGCGCGCCGGCGGGAAACAGCGGGTGCGTGTCCGCGACGCCGACGAGCGCCGCGCGGCGCAGCCTCCGCTCCCCGGGCTCGCCGGGGCCCTCGGCGCGCAGCGCGGGATCTGTCAGGTCCACCGTGGTGAAGTCCGCGAAGTGGGGGACGGCCACCTCGGCCAGCTCCTCGGCGGTCCGCTGCACGTCGAGCGTCGTGCCGATGCGCAGCCCGGCGTTGTAGAGCAGTTCGAGGCGGGCGCTCGCCGCCTCGGCCCGGCCCGACAGCGCGCGCAGCTCCGTCGAGTCGCGCAGCGTCGTCACACTGCCCGGCGGGCCGCCGTCCTCACCGGTGCGGCGCTGGTTGACCCCGAGCACCCGGCCGCCCGCGAGGTGCACCTCGTCGGTGGCCGTACGGTTCGACACCAGCAGATCGGCCACCGGAGGCGGCAGGCCCAGCTCGCGCACCGGCCGGCCGCGCGCGTCGGGGGGCAGGTCGAGCAGGCGGTGCGCCTCGTCGTTCGCGAGCAGCAGCGTCCCGTCGCCGTCCACGATGAGCACGCCCTCCCTGGCGGCGTGCAGCACGGCGTCGTGGTGCTCGTACATGCGGGTGATCTCGGCGGGGCCCAGGCCGTGCGTCTGCCGGAGCAGCCGCCTGCTGATCACCGCGGCACCTCCGGTGAGGACGGCGACGGCCACGGCCACGCCTCCGAGCACCACCGGCATCTGCCGGCTCACGGAGTCGCTGACGCTGCTCGTGCGCACCCCGGCGCCGACCGCGCCGACCACCCTGCCGTCGTCGTTCTCCACCGGGACGAACGCGCGGTACTGCGGGCTGAGCGCGCCGGTGGCGCGGCTCGTCACGGTCTGCCCGGCCAGCAGGGGCGCCATGTCCTGATTGCTCCTGCGGCCGATCAGGCTGGGGACGGCGGAGGTCAGGCGTACGCCGTGGCGGTCGACGACCGTCACGAAATCGACGTCGGCCCCCTGCATCGCGGCCCGGGTCTGCGGCTGGAGCACCTCCGACGCACCGGGCGAGGTCATGGCCGAGGCGACCCCGGGCGCGTTGGCGAACCCCGAGGCCACCGCGAGCGCCCGCTGCTCGGCCTGCTGCTCCCCCTCGTGCTGCACGGTCAGGACGAGCAGGACGCCCGCGCCGATGGCGAGCAGCAGCACGACCACGACCTGGAGCAGGAACATCTGGCCCACGACACTGCGCAGCCGCAGCAGCGACCTGGCGCTGACCCGGCCGGACGGGGGCGCCTTGTCGTCGGGGCGCCCCCGCCGGGAAGGACCCAGGTGCCGATGTCGTGCCATAGGGGCATTTTTACCCGTGGGGACGCCCGGCGCCGACCGGCATGACCGGGCGGCCCCTCCGGCACGGCCATCAGAGGTGTCCTGCCGGTGGGTCCTTCACTCCGCTCCCCGGCGTCCCACCCGCGCCGTCCGCCCCGCGCCTTCCACCAAGGAGGAGGCGGGGCGCGCCGTCAGACGCCGGAGAGGAACCCGAGAATCCGGGCCGGCGCGTTGTCCTCCGTCTGCTCCGCCACCGGCATGTCCCAGTACTCGGCGGCGGGCAGGCACTCCTGGAGGTAGCGCGCGGCGGACGGCGCGTGCGAGCCGTCCTGGCCCGGGACGATCAGCGCGGGCACGTCCAGCGTCAGCAGGTCCTCCGGCTCCGGGCCCGGCACGGTGTCCCGGTCGAACAGGTGGCGCACGAGCCCCGTCACCGTCGTCTCGTACCGCTCCGGGTCGATCTCCGCGTACCGCTTCGCGAACTCCTCGTCCGTGCGCAGCACCGACACCCACGGGCCGACCCGCGGGTCCTTGGTGAACCCGGCCTCCGAGCCGCGCGCCAGCGCCGCGACCCCCGCGAGGCCCTCGCTTCGCACGTACGCCAGGTGCTCCTGGAAGCGCGCGTGCTGCTTCATCCGGTACCGCACCCCGCCCGCGGGCGAGTACAGCACCATGGACAGCACCCGCTCGGGGTGCGCGACGCCGAAGGCCGCCACCGTGGAGCACCCCACGCAGCCGCCCATCAGGTGCGCCCGCTCGATGCCGAGGTGGTCGAGCAGGCCGACGCCCTGGGCCACGTAGTGCGCCCAGGAGATCCGCTCCACCCGGCCGCCCGACTGTCCGGACTCCCGGCGGTCGAAGGTGACGCAGGTGAACGAGCGCGACAGGTGCTCCAGCAGATTGAGGCGCTTGTACACGCCGACGGTCCGCCAGCTCTCCAGCGTCGAGTCGAAGCCGCCGGGCGAGAACATCAGCAGGGCGGGCCCCCGGCCGCTCACCCGATAGCGCGTCCGCAGGCCGCCGATCTCGACCGTGCCTGTTGTCTCCTGCGTGCCGGCCATGGGCCCGTCCTCTCAGTTCCCGTCAGTTCCCGGCGGACGGCGGCACCGGAATGCCGCCCGCCACCTGCCGCGCCGCCCGTACGTCCGCCGCGTAGGCGCCGATCGCGTCCAGCGTGATCTGGGCGACGTTCGCGTACGTGTCCGGCGGGTTGTCGATCGCGGAGGCCGCGTAGCCGATCGCCGCGTGCGCCATCCGCATCCGCCCGTCCAGCCAGGGCCCGCCGCCGAAGCCGCCGACCACCGGCACGGAGACGGCCCGGGCGACGGCCTCGCCCACCACGGGGCCGGAGTTGGTGAAGTTCAGCAGCACCGCGCCCGCGTCCGCCAGCCGCTTGGCCTCCTCGACCATCGCGTCCTTCATCTCCACCGGCACCGCGTCGTCGGCCGAGGGGATCGCCTTGTACTCGACGCCGTAGCGCAGCGCGGTCTGCGGGGTGATGCCGAACTGCGCGAAGACCGGGATGCCGGCGCGGGTGATCTCGGTGACCGCCTCGGGGAAGTCCGAGGCGGCGTCGACCTTCACCATGTCGACGCCCGCCTCCTTCACGAAGCGGATCGCGGCGCGCACCGCGCTGTCCGTGCCCTCCTGGAGCGGGCCGAACGGGAAGTCCACGCTGACCAGCGCCCGGCTCACGCCCCGGCGGACGGCCTGCGCGACCGTCACCATCTGGTCCATGGTGATCTCGAAGGGGTTGGCCTGCCCCCACAGGTTGACCCCGACGGTGTCGCCCACCGACACGATCTCCACGCCGGCGCGGTCCACGATCCTGGCGATCTGGTAGTCCCACGCGACGACGCCGACGATCTTGCGGCCCTCGTCCTTCATCCGCTGGAGCGTGCCTGTCGTGACCTTCTCGGCCATGGCGACGCACCGCCTTTCCCTCTCGTTCGCCGGCACCGGGCGCGGGCGAGGCCGGCCGCTCTCCGCGACCGGTCCTTCCCTCCCGCCGTCCGCGTCAACGGCGTTTGCTGAAGCATGCGTTCAGGTGCGCGGGGGGGGGGGGGGGGGGGGCCCCCCCCCCCCCGCGGCCCCCCCGCCCCCCCCCCCCCCCCCCCCCCCCCCGCGGGCGGGGGGGCGCGGGCGGCAGGCCGCCGCGCGCCGTC
>NZ_JAIUKE010000431.1 GCF_020176795.1 Streptomyces sp. 8L
CGCCCCTGCCCCCTCCCCCGTGCTGCCGGGAGCGCTGGGCGGGGTTGGGGCTGCGGCGGGCGGCGGTCGCGGGGTGGGTGCCGGGGGGCCCGGGGCCCCCCCCCCCCCCCCCCCCCCCCCCCCCACCGCTCACACCCGCAGGGCGGTGAGCAGTTCGAGCACGTCGTTCTCGTCCGCCGAGGGCAGCAGCACCCGGGCGTACGGCCGCAGCGCGGCGACCGCGTCCTGCGCCTCGTAGTCGATGCCGAGCACCAGGCCCGCCGTCGTGATGCCGCGCTCCCGGCAGGTCCTGCCGATGGCCTGGGCGTACGCCCGGCCGGAGTCCTCCGTGGCGAGCACCACGACCACGTCGGTGCCGGTCAGCACCTGCCGCAGCGGCGCGGGCACGCCGTCCAGCCTGCGCAGCACCGGGTCCAGCGGATCGCCGCCCTCGCACGCGTAGAACCGGGCGTGCGCCCACGGGCGCGCCGCCACGTGGCGGGCGACCGCGACCGCCCGGTCGTCCAGCGCGACGACCCGCGCCGCGCGGGCCGGCGCGATCGGCCGGTCGATGCGGAACCGCGACTCGTACGCGGAGGTCGCCCGCGCGCACTCGCTGAGCGCGGGCGCCGCGCGGGGGATCGGTGTGGTGTCCGTGCCGCTCGCCTGCGCCATGGTCACACCGTGGTCTGGCGGACGCCGGGCTGGACCGTCACCGCGTCCCGGCAGGCGTCGAGGAACGACTCCGCCTGGGGCAGCACGATCGCCGCGGAACGCACCCTGTGGTGCTCGGGGTTGACCCCGGGAGGCGTGACGCCCTCGTCGCGCAGCGCCAGCACGGCCTTCCGCAGCTTCTGGCGCGCCTTGATGATTCCGCTGTCCGCGGGGACGAGGCGCTCCTTGGTCCGGTCGACGATCGGGCCCATGGACTCCTGGAGCGAGGCGTCCTGCATCGCGATGCCCGCGACGCCGGAGTACGTCTCACCGCGCTTCTGGGCCTCGCGGTCGATCAGGTAGTCGTTGTCCATGTTGGCTTCGGTGCGGTAGGTGCCGGGGATGTTCTTGCTGTGCACCCCGTGCCCGTCGATCATCGCCTGCCGCTCGGTCGCGGTCAGCGCCCGCACCGGGTGGTAGTCGAAGGAGTACGCCCAGCAGTTCTCGTCGTCGATCGGCACCCAGAAGTGGCCGTGCACCGGGTGGTCGCCGCGCGGCGGCACCATCGTGAAGTTCGGCATGACCCACGGCGTGATCCGCCAGTAGTACGTGCCGTCCTCGGCGTTGCGGCGGGCCCCGACGAACAGACCGCCCTCGGTGTCCGCGACCTCGAAGAAGGGCTTGGTGTCGTTCATGTTGTAGTCGTTGCCCTTGGCGCCCTTGAACAGCGGGTCGGTCTTCAGGCCGCCCGAGTGCAGGAACGTCACATGGCTGGAGTCGATGCCGCCCTCGAAGGCCTGGAGCCAGTTGCACTGCTGCCAGCGCTTCGAGGTGTACGTCTGCTCCGGGGCCACCTGCGCGAACTCGAACTCGGGCAGCGGCGGCTGCTTGGCCGGGTCGCCCATGTAGGTCCACAGCAGGTCGCCTATCTTGACCAGCGGGTACGAGGTGAGCTTCACGTTCTCGCAGAAGCTGCTGTTGTCGGCCTCCGAGGGCACCTCGATACACTGCCCGGTGACGTCGTACTTCCAGCCGTGGTACGGGCAGCGCAGGCCGGAGCCCTCGTTGCGGCCGAACCAGAGCGACGCGCCGCGGTGCGCGCAGAACTCGTCCATCAGGCCGTAGCGGCCCTCGCTGTCACGGAAGGCGACCATGCGCTCGGACAGGAGCTTCACGCGTACCGGCGGGCAGTCGTTCTCCGGCAGTTCCTCGGCGAGTATCGCCGGCATCCAGTACTGCCGGAACAGGTCGCCCATCGGCGTACCCGGGCCGGTCTGCGTGAGGAGCTCGTTGATGTCTTTTCTAAGCACGGCCGTTTCCCTTTCACGTGGTGGCCCGTCACCGGGGTGACGGCAACCCTGCGTTGACGCGAGGCGCAGCGGTCAGGGCTGCTCCGGGGGGATCTCGACGGTCAGCCCGTCGAGCTCCTCCGTGACACGGATCTGGCAGGAGAGGCGGCTCGTGTCGCGCCGCTCGGACACCGCCATGTCGAGCAGGTCCTCCTCCATGTCCCCGGGCGCCCCGACCAGTTGGGCGAAGCCCTCGCCCACGTACACATGGCAGGTCGCGCAGGAGCAGTTGCCGCCGCATTCCGCGACGATGCCGGGGACACCGTTCTTGACCGCCGCTGCCATGACGGATTCACCGACCGATGCGTCGACCGTGTAGGCGCGGCCGGAGCTGTCGGTGTAGGTCACTTTGGACAAGATCCCTCGTGCCTTTCACTCGGACGTCCCCCGAAGTGGCGGGACGCACGGCCTCGTCGAACGGGACCGTTGGTATGTCCATTAGACCAGAACCCCTGTCGGCCGCACAAGCGTCCGTCGAGGGGTGGAAGCGGGCCGTCCCCTTGACGGCGTGCCGAGGGCGCGTTCCGGGGTGCGGGCGCCGTTGACATGCCGAAATCCCTGGCCTTAGGGTCCTACCAATGCGCCGCTATTGCACTCCCCGCCGGGTAAAAGGTCGGGGAGGTGCGGAGGAGAGGTCCGGACGAGACCGCCCCCCGGCGCGCCGGCCCCCTCCCGCGGGGTCCGGGTACCACGACAGGGAGGGCCCCGTATGGCCAAGGACGCGATCGTCAACGACAGCCTGGCGGCGAAGTTCGCCACCGAGAAGGACTCCCCCTATACCCGCTGGGTCGCGGACGAGGGCCTGGACATCATCGCCGCGCACTATGTGCCCGACCTGCGCACCGTGGAGCTGAAGCCCTGGGAGAGCAGGGGAGGCCGGGGTGTGTTCATCAACCACGAGGCCACCCGTACCTCCAACGACTGCTACGTGTGCGAGATCCCGGCCGGCGGCAAGCTCGCCCCGCGCCGCCAGCTGTTCGAGGAGATGATCCTGGTCCTCGACGGCCAGGGCTCCACGAAGGTCTGGAACGACCAGGGCGCCGAGGTCACCTTCGAGTGGGGCGCGGGATCGCTGTTCGCCATCCCGCTCAACGCCCACCACCAGCACTTCAACGGCTCGGGCAAGCAGGCCGCGCGGTTCGTCTCCTCCACGAACATGCCGCCCATCATCAACCTGTACGACGACGCCGGCTTCGTCTTCGGCACGGAGAAGGACTTCCCGAACCGCTTCAACGGCGAGCCCGACTACTTCTCGCCCAAGGGCGAGCAGAAGGGCCTGCTCCTCGACACCAACTTCGTCGCGGACGCCGTCAACCTGCCGCTGATCGAGGCCAAGGAGCGCGGCGCGGGCGGCGGCCACATCCGCTTCAACATGGCGCGCGGCTCGATGAACAGCCACATCTCGCAGTTCCCCGTCGGCACGTACAAGAAGGGCCACCGGCACGGCCCCGGCGCGCACGTGATCATCCTCTCCGGCATCGGCTACAGCCTGATGTGGCCGGAGGGCGAGGAGCCCCGCCGCTACGAGTGGGGCCCCGGCTCGCTGATCGTGCCGCCCAACATGTGGTTCCACCAGCACTTCAACACCGGCGAGGAGCCCGGCCGCTACCTCGCGTTCAAGCACGAGGTGGTGTCGGTCCGCAACGCGCAGGGCGTGCCGAAGGCGTGGATCAGCATGCGCATCGGCGGCGACCAGATCGACTACGCCGACGAGGCCCCGCTGGTGCGCGACATGTTCCGCGAGGAACTGGCCAAGACCGGCATGAAGCCGCAGATGGACGAGGTCTACGAGGCCGAGATCCCGGGGCTGCCGCCCAAGCCGTGAGCCGGTGCGGGCCGGCCGCGCCCGGACCCCCGGGGCGCCGCCCCCCTTCAGGAGCCTCGGGGGGTCCGGCAGCGCGCCCGGCCCGTACCACCACCGTTCCGACTCCGTGCGGCCCCCCGGCCCCCCCCCCGGGCCCCCCCGCCCGGGGGGCGGGCCCCCGGGGGGGGCGCCCCGCCCCCCCCCCCGCCCCCCCCGCCCCGGCCCCCCCCCCCCCCCCCCCCCCCCCCCCCCCCCACGGCCCGTAAGGAGTACCCACGTGCGGCACGACGAGCACCAGCACCGGCACCACCAGCACGGACACGACGGCGACGGCACCGCCGAAGCGGCCGTCTACTCCGTCGGTCACGCCCCGGGCCACGACCACGACCACGACGACGAGCCGCTCGGGCCCCTCGAGGACAACCCGATCTGGCAGCAGGACAACGTCACCCTGCGCAGCGTCGGCATGGACATCGGCTCGTCCGGCACCCAGGTCGTCTTCTCCGAACTGCGGCTCCGCCGCATCAGCGAGGAGCTGACCAGCAGGTACATCGTCGTGCGCCGCGCCACCACCTACCGCTCGCCGGTCGAGCTCACCCCCTACGCGAGCGCCGAGCTGATCGACGCGGAGGCGCTCGGGTCGATCATCGACCGCGCCTACAACGCGGCCCGGGTCCACCCGGACGCGGTGGACACCGGGGTCGTCATCCTCACCGGCGAGGCGCTGCGGCGGCAGAACGCGGCGGCCATCGCCGGGGTCCTCGCCGAGCGCGGCGGCGAACTCGTCACCGCCACCGCGGGCCACCACATGGAGGCCATGCTCGCCGCGTACGGCTCGGGCGCCGCACAGGCCTCGTACGACCGGGGGCTGCGCCTCCTCAACGTCGACATCGGCGGCGGCACCACGAAGCTCGCCCTCGTCGAGGACGGGCGCGTCCTGCGTACCGCGGCCGTGCACATCGGCGGCCGGCTCCAGGTCACCGACGAGGCGGGACGCGTCGTACGGCTCGACCCGGCCGGCCGCGCCCACGCCGAGCGGGCCGGCTACGCGTGGGAACTCGGTGCGGCGGTCTCGGCAGAGGAGGTCGCGAAGGTCGCGGAGGTCATGGCCGACACCCTGGTCACGGCCCTCACCGCGGACCCGCTGCCCGCCGACGTGGCCGCCCTGTACCTGACCGAGCCGCTCGGCGAACTCGGCCGGATCGACGGCCTGATGGTCTCCGGTGGCGTCGCGGAGTACGTCTACGAGCGCGAGGAGCGGCGCTTCGGCGACCTCGGGCTCCCCCTCGGCCACGCCCTGCGCCGCCGGCTGGACACCGGCGCGCTGCCGTTCCCGCTGCTGCCCGCCGGGGAGTGCATCCGGGCCACCGCGCTCGGCGCGAGCGAGTACAGCGTCCAGCTCAGCGGCAACACCGGATTCATCACCTCGCCGGAGACCCTGCTGCCGCGCCACAACCTCCAAGTGGTCAAACCCGTATATGAGTTGGGCGAGAGCGTGGACGCGGCGGAGATCGCCGCCGCGGTGCGCCGCCAGCTGGTCGCGCTCGACGTGGCGCCGGAGGCGGACGTCGCGCTGGCGATGGGCTGGCAGGGGCTGCCCAGCTACGAGCGGGTGGTGGCGCTCCCCGGCGGCATCCGTGCCGCGCTCGCCGCCCGCACGGCCGCGGGACGGCCGGTGTACGTGATGCTGGACGGCGATGTGGCGATGACCCTGGGGCGGCTGCTGCGGGACGAGTTGGGGGT
>NZ_JAIUKE010000432.1 GCF_020176795.1 Streptomyces sp. 8L
CCTCCTGAGCCGCTCCGGCCCCGTCTCCGCCCCCGTCTGCCGCGCAGCGGGCCCGGCTCGCGCGGATGTCGTGATCTGGGACACTTCTTCGGCTCAAAGGATGGCAAGGCTTACCTAACTAGAGCTAGCCTTGCGGCACTTTCGAAGCGCGAGGAGTACGTCCCTGTGAACAGACGCAGCACGCCCTTGTCCCGCCGGGGCTTCCTTCTCGGTTCCGGCGCCGCCGCGGGCGGCCTCCTCCTCAGCGCGTGCGGTGGCGGCAAGAGCTCGGGCGGCAGCCCGGCCAAGTCCGCGGGCACCGGCGGAGCCTCTGCGTCCGGTTTCCCCGTCACCGTGCCGGGCAAGCCCGGTTCGACCACGGTGAAGTCGGCGCCCAAGCGCGTCGCCGCCTGCGGTTACCTGCGCGACATCGACCTGGCGATCGCGCTCGACGCGCCCCTCGTCGTCGCCACCAAGAACGAGGTGTTCAACGGCTTCGCGCCCTGGCAGAAGCCGAAGGGGAAGGTCGAACTCGTCGACCAGACCTCCGGCGTACCGATCGAGAAGATAGCCGCAGCCGCGCCCGACCTGATCCTCGCCAGCGACGACTACTCGATCAAGACCGACTTCGCGAAGCTCAGCAGGCTCGCCCCGACCCTCGGCTACCAGGACTCGGCCGGCAGCGACCAGTGGGACGTGATGATCCGCCGCGCCGGCAAGGCGCTCGGCCGAAGCGCCCAGGCCGACAAGCTCGTCAGCGACGTGCGGGCCAAGATAGCGGCCACCGCCGCCGCCCACCCGGAGTTCAAGGGGCGGACGTTCACGTTCGGGCCCGTCGGCGCCGACGGCTCCGTGTTCACCATCAGCCGCGGCGCGGACGCCTCCGCCGAGTTCTTCGGGAACCTCGGCTTCCACCTGCCCGCGAAGGTCACCGCGCTTCCGGAGTCCTCCACCCCGAACCGGTCCTCGGTCAGCGTCGAGCGCCTCGACCTGATCGACGCGGACGTCGTCATCCTCACCTTCCCCGACGCGAAGACCCGTACCGCGTTCGAGGCGAAGCCGCTGTTCAAGAAGCTCGGCGCGGTCAAGCGCGGCACGTACCTCGCCATCGACATGCCCACGGCCATCTCGCTCGCCTTCCCGTCCGTCCTGTCCATCCCCTACGGGCTCGACGTCATGACGCCCAAGCTGGCCGCGGCGGTGGCAAAGCTTGGCTGAGGGTTCCGGCCCGGCCGCGGAGCGCGGGCGGGGCGGCCAGGTCGACGATCTGGCCGCGCTCCAGGCGCCGGTCGCCGCGCGCGTCACGCTCGCCGCCGTCTTCGAGGGGATCGCGGCGGCGCTCTCGTGCGCGCCGATGGTGGCCGTCGTGGAGATCGGCCGGCGGCTGCTCCACCACGACACCGCGCATGTGTGGGCGATCGCCTGGGCCGCGGTCGGGGTGCTCGCGCTGCGGCTCGCCCTGCACCTCGCGGCCGGGATACTCGGCCACCTCGCCGACGCCGCGCTCGCCGACTCGCTGCGCCACCGGCTCGCGGACCAGCTCGCGGCGCTGCCGCTGCGCTGGTTCGCGGGCGGCGTCTCGGCCCGCGTCAAGACCACCGTGCAGGACGACGTGTCGCAGCTGCACCACGCCGTCGCGCACGCGCGCGGCGACCTCGCCTCGGCCGTCGCGGGGCCCGCCGTCATCACCGCGTACCTGCTGGTGGCGGACTGGCGGCTGGCCCTGATCACGCTGGCGCTCGTGGCCGGCGGGCAGGGCGTGCGGATGCGGATCGCGGGCCGCGCGGGGGACAACGTACGGCGGATCGCCGCGGCGAACGTCGAACTGTCCGCCGCCTCCCTCGAACTGACCCGCGGCATCGCCCTCGCCAAGGCCTTCGGCGCCGAGGGCGGCGGCGCGCCCGCGCGGTTCCGGGCCGCCGCCACCGCGTACGCCGACGCCACCGACGCGGCGCAGCGCGCCTTCGTGCGCAAGCGCAGCCTCACCCGCTCCACGGTCGCCCCCGCGACGCTGCTGCTGGTGACGGTGGGGTTCGGGACCTGGTTCGCGGCGCTCGGCTGGAGCGACCCGGTGGACGTGGTCGCGTTCGTCCTGCTCGGGCTCGGCCTGTTCGACCTGCTGACCCCGGTCTACTCGGCGCGCGACCGGGCCCGCGCGGCCCGGCACGCGGCCGGCCGGGTCGGCGCCCTGCTGCGCGAGGAGACCGAGCGCCCGCCCGCCTCGCCCCGGTCGCTGTCCGCCGCCGGGCCCGACGCGCCGCTCCCCCTCGAACTGCGCGGCGTCGGCTTCTCGTACGACGGCGAACGCCCGGTCCTCACCGACGTGTCGGCGACCCTGCGGCCCGGCACGGTCACCGCGCTCGTCGGCCCCTCCGGCGCCGGCAAGTCCACGCTCGGCATGCTGCTCGCCCGCTTCTACGACGTGGGCGCGGGCGCCATCACGCTCGGCGGGGTGGACATCCGCGACCTCGACCGCGCCGAGCTGTACCGGCACATCGGTTTCCTCTTCCAGGACACGGTGCTGCTGCGCAGGTCCGTACGGGACAACATCGCGCTGCCCGACCCGGGCGCCTCCGACGAGCGGGTGCGCGCGGCGGCGCGGGCCGCGTCGATCCACGACCGGATCGAGGCACTGCCGCGCGGCTACGACACGGTCGTCGGCGAGGACGCGCGGCTGTCCGGCGGCGAGGCACAGCGCGTCAGCATCGCCCGCACGCTGGTCGCGGACACGCCCGTGCTGGTGCTGGACGAGGCGACGGCGTCCGCCGACCCCGAGTCCGAGGCGGCCGTGCAGGACGCGCTCGCGGAACTGACCGCGGGCCGCACCCTGCTGGTGATCGCGCACCGGCTGCGCACCGTGATGGAGGCGGACCAGATCCTCGTGCTGGAGGACGGACACGTGTCCGAACGCGGCACGCACACCGAGCTGCTGGCCGCGGACGGCGCGTACGCCCGCCTGTGGCGCGCCCAGCAGGGCGAGGGCGGTGACCCGCGGAGCCGGGCAGACGCACGCGCCGAAGGAAGGAGTACGGCGTGATCACCGCGCTGCTGCGGATCACGGGCGGCGCCGGGCGCCCGCTGCTGGTCCGGCACCTGCTCGCCACGACCCTCAACGCGGCCTGCGAAGGAGTGGCGTTCGGTCTGCTGGTGCCGCTGCTCACCGCGCTGCTCGCCGGACACACCGGGGACGCGGCGCACTGGCTCGTACCCCTCGCCCTCGCGGTCGCGGTCGGCTGGGCCGCGCACTACGCGATGGAGACGAGCGCGCTCGGCCTCTCGTCCGCGTGGCGGCGCGCGCTGTACGAGCGCATCGGCGACCACGTCGTACGGCTGCCGCTCGGCTGGTTCGACGAGACGCGCACGGCGCGGCTCGAACGGCTGCTCGGCCAGGGCGTCAACACGTCGGTGCGCGGCGTGCACGTGACGCAGACGCTGGTGACGGCGGTCGTACGGCCCGCGACGATCCTGGTCTTCCTGCTCTGCTACGACGCGTGGCTCGCGCTCGCGGTGCTGGTCGCCGTGCCGGTGGTCCTCGCGGTGTTCTCCCTCGCGCGCCGGATGACGGAACGCACCGACGCGGCACACGACGCGGCGGCGGCCGAAGCGAGCGCCCGGCTGGTCGAGTTCGCGGGCGCGCAGCCGGTGCTGCGCGCGGCGGGCGGCGCGGACGGCGGGCGCAGGGAACTGGGCGAGGCGCTCGACGGCCAGCACACGGCGGCCCGCCGCCAGCTCTTCGGCGCGCTGCCCGGCCTGCACCTCGGCGAACTCGTCACCCAACTCGCCTTCACCGCACTGCTGGTCGTGGGCCTCCTGCTGGCCACGCACGGCGGGGTGAGCGCGCCCCGGATCATCGCACTGCTGGTGCTCGGGGTGCACTTCCTCCAGCCGTTCGCCGTGATCGCGGGCGCGGCGGCCGGGCTGAACACCGTACGCGCGGCGGTCGGCCGGATCGACGCGGTCCTGAGCACCGAGCCCCTGCCGGAACCCCCGCACCCGCAGCCGCTGCGCGTCACGCCGGACGACCCGCCGCCGGACGTCGAACTCGACGGCGTGACCTTCGGATACGGGCCCGACGAGGCCCCCGTGCTGCGTGACTTCTCCCTCCGCGTCCCCGCGGGCCGCACGGTCGCGCTGGTCGGCGCGTCCGGCGCGGGCAAGACGACCGTCACGAAGCTGGTCGCGCGGTTCTTCGACGTGATCGGGGGCACGGTCCGGATCGGCGGCGTCGACGTGCGGCGGGCGGCGACCACCGACCTGATGAACACGGTGTCCCTCGTCTTCCAGGACGTACGCCTGGTGGACGGCACGATCGAGGAGAACATCCGGCTCGGCCGCCCCGGCGCCACCGACGAGGAGGTGCGCGCCGCCGCCCGCCGCGCCAGGGTCGACACCATCGTCGCCCGCCTCCCGGCCGGCTGGGCGAGCCAGGTCGGCGAGGGCGGCTCCCTGCTCTCCGGCGGCGAACGCCAGCGCGTCGCGATCGCGCGCACACTGCTCAAGGACACCCCGGTCGTCCTGCTGGACGAGGCGACCTCGGCCCTGGACGCGGAGAACGAGGTGGCAGTCCACGAGGCCCTGCGCGAACTCGGCCGGGGCCGCACCCTGCTGGTGATCGCCCACCAGCTGGCCACCATCGCAGACGCGGACGAGATCGCCGTCCTGGACGCGGGCCGCGTGGTGGAACAGGGCCCGCACGAGCAACTCCGCGCGCGGGGCGGCCAGTACGCCGCCCTGTGGAGCGAGTACGAGCGGGCGCGAGGGTGGCGGCTCGGCAACCGGTGAGGCCCCGGTCGGGCCCGCGGGCCGCATACGCACTTGTACGCACGCGTGCCCAACAGCCTTGTGGAGGCGCCCGTACGCGCGGCACCATCTCCCTGCCCGGCCCGCCGACCGCGGGCCGCACACGAATGGGGGGACCTCTTCATGCTGCGCAGAACCACCACCGCCCTCGCGGCGGCAGCGCTGCTCGCCGGCGGCCTGCTCGCCACCGCGACGTCGGCGTCGGCCTCCGACCCCGGAGGCGGCAACGACTGGGACCACATCTGGACGACGGCCGACAAGGCCCACGGCGGCACGGTCTACATCCGGGAACACGGAGACGTCGTCAAGCTCTGCGACACGGCCGCCGACGGCGCCTCCCCCCGGATCAACGTCGACGGCGCCTACAGCCTGACCGCGGCGGGCGGGAACGGGGCGTGCATCACCAGGGACGCGTCCTGGGGCGGCGTCTACGACCTGCCGGAGGGCTTCACGGTCAACGTCTTCCTCACCCTGGGCCCGAACGGCGCGGACGAGGCGGACTACAGCTTCGTCAACGACCACTGACGCGCCCCGACGCCCCGTCGCCGACCGGCCGACGGGGCGTCACGCCGTTCACCCCCGCACCACGAACCCGACGAACCGCACCCAGGCGCCCGGCACGAGGCCCAGCCACGGGCCGCCGGCGTCCTTGGAGTCACGGACGTGGACGGCCCCGGGAGCGGTGGCGACCTCCACGCACGAGTTGCCGTCGTTGCCCCCGCTGTAACTGCTCTTGAACCAGGCCGGTTCGAAGGCGGCCTGGTCAGATACCTCGCGATCCACGATCCCCCCTTTGAGCGATCAGCCTTCGGACGCGAACCTCACGAAGCGCGCCCAGGCGTCGGGCATGAGGCCCAAGTTCGGGCCACTCACGTCCTTCGAGTCACGAACATGGACGGTCCCGGGGGCGGTGGCCACCTCGACGCAGGAGTTGCCGTCAGTGCCGCCGCTGTAGCTGCTCTTGAACCACACCAGTTCGGAAGCGTCCCGCGTGGATGCCGTGCGCATCATGTCTCTCCCAGCAGTTTCTCGATGAAGACCAGCGACTCCCGTGGCGAGAGAGCCTGTGCCCGGATGGTGCCGTAGCGCAGCTCAAGGATACGAAGTTGCTTCGGGTCAGAAGTGGGGCGTCCGTTGAAGGCACCGTCCGAGCGCCCCACTGCCGTGCCGTCCCCGAACTTCAGCAATTCGATCCTGCCATCAAGTCCCGGGTGGGCCTCAGTGACCGTCGGCATGACCTGGAGTGTGACGTTGCGCAATCGTCCCACGTCCAAGACCTGCTCAAGCTGGCGCTGCCACACCATTGTGCCCCCGACGGGACGGCGCAGCGGCGCCTCTTCCAGGACGAAATGGATCGACGGTGCCGGGTCGCGCGCAAAGACCGACTGCCGCGCCAGGCGAGCGGCAACCATGCGCTCCACATCGTCCGACGAGTACGGCGGCTGCGCGGCCTGGATCACGGCACGGGCGTGCTCCGGCGTCTGCAACAGCCCGGCGACGATGTTGCATTCGTACACGCCGATCTCGACCGCCGTAGCCTCCAGCTTCGCCAGTTCCCGGACCTTCTTCGGGTACCGGACCCGCCCGACGTCCTCCTTCATCGCCGCCAGCAGGCCCCCCGCGCGGAGGATCTCGTCGGCCTTGTCCAGGTACTCGGGCCGGGGAATCCGCTTCCCGCCCTCGATCTTGTAGACCAGGTCCTCCCCGTACCCCACGGCGACGGCGAAATCGGGCGCGCGCATGCCCGCCGCCTCGCGGCGCAGCTTCAACTGCCTTCCTACTGTGGCGATTACGGCAACGCCCCAGTCGTCGTCCGGGTCCACCTCCCAGCCCGGCTCGTTCGTCTGCGCCTCGGGCCGTACCGCCTGGCCGTCCACCGACATCCGCGTCCCTCCGTCGTACCCATGGCACCGCTTCGTGTCGCCACGCCCTACCCGTACGCCCCCTGCCGACAGCCCGGACAGCACCGGACAAGCTCTGGACAGTCACCGTACGCAACCGTTTCATCACTACCCACGGTAGGCCGAAGCCGCCACTCTCGGTGATGTGAACCAGAAATCCACCCAGATCACGGCCGAACTCGACCCCGCTGTCCCGACCTTCAGCGTGCTGCTGTCGTCCACGCCGCGCGGCGCGCGCCTCGCACGTCTGCTCGCGGACACACAACTCACCAGCTGGGGGCTTCCGTCGGACCCCGCGCGCCACCTCGTCGCGGAGCTGGCGGCCAACGCGGCCTCCCACGGCCGGGTTCCCGGACGGGACTTCCGCCTGACGCTCCGCCTGGCCGGCGACATCCTCCGCATCGAGGTCACGGACACGCGCGGTGAGCGCCTGCCGGAACTCCGCCGGCCGGACCCGGAGGCCGAGTCGGGGCGTGGACTGCTGCTCGTGGACGCGCTGGCGCACCGCTGGGGAGTGGCCGACGACCACTTCCCGCGCAAGATCGTCTGGGCCGAGCTGCGCGTCGTACCGCCGGGACACGTGTTCCCGGATACCGGCGCCGGAGGCGACTCCCGCTGAGGTTCAGGGCGGCCGCATCGTCCGGCCGCCCGGGGCGCTGCGGCCGGGACGCGCCGAACCCCCTCGCGGGCCGGGCCCAACGCTTTCGATCAAACGTTTCCCTGCTCCTCCTCTTCTGTTCGCATTGCCTGGCTACGTTCTTCTCGCCCGGTTCGGCACAGGAGAGTCCGGCACAGGAGAGGCACGTCCATGAGCGCCCCGGTCCACCGCACGTCCGCACGGCAGTCCGGGACCGTCCTGATATCGGCTCGGCAGGGCCAGGACCAGGGCCGGAGCCGGTCCGGGAGCCCTTCCGGCAATGCGACGGAGCGCGCCCTCTTCGCGATCCAGTCCCGCGCCGGCAACCGGGCCGCGACCGCGACGGTGCAGCGCGCCAGGAGCTCCGCCGGCAGGACGGCACCGGCGAACGGCCAGGACCGGACGGACGGGCAGACGCCACCGCCCCACGGGCAAGCACCCGCGAACGGACAGGCACCACCGGCCAACGGCCAGGCCCCGGCCAACGGGCAGGCACCCGCGAACGGCCGGCTGCCGGCGAACGCCAACCCGCCCGCCCCGTCGCGGGGTTACCGCGACCGGATCACCGCGGTCCTCGACCGGCTCAAGAGGAACTTCGAGTTCGTCGACACCTTCGTCAAGGGCTTCCAGGTCCCCGTCAACGCGGGCTTCACCCAGAACGCCGCCGCCACGGTCAACGACAGCGTCAAGCACTCCGCCGCCGCCTCGGGGGCCGCCGCCGGCTCGGAGACCGCTGTCGCGGAGTCCGTCGGCGCCGTGCTCGGCGGCCTGGAGGCGGCCAAGGCCACGAAGGACGTCAAGAAGTACAGGAGCGGGGCCGCTTTCCACGGGGCGAAGAAGAAGTTCAACTCCAAGGGGACCGAGGCGGCCATCAGCGCGACCAGCGCGGGCAGCCAGGCGCTCGGTGTCGCCAAGGAGCTGACCAAGGCCGAGCAGGCGCTGCACGCGGCGAGCGCGGCCGAGGTGAGCGGTATCGGCACCAGTGTCGCCGGCGTGATGAAGGGCGCGCGTGCCACGCGCCGCTTCGGGCTGACGGCCCGCAAGTACCACCACCTGAAGGACATCGAGAAGCCCGACGTCACGGGCGAGAGGGCACTGGCCCGGCTGAACCACGCGAGGATGCGCGCCGACGCGGCCGTGGACGACGCGTACGCCGCGCTGGACGCCCAGTGGGACCACGACGGCGAGGACAGACTGCAACGGGTGTCCGACGCCATCGACGCGGCCTGGGAGGCGACGGACCGCGCCCACGACGCCGTCACGGACATCCAGCGCGGCGAGGCCGACCAGGACACGATGAACACGGTGCTCACGTACGCGCTCGGCAAGCAGCGCCATAAGATGGGCAAGCAGGCCCTCACCGCTGTGGGCGAGACCACCAAGGCCGCGGGCGGCATCGTGACGGCGGTCGCCGCGACGGCGGGCGGCGCGGGTCTTGCGATCACCCCGGTCGGCTGGGGCCTCGCCGCGGGCGCGGCCGGCCTCATCTTCGGCGTCGCCGCCTACAAGGCGGGCCGCGCGGGCAAGAAGCGCTACGACGGGGCCCGCCACCCCGACCGCTGGGCGGCCGAGGACGCGGCCCCTGCGGAGCCCGCCACCCGCGAGGACGCGCTGAAGGAGGCCCTGAAGTTCTGGAAGAAGGTGGAGAACGGCGAACGCCAGGCCATGGCGCGCAAGATCTACGCCTTGGCGGCGGGGCCCGACATCGGAGGGCAGGGCGGATCGACGCCCGAGATGCGGGAGTCGGCCCGGGCCCTCCTCGTCGCCCTCAAAGCGGGCCCGGCCAACCAGAAGCTGACCCCCGAGGCGTGGGCGGAATCCCTCAACGACCCCACGAAGAGCGCCGCTTGGGTCAAGGAGATCACGGAGCAGCTGTCCTCGGCGTGACGCCACTCGACGGGACGCTTCCCGAACCGGCCGGCGGCGCGCACAAAGGGGCGCCGCGCCGAGCGCGCCACGCACATCCGTCGGAGCCTGCCCTCCAGTCGCTCGCCGCCGCAAGTCCGGGCGTGCCCGGCCGGGTCTCACGCCACCGGAACCCGTATTCCCGTGCTCCGGTGCCTCCGGCTCTTTTCCCCAAGGAACATGGGAGGGAAAGAACCCCGCCGAGCCCCACCTTTCCGCCCCCGGGACGCACTCACTCGGGAGGGTGAACATCCCTGTCTGGGCTGGATTTCACATCCCCCGGCTGCTCTAAGCTCGGCGCGACAGAACCACACAAACACGTCGGCCCCCGGCCGGGACTGCCAATCCCGATCGAGGGCCTGACCACCGAGGAATCGGACTTCCCCGATGGATACGCGAAACCCTAGCGCTCAGGCGCACGCCAGGGCAGCCGAAGGCCCCAACGAGCCCCCCATGCGGGCGAATCCGCATCCCGGCACCCACCCGGCGGCCTCCCGCCCCTTCGGTGTGACCCACGAGAACACCCGCCACACCACCAGATTCACGGTGATCGGCAACCACCTCGCCCAGCACGCCGAACTGTCACTGCTCGCCATCGGCCTGGCCGTGCACATCCAGTCGCTGCCCGGGGGCGCCCGCGTCGACATCAAGACCCTCACCGACCGCTTCCCCGAGGGCGCGACCCGGATCGCCGCCGCGCTGCGCGAACTTGAGCACCACCACTATCTGCGCCGCGAACGCGAACGCGTCCCCGGCGGCCGGATCGTGACCCGTACGATCTCCTGCAATCAGCCGGGACCGGTCAGGCAGCGGCCCAGAGCCGCCGAGCGCGCGATCACGCCGCCGGCCACGCGCGTCGCACGTATCCAGCCGCCCCGCACACACGCCGCGCCACTGCCACCGCCACCACCATCACCGGGACCGGGACCGGGAGCCGACGAAACCGGGGCAATCCCGGCCGCGGCCCACGCCCGGCGGCCCCCGCGTCGTGGCAGACACCCCTTACCCGCCGTTCCAGAGCCGGCGTCGGCGTCCCCCCAACTCCTCCTGGCCGCCACCGACCTCCTCACCGGCCTGCGCTGCCACGATCCCCGTCTCCTCCTCTCCGCCCGCGACACCGCCCACCTGGCCCAGGGCGTCGCCGCCTGGCTGGAACGCGACGTACCCCCGGACGCGGTGCGACACGCGCTGACCAGCGGCCTGCCGCCCGAAGGGCCGCGCCGTCCCGGGGCACTCCTCGCCCACCGCCTCGCCGAACAGCTGCCACCGCCGCCCCCGTTCCGCACCCCTGCGGCC
>NZ_JAIUKE010000433.1 GCF_020176795.1 Streptomyces sp. 8L
GTGTTGCGGTAGAACGCGTCGACATCCCAGGCGTCCCACTGGTTGGGGAAGTCGGGGTGCAGCTGGAGCAGGTTGGCGGGCGGCCCCCCCCCCCCCCCCCCCCCCGCGGAGGCGCGGCCGGTCGGCCTGAACACCCCGCACGCGCGCGGAGGCCGGGCCGGTCGGCCTGTACACCACCCGCTCCCGCTTGGCCGCTCTCGCGGGCGGCCTCACGGCGGCCGGCGGCGCGGGCCGCGGGCCGCGTGCCGCTGACGGTGCTCGAACTCGCCTGCCCCGGCGAGGACTCAGGAGCGGGTCATGCGGGTCACACGGCTCACACGGGCGGCACGGGCGGCGTCGCCGCCTCGCGCCCGCCGCGCGCGGCGCGCCATTCTCTGCCGAGTATCGCGTAGACGGCGAGGTCCGCCCGCTCGCCCTTGAGCATCTCGCCCTCCACGAAGAGCGCCTCGCGCCGCATCCCGGACCGCTCCATGAGCCGCATCGACGCGTGGTTGCCGCCGTCGCACCGGCCGATCACGCGATGGAACCCGTACGTCTCGAAGGCGATCCGCAGCACTTCGCGCGCCGCCTCGGTGGCGTATCCGCGCCCCGCGTGATCCGGGTTCAGTACGAAGCCGATCTCGGCGCGCATGAGTTCCTCGGACAGCCACAGGAGGTTGAAGTCGCCGATGACCCGGCCCGTCTCGCGCAGTTCCACCGCGATGTTGAGGTTGTCGCCCTCGGCGGCGAGCTCGCTCTGGCCGACCCGCGCGGTGAGCGACTCGCGCGTCTCCTGCGCGGTGCGCGCCGACCACAGCAGATAGCGGGTGACCTCGGGGCGTCGCTGGATGTCGTGGAGGTCGTCGAAATCCTTCTCGGCGAAGGGACGCAGGATGAGCCGTTCGGTGTCGACGCGGTCCATGAGCAGCACCCCGGTCTCGGGCAGGATGTCAGGGGATCGAACCGGTGCATGCTAACAGGGGCGCCCACCAGTGGAGTTGACCTCGAACACGGCTGCGCTGCCGGGGAGCGGGGCCCGCTGACCGCTCTGGTGGCCGCCCGCGGGGTGTCCTCGCCGGGCTCCACGACGACGCTGCCGGGGGGCTGAGGAGGCGGGTCCCCGCGATCGGGGAACCGGCGCCGCGGGGGTCGCGTGTTCAAGAGGTATGCCATGGCAACGGGTCCGGTTCCTCACGGTCGTCGGGCTCGGCGGCGCGGCGCTCTGCGCCGTCCAGTACACGGCGGTGCTCCTCGCGCTGTTCGCCGGGCCCGCCGCTCTCGTGTGCGCCGTCGGCGCCGCGGTCCCGCTGGGCGTCACGGCGCTCGCCGGGATCGGCACCGGCGGCCGGCGGCACCTGCCGTACCTCCGTACCAGGTCAGGGCTCTGGATCTGGGCCTGCGCCGTGTACGCGGGCGGCTCCGCCGCCACTCTCGCGCTGGCCGCGCTCGCCCACGGGCCCGGCCGGGACCCTGCCCCGCCCGCGCTGCTGGCCGGCTCGGCGGTCTGCTTCGCGCTGAGTGCCGCGTCCTTCCTGCCCGGTGCCAGGGCCCGGCTCGCGGTCCTCGGCGCCACCGCGGTGTTCGCCGCCGCCGCAGGCACGGCCGCCTGGGCCGCCGCGCGCCCGCCCGGCACCGGCGAGTGGCTCGCGAGCCACCATGTCGACCGTGGCCTGCTCCGGCTCGGCGCCGCGCCGCGTGGTTACGCCCTGAGCCAATTGGCCGCCACGAGCGACGGGTTCAGCGCCAGGTACGACCACCGGGGCGGTACGGGCGGCGCGTTGCTGCTCACCGTGCGCCGCGTCTCGTACGAGCGCGAGCGCACGGCCGCCAACGGCTGCCCGGTGCCGTTCGGCCGCAGGTCCGTCTGCGCCGACGACGGCGGCGGCCGGCAGCGGGTGCGGTACGCGCGCCCCGACGCGCGCGGCGTCGCGGTGACGCCCGACGGCGCCGTGCCGCCCGGCGCGACCGACGAACTCCGGCTGCGCCGCGCGGGAATCGTCTGCATCGTCTCGTACGGGGGCGGAGGGGCGTTCGACCTGGGCGCGGCCCGGCATGTGCTCACGACACTGCGGCCCGCGACCGGGACCGAGCTGGCCGGACTGCGCAGGGCCCCCTGAGCCGTCACGCACGGCCCGGGCCGTCGGCGTCCTACGGGCGCCCGGAGTACACCCCCGCGCGGAGGGCGGCGAGGACCGCCGCCACCGCGCGTTCGCCCACGGCCTCGTCCAGCGGGCCGCCGCTCACCAGCACCCGGTAGTAGAGGGGCGCCGAGACGGCCCGTACGACCTCGTGCGGATCGGTGCCGGCCGGAACCTCGCCCCGGCGCTCCGCGAGGCGTACGCACTCGGCCCACTCCTCGACCCGGGTGTCGTAGAAGCGGCGCAGCGCCTCCGCGGTGCGCGCGTCGCCGGTGGCAGCCGCGATCACGGCCTTCAGGAGCGGGCCCTGGCGCGGGTCGTTGAGCGTCGAGACGACGAGCCGCGCGTTGGCCCGCAGGTCCCCGGCGAGCGAACCCGTGTCACTGCGCCGCACGGACTGCTCGGCCATGTCGTCCAGCAGGTCGGCGACGAGCCCCGCGGTCGTCGACCAGCGCCGGTAGACGGTCGTCTTGCCGACCTCGGCGCGGCGCGCGATGTCCGTGAGGTCGAGCCGGTCGAAGCCGCCTTCCGCGAGCGCGTCGCCCGCGGCGCGCAGCACGGCCGCACGCACCCGGGCCGTACGCCCGCCGGGACGCACCGTGCCCGGGACCCCGACCACGGCCCGGCTTCCGCCTCCGGCCTCACCGACAGCGTTCATCACGGGACTCCACTCCACTTCCCTCAACAGCTCTCCCCCACCACGACCATCGTAACGGAACCAGGGGCCCGTTAAATCTACCGGGAGGCCAGTCGGGCGCCCCGTCCCCGACAGCGCCGCCGCCGGGGCACCCAGCAGGTGACGGGCCATCGGATTTTACGGATAGCCATGCGGCATATGCCTAGAGTGATGGCGTGGCCTCCCCCACACACACGAAACCACGCACCGGCACGGAAGGTATGGAGAGAGCTGATGGCGGCACGGAGTAGTTACTTCCCCGGCCGGGGCACCCTGTTCGAGGAGCGGTTCTTCGCGGGCAAGGCGGAGGGGCAGGCCGAGGGCAAGGCAGAAGGAAAAGCCGAAGGAAGGGCCGAGGGGCTGGCGTCCGCGCTTGTGCGGGTGTTGGAGGGGCGCAAGATCGCGCTCTCCGCCGCGGAACGCGAGCGCGTCATCGCATGCACCGACCTCGACGCCCTCGGCGTCTGGCTGGACCGTGCGCTCGACGCCGTCACCGTGCACGAGGTCTTCGGTGAGGAGGGACGGCCCGGAGTGGGAGCGGAGGCCGAGGCGTCGGAGGCGTCCGTATCGGCCGGGACCTCGGAAGAACGCGCGGCGTCGTAGCCCCTCGCACCCGGGGGCGACTTCGCGATGGCGCCGCCGCCTCCCGGGTGACCGGCGACGGAGTCAGCGGACCGGCGGGGCGGGCGGCGCGACCACTTCGCGCAGTTCGGCGGCGGCCTGGGCGACGAGTTCGGAGAAGGCGGCGTCCGGGTCGGCCAGCCAGCGGGACGTGGCCCGCCGGGAGAGCGCCATCACCACGTCGATGATGAAGCGCGCCGTGCCGGGCTCGACGCCTCGGCGCCCGAGCGCCGGCACCAGCGCCTCCGCGATGTCGGCGAGCTTGATCAGATCGCGCTCGGCCAGTGCCGGGCTGTCGGCGATCACCTTGACGCGGCGCAGCAGGAACTCGCGGGAGCGGAAGACCTCGTCGGCGGTGCTCAGCGCGGTCAGCAGCGCCTCGAGCGGCCCGAGGCCCGGGTCGGCCGCCTCGACCCGTCCTACGAGGTGGGCCACGAGTTCGTGGCCGGCGAAGAGGACTTCCCGCTTGTCGGGGAAGTAACGGTAGAAGGAGCGCTCGGTCAGGCCGGCGGCGCGCGCGATCTGCGCGACCGAGGTGCGCTCGTACCCCTGGGTCTCGAACAGCTCAAGCGCCGCGCGCTCAAGCCGCCCCTGTGCGTCGGACTCCCATCTCGGCATGCGCCTCAGGATATGACAGCAGATGCTGTTGTCGCGCTAGGATCGATGACAACAGATGCTGTCATCGCACAGGAGATGGTCATGAAGGCTCTTCAGTTCGACCGGTTCGGAACCCCAGAGGTGATCGTGCTCCGCGATGTCCCGAAGCCGGAGCCGGGACCCGGACAGATCCGGATCGCCGTGCGGGCGTGCGGCCTGACCCCGGCCGACTGGGTGGTCGTCGACGGACTCTTCGCCGACCGGCTGCCGCCGCTGCCGCGCGGGCTCGGCCTCGAAGTCGCGGGCACCGTCGACGCGCTCGGCGAGGGCGTCACCGGCGTCGAGGCCGGCGACCGCGTGTTCGGCCCGGCCACCTTCGACGGCCCGACGGCCGGCGCCGCCGAGTTCGCGCTGATGGCGGCCTGGGCGCGCGTCCCCGAGGGCGTCACCGTCGAGCAGGCCGCCGCGCTGCCGATGGCGGCCGAGACGGCGTGGCGCGCGCTCGACGACCTCGGCGTCCAGCCGGGTGAGCTGCTGCTCGTCCACGGCGCGGGCACCACGGTGGGTGAGGCGGCGGTGCGCCTCGCGCTGCACCGGGGTATCCGGGTGATCGCCGCCGCGGGCCCGACCCGGGCCGCCGCCCTGGAGGAGATCGGCGCCCGGGTGACCGGCTACGGCGACGGCATGGCCGAACGGGTTGCCGCACTGGCCGGGGGCCGCGTCGACCGCGCCCTGGACAGCGCCCCGACCGGCGGCCGGATCGACCGGGCCGACCAGGCCGGCCCGGCCGGCGGCGCGCTGCCGGCCCTGATCGGGCTGACCGGTGACCCCGACCGCGTCCTCACCGTCTCGGACTTCGCCGCCGCGGCCGAGCTGGGGGTACGGATCACCACCGAGATGCGCTACGACGTGATGGACGAGTTCGCCCGGCTGGCCAGCGAAGGCGTCCTGGCCGTGTCGGTCGCCCGTACCTACAGGCTCGACCAGATCCAGGAAGCGGCGGAGCTCAGCCGGTCCCGCAGGCCCGGCGGCAAGCTCCTACTCGTCCCGTGACCGCCCGGCCGGCCCGGTCGTGCGAAGGG
This sequence comes from Streptomyces sp. 8L, assembly GCF_020176795.1. Classification (GTDB taxonomy): domain Bacteria; phylum Actinomycetota; class Actinomycetes; order Streptomycetales; family Streptomycetaceae; genus Streptomyces. The sequence goes on from NZ_JAIUKE010000433.1 coordinate 5,094, forward strand.
ACTCGTGCGAAGGGACTCGTGCGAAAGGACTCGTGCGAAAGGACTCGTGCGAAAGGGGTCACGCGAAAGGGGTCTTCACGACCGCCGGTGATCACGTGGCGGCCGCGCCCGCTCCGCGGAAGGCGCGGTCAGGCCGGCCGAGATCTCCCACAGCCGCGCCGCCGCCTCCGCGGCCCGCGCGTGGGGCGCGATGCCGCGGCGCGCCGGCGGGACCTGGGGCAGGGCCTCCGCACAGTCCTCGAAGTAGCGCCCGCCGACGCCCGCGAGCAGCGGGGACGCCGCCAGCAGGGCGCTCGTGGCGGCGCCCTCCTCCACCGTCTTCCACTCGACCGCGCCGCTCGTCGCCTCGAAGCCCGCGGGCACCTTCGGGTTGAACTCGTCGCCTATGTAGCGCATCAGGTTGGTGCGGATGCGCCCCGGCGTCAGCGCGTTGGCGCGGATTCCGTCGGCGGCCCAGCGGCGGTCCGCCTCCAGCGCGAAGAGGATGTTGGCCGTCTTGGACTGCCCGTACACCTGCCACTCGTCGTAGGGGCGGCGCTCGAAGTGGAGGTCGTCGAAGTCGACGCCCGCGGCCAGGTGGCCGACCGACGACACGGACACGATCCGTGCCTCGCCCGCCTCGGCCGCGCCCGCCGCGAGCGCGCCGCGCACCCCGCACGCCAGGGCGAAGTGGCCGAGGTGGTTGACGGCGAACTGCGCCTCCCAGCCCTCGGCGGTACGCGTCAGGGGCGCGGCCATGATGCCCGCGTTGTTGACGAGGATGTGCAGCGGGCCCTCCCACGCCGTGCCGAACGCGGCGACCGAGGCCTGGTCGCCCAGGTCGAGCGGTGCGACGCGGAGGTGCGGGTTGCCGGTGGCCGCGGTGAGCCCGGCGGCGGTACGGGCGCCCGCGGCCGTGTCCCGCACGGCGAGCGTCACCTCGGCGCCCGCCGCGGCGAGCACGCGGGCGGTCTCGACGCCGATCCCGGACGTACTGCCGGTGACGATGGCGCGCCGCCCGGTGAGGTCGACACCCGCGAGGACCTCGGCGGCGGTGGAGTGCGCGCCGAACGGGGTGGTGATACGGGAAGGCCCCTTGGGGGTGCCCGTGGAGTCCCTGAAGTCTGTGGACATGGCTCTGCCTCTGTCTCTGATCCCGGAGAATCGCTGCGAACAGACGGTCTTGGTCGGTTCCGCGGCGCGACGGCGCGACGGCGCGATCCGAGCGGTTCGACGGTTCGACGGTTCGACCAGAGCGGTTCGGTGTTTCGGCGGTTCGACTAGAGTGAAAGCGGAGGGCTCTCCGCTACGACCAAGCTAACCGGAGGAGCCTCCGATTGGCAAGTGACGACGGAGGTACCCGCATGGCCGCGGACAGGACAGGGCCCCCACGAGCGACGCCCCGGGAGTCCGGCGGCGCCTCCCGCCCCCTGCGCGCCGACGCGCGCCGCAACCGGGAGCGCCTGCTGGAGGTCGCGGCCCGCGCCTTCGCCGACGAGGGTCCTGAGGTCACCCTGGAGCGGATCGCCAAGGAGGCGGGCGTCGGCATCGGCACGCTCTACCGGCACTTCCCCACCAGGGAGGCGCTGATCGAGGCGGCCCACCGCAGCGAGGTGACGCGGCTGTGCGAGGCCGTGCCCGGCCTGCTGCGCGACCATCCGGCCGACGTGGCGCTGCGCGCCTGGATGGACCAGGTCCTCGCCTATCTGACCGCCAAGCACGGCATGGCCGCGGCGCTGCGGGCGGTGATCGCCTCGGACCAGGCGCCCGCCCAAGACGTGGCGTCCGTCCAGGACCAGGCGCCCGCCGAGCACCCGTTCCGCAAGAGCCGCGCGACGCTGCTCGACGCGATCGGCACCGTACTGCGCGCGGGGGTCGCGGAGGGCGTGCTGCGCGCGGACGTCGAACCGTACGACATCCTGGCGGGACTCAGCGGTGTGTCGCTGGTCGCGGAGGTACTCGAAGGCGGCCCCGCCCGCCTCGCCCGCCAACTCGACCTGCAATTGGACGGATTGCGCCCCCGCCCGGGGGACGCGTAACGCGGGAGAAGACGGCGCCGCGCTCACGGCCTCCCGCGCCGGTTGTTCCTCTTGGCGTCGGAATCCTTCTTGTCCTTGTCGCTGGGGGCCGGCTTCTTCCCGTCCAGTTCGTCCCACCATTCGTCGGACGTGGAGTCGCCGGACGTCTCGTCCCACCACCGGTCCCCGCGCCCGCGCGAGTTTCCGACCATGGCCGCGACGGGGGGAATCACCATCGCCACGACACACATGGCGACGGCCGCCGGAATCGACCACAGCCGTACGAACGCCCAAGCGGATACGAAGAGAACGAGGCACCCGCACATGAGCGCGAAGTAACGACGACGGCGTCGCGTGTACATGCCTCCAGCGTACGACCGCCCTGTGGACAACGGCCAACGCTGCGGACGGACGCCGACGGCGCGCGGGACCCGCTCCCTGAGGAACGGGTCCCGCGCGCCGTATGCCGTGCCTGCCGGGGCGCCGGGGGCGCCCGCCGTCAGACCGCGATCGCGACCTCGGCGAGGCCGCCGGTCTGGGCGACGACCGTGCGGTCCGCGGTACCGCCGGGGACGAGGGCGCGCAGCGTCCAGGTGCCCTCCGCCGCGTAGAAGCGGAACTGTCCGGTGGCCGAGGTCGGCACCTCCGCCGTGAATTCACCGGTCGAGTCCAGCAGCCGTACGTAACCGGTGACGGGCTCGCCGTCACGGGTCACCTGGCCCTGGATGGTGGTCTCACCGGGCTTGATCGTCGACGCGTCCGGGCCGCCGGCCTTCGCTCCACACATACTTGCTCGTCCTCCGGGTCAGGCGGGTCTGGCACTTGCCTTGGATGCGGTGCGCCCACGCGGGCGCGCCGGGGTGCCTCGTCGGGCCGTTACTTCGCCGCGCCGAGCTCGATTACTTCGCCGCGCCGAGCTCGATCGGCACGCCGACCAGCGAGCCGTACTCGGTCCACGAGCCGTCGTAGTTCTTGACGTTCGTGACACCGAGCAGCTCGTGCAGCACGAACCACGTCAGCGCGGAGCGCTCGCCGATGCGGCAGTACGCGATGGTGTCCGTGCCCAGGTCGACCTGCTCGTCGGCGTAGAGCTGCTTGAGCTCGTCGTCCGACTTGAACGTGCCGTCGTCGTTGGCGTTCTTCGACCACGGGATGTTGCGCGCGGACGGGACGTGGCCCGGGCGCTGCGACTGCTCCTGCGGCAGGTGCGCAGGGGCGAGCAGCTTGCCGCTGAACTCGTCGGGCGAACGCACGTCGACCAGGTTCTGGCTGCCGATCGCGGCGACGACGTCGTCGCGGAAGGCGCGGATCGAGGCGTCCTGGGCCTTCGCCCGGTAGCTGGTGGCCGCGCGCTGCGGGACCTCTTCGACCAGCTCGCGGGCGTCGAGCTCCCACTTCTTGCGGCCGCCGTCGAGCAGCTTGACGCTGTCGTGGCCGTACAGCTTGAAGTACCAGTACGCGTACGAGGCGAACCAGTTGTTGTTGCCGCCGTACAGGATGACGGTGTCGTCGTTGGCGATGCCCTTGGCGGACAGGAGCTTCTCGAAGCCCTCCTGGTCCACGAAGTCGCGGCGCACCGGGTCCTGGAGGTCCGTCTTCCAGTCGATCTTGACGGCGTTCTTGATGTGGTTCTTGTCGTACGCCGAGGTGTCTTCGTCGACCTCTACGACGACGACCTTCTCGTCGCCGAGGTGCGACTCGACCCAGTCTGCGTCGACCAGGACGTCGGTGCGGCTCATGCTGTTTCCCTCCGGGGCAGTGTTCGGCGAGGTGCGAGGTGCTGTGGGGGGCGGGGACGGCCTCCGGTCCGCGCGCCCGTGCGTCGACGGGGCGACGGCAGGGGCAGGGCGGTCGCGGGGCGCGGTTCGCCCTCGATCGCAGGGCGGGGATTCCGGTACGCGGTGACGGGCCGCGGGGCGGCGCGAGGGCCGCCCGCCTCCTCCGTCCCGTACGCGCGGGTACCGGCTAAGCGTCGCGACAGAGCATGGTGGCAACGCGGCACAGGTCGACTGCCCGCCGCTTTGTGAGATCCACTCGCAGATCCACCCGTCGCTCCATAGGGGCGATCGTAAGGACGTCCGGACGGCCGTGTCACCGTTGCCTCACATGTTGAGACAGGACCGTCCGCAATGCGGTCGGCGGGAGGCGTGGCGGGGGCTGCGAGAGGTGCGGCGGGGGCTGCTGCCAGGAGCGCACATCCGCCGGGCACGGCCGGAACATCGCCGGAACATCCGGGGTATCTACGGGCCGGACGCCGCGTCTCACGATCCGGCCGCGGCGTCTCCTGCCCACGGCGTACCCGGCCCGCGGCCTGCCCGCTCGTCGTACCGACGCGGCGCCCGCGCGCCCCGCGCCCCCCGCGCGTCAGCCCGTTCAGCCCGTCAGCCCGTCAGCCCGTCAGCGCGACGTTCGTGCCCGTGCCCGAGAAGCGGAGTCCGTCCTGGGACGCCGTGACCTTCGACAGGGTCACCGTCGAGGGCAGCCCGTCGATCTTGAGGTCGGAGTTGATGAGCCCCTTGATCTGGTCGGCGAGACCGGGGACCGGGAGGCCCGAGACGTCGTCGAAGTCCAGCTTCAGCACGTCGCCCTTCATGGTGACCGTGCCGTACGCGGTCAGGGTCTTGCCCGCGAGGAGCCGCTCGACCAGCCCGGACGGGTCCGGGATGTGCTCAGCCTTCATCACCTGCGTGGCCTTGGCGACGACCTTGACCTGGCCCTTCGCGGCCCGCTCGGGACCCGCGTAGGAGACCGTGGCGCCCTTCGGGACCGCGGCGGCGAGGTCCGCGTACGAGACGCGCGCCGACCCCTCGGCCGTGCCCGCCGTCGCGGAGGAGAAGCTGCTGTCGATGCGGACGTTCTTCAGGACGGCCTTGACCTGCGTGATGTGGACGGCCTGGCCGTTCGCGGTCGCGGTGAGGCGGCCGAGGCCGACGTCGACCTCGTCCAGCGACTTGCCGGCCACCTGCGTCAGGAAGGGGAAGCCCTTCACCGACACGTCGGGCTTGCTGTCGAGGTTCTCGCTCGACTGGAGCCGGTCCGCGACCTTGCCCTCGGCGAAGTGCAGCGCGATCCGGTCGGCGGCCACGAACAGGCCGCCGATGATCACAACGAAGATCAGCAATATCCGGAGTGCGCGCATCCGCTCGGGTCCCCCATGTCGTCGGCTGTCGTCGGCTGTCGTTGGCTCTCGTCGGCTCTCGCCGGCTGTCCCCGGCAGCGCCGGAGCGGCGCGACCGTCCTCCCCCTGTGATGACGGTGAGCCTAGGCCAGTGGTTCACCCGGCCCTCGGCCGAGGGGCCCCCCCCCCCGCCCGGGCCCCGGGCCCCGATGGCGTACGGCGACGGCGCCCGGCGGGAGCTCAGCCGCCGAGCATCCCGAGGACGTCTCCGGTCACCGGGAGCG
>NZ_JAIUKE010000434.1 GCF_020176795.1 Streptomyces sp. 8L
CCGCCGCGCCCCCCCCCCCCCCCCGGCCCGCCCCCCCCGGCCCCGCCCGGCCCCCCCCCCCCGCGGGGGGGGGCCCCCCCGGGCGGGGGGGCCCGGGGGGGGGGGCGCGGGGGGCGCCGCCCGGCACCACCCCCGAGGGGCTGCTGATCTCGGCGGGCACCGGGGAGACGATGGCGGCGGCGTTCGGCCTGGGGCTGGTGCCGGGGGACGCGGTCGTGTCGCTGGGGGCCTCCGGGTCGGTGATGGCGGTGCACGGGACGGCGCTGGCCGACCAGTCGGGCACGATCACGTCGTTCGCGGACGCCACCGGCATGCACCTGCCGGTCGTGCACACCAGCAACGCGGTACGGGCGCTGCGCGGCACGGCGGAGCTGCTCGGCACGGAGGACCTCGCCGAGCTGTCGGCGCTCGCTCTCAAGTCGACGCCCGGTTCGTCCGGACTTGTCCTGTTGCCGTACCTGGAGGGCGAGCGGACCCCTCAACTGCCGCACACCGCCGGCACCCTGAGCGGGCTGCGCCGCGAGTCGATGCGGCCCGAGCACCTGGCGCGTGCCGCGTTCGAGGGCATGCTCTGCTCGCTCGCCGACGCGATGGACGTACTGCGTGAGCGGGGCGTGGAGGTCCGGCGGGTGTTCCTGCTCGGCGGCGCCGCCGAGCTGCCTGCCGTGCAGGCCATCGCGCCCCCGGTGTTCGGCGCGCAGGTGGTGGTGCCGCAGCCGGCGGAGTACGCGGCGCTCGGCGCGGCCCGGCAGGCGGCCTGGGCCCTCGGGGTCTCGCAGGGCACACTGTCGCCCTCGGCCCCGCCGGCCTGGCAGGGCGCGGCGACCCAGGTGTTCGAGCCGGGCGAGGAGCGGGGGGCCGGGTCGGCCGTACGGCAGCAGTACCGGGCCACGCGCGAGCAGATCCACCCCGGCGCGTTCGACGGACCGGGCTCGGTTCCGGGCGAGCAGGCCGGTACGGGCGCGACGGCCGGCGGCGCGGCCGGAGCGGGCGCGGGCGCGGACTTCGAGACGGGCGCCACGGGGCTCGGGCCCGGGGAGACGCCCCTGTCGTAGGGGCCACGGGGCGCGGGCCCGGCGGCCGACCCTTCCGCAGCGGGCCCGGGGCGCAGGCCCGGCGGGGGCGCCCTGCCCGCAGCACGCCCGCGGGGCGCCGGCCGGGCACGGCCCGGGGCGTTGTCATACCCCCGCCGTAGAGTTTTCCGTGTGCCCATCGCGACGCTCCGTACCTTGACCCGGCCTTGGCCATTCCGCAGGCGTTCTCACCGGAATTCCTTGGGAATCCGGGGCCCGGGTGCCGCAAGATGGGGGCGACCTCTGCCCGCCGACCCGGAGAGACCCCCGCGTGCTCCTACGACTTCTACGGACCCACCTCGCTCCGTACAGACGACCCCTCGGTCTGCTGGTGGTACTCCAGCTGCTCCAGACCGTCGCCACCCTCTACCTCCCCACGCTCAACGCCGACATCATCGACAACGGTGTCGTGACCGGTGATTCGGGCTACATCCTGGAGTTCGGCGGCATCATGCTCGCCGTCTCCGTCGGCCAGGTGCTCTGCAACATCGGCGCGGTCTACTTCGGCGCGCGCACGGCGTCGTCCGTCGGGCGCGACGTCCGCTCCGCCGTCTTCCACCGGGTGCAGAGCTTCTCGTCGCGTGAGGTGAGCCAGTTCGGCGCGCCCTCGTTGATCACGCGGACGACCAATGACGTGCAGCAGATACAGATGCTCACGCTCATGTCGTTCACGCTGATGGTGTCCGCGCCGATCATGTGTGTGGGCGGCATCGTCATGGCGCTCAGCCAGGACGTGCCGCTGTCGTCGATCCTGCTGGCCGTGGTGCCGGTGCTGGCGCTCGCGGTGAGCCTGATCGTGCGCCGGATGCGTCCGCTGTTCCGGCAGATGCAGAAGAAGCTGGACAACGTGAACCGGGTGCTGCGCGAGCAGATCACCGGCAACCGCGTGATCCGCGCCTTCGTCCGCGACGAGTACGAGCAGGGCCGGTTCAAGACCGCCAACCAGGACGTGGCCGCGCTCCAGCTGTCGACCGGCCGCCTGATGTCGCTGATGTTCCCGACGGTGATGACCGTGGTGAACCTCTCGTCGATCGCCGTGGTCTGGTTCGGCGCGCACCGCATCGACAGCGGCCACATGCAGATCGGCGCGCTGACGGCGTTCCTGTCGTACCTGATGCAGATCGTGATGGCCGTGATGATGGCCACGTTCATGTTCATCATGGTGCCGCGGGCCGAGGTGTGCGCGGAGCGCATCGAGGAGGTGCTGGACACCGACTCCAGCGTCGTGCCGCCGCCGAGCCCGGTGCGGGAGCTGCGGGCCCACGGCCATCTGGAGGTCAGGGATGTCGACTTCCGGTATCCGGGCGCCGAGGAGTCCGTGCTGAAGGCCGTGACGCTGGTCGCGCGGCCCGGTGAGACGACCGCGGTGATCGGCTCGACGGGCAGCGGCAAGTCCACGCTGCTCGCGCTCGTACCGCGGCTGATGGATGTGACGGACGGCCAGGTGCTGGTGGACGGGCAGGACGTGCGGGAGCTGGACGCGGCACTGCTGGCGAAGACGGTCAGCCTGGTGCCGCAGAAGCCGTACCTGTTCGCGGGGACGATCGCGACGAACCTGCGGTACGGCAACCCCGACGCGACCGACGAGGAGCTGTGGCACGCGCTGGAGGTGGCGCAGGCCAAGGACTTCGTGACGAAGCTGGAGGGCGGGCTGGACGCGCCCGTCGCCCAGGGCGGCACGAATGTGTCGGGCGGCCAGCGGCAGCGGCTCTCGATCGCGAGGACGCTGGTGCAGCGCCCTGAGATCTATCTGTTCGACGACTCGTTCTCCGCGCTCGACTACGCGACGGACGCGGCGCTGCGCGCGGCGCTGTCCCACGAGACGGCCGAGGCGACGGTGGTGATCGTCGCCCAGCGCGTGTCGACGATCAGGGACGCCGACCGGATCGTGGTGCTCGACGAGGGCCGCGTGGTCGGGACGGGCCACCACACGGAGCTGATGGCGTCCAACGAGACGTACCGGGAGATCGTGCTCTCCCAGCTGACCGAGGCGGAGGCGGCCTGATGAGCGGTGGAGGACCCGGACGCATGATGGCGGGCGCCGCGGCCACGCAGCGCTCCGCCGACTTCAAGGGATCGGCGAAACGCCTGCTCCGGAGGCTGACGCAGCACCGGCCCGCGCTGGTGGCGATGGTCGCGGCGGCCGTGGCGAGCGTGGCGCTCTCGGTGGAGGGGCCGAGGATTCTCGGCAAGGCCACGGACCTGATCTTCGCGGGTGTCATCGGCCACTCGATGCCGCGGGGCTCGACGAAGGCCCAGGCGATCGAAGGGCTGCGGGCCCACGGCCAGGGCTCGCTCGCCGACCTCCTGAAGGGGGTCGACTTCGTCCCGGGCCACGGCATCGACTTCGACAAGATCGGGACGACGCTGCTGGCCGCGCTGATCGTCTACCTGGCGGCGGGCCTGCTGATGCTGGTGTCGCAGCGGATGTCGATCCGGATCATCAACCGCACGGTGTACCGGATGCGCGAGGACATCCAGTTGAAGCTGGCGCGCCTGCCGCTGTCGTACTTCGACGGGCAGCGGCGGGGCGAGGTGCTCAGCCGTGCGACCAACGACGTGGACAACATCGCGCAGACGATGCAGCAGACGATGGGCCAGATGGTCAATTCGCTGCTGACGATCGTCGGCGTCATCGTGATGATGTTCTGGATCTCCTGGCTGCTGGCGCTCGTCGCGCTGGTGACGGTGCCGCTCTCGGTGCTCGTGGCGACGCGGGTCGGCAAGCGGTCGCAGCCGCAGTTCGTGCGGCAGTGGCAGGTCACCGGCCGGCTCAACGCGCACATCGAGGAGATGTACACGGGGCATTCGCTGGTCAAGACGTTCGGGCGGCAGGAGGAGTCGGCCGCCGCGTTCGAGGAGCAGAACGACCAGCTGTACGACGCGGCGTTCAAGGCGCAGTTCAACAGCGGCATCATGCAGCCGCTGATGATGTTCGTCTCGAACCTCAACTACGTGCTGGTGGCGGTCGTCGGCGGCCTCAGGGTCGCGTCGGGCGCGCTGTCGATCGGTGACGTGCAGGCGTTCATCCAGTACTCGCGGCAGTTCTCGCAGCCGCTGACGCAGGTCGCGTCGATGGCGAACCTCGTCCAGTCGGGCGTGGCGTCGGCCGAGCGGATCTTCGAGCTGCTGGACGCCGAGGAGCAGGAGCCCGACGGCCCCGAGCGGAAGATGCTCACGCCGCCGCGCGGCCGGGTCGCGCTGGAGAAGGTGGCGTTCCGGTACGACCCGGAGAAGCCGCTGATCGAGGACCTGTCGCTGGCGGTGGAGCCGGGGCAGACGGTCGCGATCGTCGGCCCGACGGGCGCGGGCAAGACCACGCTCGTCAACCTGCTGATGCGGTTCTACGAGGTGTCGGCCGGCCGGATCACGCTCGACGGCGTCGACGTGCGGGACCTGACCCGCGAGCAGCTGCGCGCCGGGATAGGCATGGTGCTCCAGGACACCTGGCTGTTCGGCGGGACGATAGCGGAGAACATCGCGTACGGGGCCTCGCGCGACGTGTCGCGGGAGGAGATCGAGGAGGCGGCGCGCGCCGCGCACGCGGACCGGTTCATCCGTACGCTGCCCGACGGCTACGACACGATGCTCGACGACGAGGGATCGGGCGTCAGCGCGGGCGAGAAGCAGCTGATCACCATCGCGCGGGCGTTCCTGTCCGACCCGGTGATCCTGGTGCTGGACGAGGCGACGAGCTCCGTGGACACCCGTACGGAGGTTCTGATCCAGAAGGCGATGGCGCGTCTCGCGCACGGCAGGACGAGCTTCGTGATCGCGCACCGGCTGTCCACGATCCGTGACGCGGACGTGATCCTCGTGATGGAGAACGGCTCGATCGTGGAGCAGGGCACGCACGAGGAGCTGCTGGCGGCGGACGGCGCGTACGCGCATCTCTACCAGGCACAGTTCGCCCAGGCCGTGGCCGAGGTCGACTGACCATCGCGGGGCCCGCCGGGCGCGCGGGCGCGGGCCTCGTCCGGCGGGGGCGCGGGCCCGGTCAGCGGGGTTACGGGGCGCGGCGGACACCGTCCGTCGTGTCCCGCCCACTGAGCGCCATCGTCCCGGACGCCTTTGCATGGCCGTCCGCTTTACGGGTATTCGGCGCTTAGAAGGAGCCGGACCACCGCACAGACCACCGAAAGGGGGCTCTCATGGCGGACACGTTCTACAAGCACGGAAGGCCGCAGCACCCCACGCTGCAGGAAGACCGGCCGCGAGGCGGCCCGGCCAAGGGCATCAAGCATCAGCGCAGCTGGTCCACCGGGGCCATCCTGCTCGTGATCCTGCTCTTGGTGATCGTGGGCATAGCGCTCTTCCCGTAGGAATCGTGTGGTTCCCGTGGGGCTCGTTGCCCCCGTAGGGCGCGCGGCGGAGTCCGTACGCGGTCCATACAACAGTCCCTACGCACAGCGGAAGCCCGCCTTCGGACCGGAGGGCGGGCTTTCGCACGTAGATAGAGGGGTGGCGAACCCCGTGCGCGGCGGCGCGGCGCCCCGCGCTCGTCAGTCGAGGTAGCCGCGGAGCTGGTCGGCGAGGGCGTGGTCGCGGAGCTTGCCGAGCGTGCGCGACTCGATCTGGCGGATGCGTTCGCGGGTCACGCCGAAGAGCCCGCCGATCTCCTCCAGCGTGCGCGGGCGGCCGTCGGTGAGCCCGTACCGGAGCTGGACGACCTTCCGCTCCCGCTCGCCCAGGGTGGAGAGCACCGCCTCCAGGTGCTCGCGCAGCAGCAGGAACGCGGCGGACTCCACCGGGGACGCGGCGTCGCCGTCCTCGATGAGGTCCGCCAGCGCGAGGTCTTCCTCCTCGCCGATCGGCGCGTACAGCGAGATGGGCTCCTGGGCGAGCCGCAGGACCTCGCCGACCCGCTCGGGCGCGAGGTCGAGTCGTGCCGCGACCTCGGCGTGCGTCGGTTCGTACCCCCGCTCCTGGAGCATCCCGCGCTGTACGCGGACCACCCGGTTGATCAGCTCGACCACGTGCACCGGCACGCGGATGGTGCGGCCCTGGTCGGCAAAGGCGCGGGACATGGCCTGGCGAATCCACCAGGTCGCGTACGTGGAGAACTTGTATCCGCGCGCGTAGTCGAACTTCTCGACGGCGCGGATCAGCCCGAGGTTGCCCTCCTGGATGAGGTCGAGCATGGTCAGGCCGCGGCCCACGTAGCGTTTGGCGACCGAGACGACGAGCCGCAGATTGGCCTCGATGAGGCGGCGCTTGCCGGCCCGGCCGAGCACGACGATCCGGTCGAGGTCGAGCGCGAGGTTCTCGTCCAGGTCGGGCACGGTGCTCAGCTTCTGCTCCGCGAACAGGCCGGCCTCGACGCGGCGGGCGAGTTCGACCTCCTCCGCCGCCGTGAGCAGCCGCACCCGGCCGATCTCGCGCAGGTACAGGCGCAGCAGGTCGGAGGAGGCGCCGCCGGTGCCCGGGTGCGCGGCCGGGCGGCGCTCCGGCGGTTCCGGCAGCTCGGAGACGCCGTACGACTCGTGGGCGGCCCGCGCCCGAGGCACTCCGGGCGCGGCGGGGATTCCGGGGATTCCGGGCCCCGCGGGGGTCCGCGGTGGGTGGGGTACGGCCGGGCCGGTGAGCGTCTGGGTCTGCACGAGGCGACCTCCAGCTGGTCGCTGCCGGGCTCGGAAGTACGCGGCAGCAGGAGTCCGCTTTCAGTGTGGCGTACGGCACATCGCCGCCACGAGGGGCGTGCGGGCACTTTCTGCCCGGCGCGGTCCGCAGCCCGCGCCGGGGCGCCCGCCCCCGGCCGGCCTGGGCCCGGGGGAAAGGCACGCGGGGCGCTACAGGGCGCCGACGCCGTGGTTGCGGAGGGCCTGGCCGTACTGCTGGAGGACCCACAGCTCGTTCTGCACGGCCGCGTACTGCTGCGGGTCACCGCCGTTGCCGAGGCGCGTCAGCGCGGACGTGGCGTCCTGGATACGGCGGTCGACGGCGCGGATGCGGACCTGGACGAGCTGGTGGCCCGCGTACAGCTCGTCGATGGACTTGCCGCGGAAGACCTCCACGGCCAGCTCCGTCACGAGCTTGCGCACGGTGTCGTCGGGCGCGGCCTCGCGCACCCGCGCCAGATAGTCCCTGACGTCGGCGCAGCCCTGCTCCGCGCCGCCCACCTCGTCGATGCACTCGCGCACCGCCGCGTAGGGCGGGGCCGTGAACTCGTCGCTCTCGTACGCGTCGAAGGCGGGCGTGACCAGTTCGGGGCGCTGGAGCGCCAGTTTCAGCAGCTCGCGCTCCGTCGCGTACACCGGATTGCGCAGGTACAGCGCGGGGCCCGAGGGGCTCCTGCGGGCCGCGGGCACGGGCCCCTCGGCAGCGCTCCGGCCCGGTGCCGTGCCGGGCCCCTGCGCGGGGCCCCGGCCGCCGCGGTCGCGGGCCCACTGCGCCTGCCGTCCGACGCGCTTGACCACGAACTCCGGATCGAGGATGCCCACCATGCCCGCCAGTTGCACGGCGACCTCGCGGCGGACCGTCGGGTTCTTGATCTTCGCGACGACGGGCGCGGCCTCGTCGAGCGCGGCGGCGCGGCCCGCCGGGACCTCCAGGTCGTAGCGGTTCACGATCTGGCGGATGGCGAACTCGAACAGCGGGGTGCGCGGCTCGACCAGGTCCTGGACGGCGTCGTCGCCCTTCGCGAGCCGCAGCTCGCAGGGGTCCATGCCGTCGGGCGCGATCGCGATGTACGTCTCGGCCGCGAACTTCTGGTCGTCCTCGAAGGCGCGCAGGGCGGCCTTCTGGCCGGCCGCGTCACCGTCGAAGGTGAAGATCACCCGGGCGCTGCCGTTGTCCATCAGCAGCCTGCGGAGGATCTTGATGTGGTCGCCGCCGAACGCCGTGCCGCAGGTCGCGATGGCGGTGGTGACCCCGGCGAGGTGGCAGGCCATCACGTCGGTGTAGCCCTCGACGACCACGGCCCTGCTCGCCTTGGCGATGTCCTTCTTGGCCAGATCGACGCCGTAGAGCACCTGGGACTTCTTGTAGATGGGCGTCTCGGGGGTGTTGAGGTACTTGGGGCCGTTGTCGTCCTCGCGCAGCCGGCGCGCGCCGAATCCGACGACATCTCCCGCGATGTCCCGGATGGGCCACATCAGCCGGCCGCGGAAGCGGTCGATCGGGCCGCGCCTGCCGTCCTGCGACAGGCCCGACATGATCAACTCCCGGTCGGTGAAGCCCCGTCCGCGCAGGAAGCGGGTGAGGTGGTCCCAGCCGACGGGGCTGTAGCCGACCTCGAAGTGCTCGGCGGCGGCCTGGTCGAAGCCGCGCTCGGCGAGGAACTTCCGGCCGATCTCGGCCTCGGGGGAGGCCAGCTGCTCCACGTAGAACCTGGCGGCGGCCACATGCGCCTCGACCAGGCGCGTACGCTCCCCGCGCTGGCTCGACGGGTTGTACCCGCCCTCCTCGTACCGCAGCGTGATGCCGGCGCGGGCCGCCAGGCGCTCGACCGTCTCGGAGAACGAGAGGTGGTCGATCTTCATCACGAAGGCGATGGTGTCCCCGCCCTCCTGGCAGCCGAAGCAGTGGAAGAGACCCTTGCTCGGACTGACCTGGAAGGACGGGGACTTCTCGTCGTGGAACGGGCACAGGCCCTTGAGGTTGCCGCCGCCCGCGTTGCGCAGCTGGAGGTACTCGGAAACGACGGCGTCGATCGGGACCGCGTCCCGTACCGCCTTCACGTCGTCATCGTTGATCCTGCCGGCCACGCGTGAATTCTACGGGGACGGACGGACACTCACGCGCCGGAGTGGGTACGCGCGCGGTCCCGCGGTTCGCCGGGAATCCGGGAGGGGGCTCAGCGGCCGATCCCGGCCAGCGGCACGGACGGGTCGGCGAGCGCGTCCCGGTCGGCCGCGGTGCCCGAGCGGATCAGGCGCTGGATGTCCTCGGTCACATCCCACACGTTGACGTTCATGCCCGCCAGGACCTTGCCGCCGCCCAGCCAGAACGCGATGAACTCGCGCTTGCCGGTGTCCCCGCGCACCACGACCTCGTCGTAGGTGCCGGGCGGGGCCCAGCCCGAGTACTCGAGGCCGAGGTCGTACTGGTCGGAGAAGAAGTACGGGACACGGTCGTATTCCACGTCCCGCCCGAGCATCGAGCGGGCGGCCGCCGGGCCCGCGTTCAGCGCGTTCGCCCAGTGCTCGACGCGCACCCTGCCGCCGGCCGCGGCGCCCCACGGGCACGGCACGGAAGCGACGTCGCCGGCCGCGTAGATGTCGGGGTCGGAGGTGCGCAGGGCGGCGTCCACCGCGATGCCGCCGCCCTCCTCCCGGCCGGCGAGCGCGAGCCCCGCGGCCTCGGCGAGGCCGACGCGGGGCGCGGCGCCGATCGCGGCGAGCACGTCGTGCGCCGGATGGTCCTCGCCGTCGTCGGTACGGGCCGACAGGACGACCCCGTCCTGCCCGACGATCTCCGTGAGCCGGGCGCCGAAGTGGAACCGGACGCCGTGCTCGGCGTGCAGGTCCGTGAAGAGCTGCCCGATCTCGGGGCCGAGGACCCGGTGCAGCGGGGTGGCCTCGCCCTCCACGACGGTGACCTCGGCCCCGTACGTGCGGGCGGCGGCGGCCACTTCGAGTCCGATCCAGCCGGCGCCCGCGATGACGATGTGCCCGTTGTCGCGGCCGAGGGACGAGAGGACCTGGCGCAGCCGCTCGGCGTGCGCGAGCCGGCGCAGGTGGTGCACGCCGGCGAGCCCGGTGCCGGGGATGTCGAGCCGGTGGGGCTCGGCGCCGGTCGCGAGCAGCAGCTTGTCGTACCGGACGGAGCTGCCGTCGCCGAGCTGGACGGCGTGGCCCTCCCGGTCGATGGCGGTGACCGTCTGGCCGAGGTGCAGCTCCACCTCCTGCTTGGCGTACCAGGCGGGCTCGTGGACGAAGACTCCGGCGCGCTCGTCCTTGCCCGCGAGGTAGCCCTTGGAGAGCGGGGGGCGCTCGTAGGGGTGGTCACGCTCGTCACCGATCAGGATCACTCGGCCGGTGAACCCCTCCGCGCGGAGGGCCTCCGCCGCTTTCGCCGCGGCGAGCCCGCCCCCGACGATGACGAATGTGCGATGTGCGTCGACCACTTGATGCCTCCTCGTAGTGCTGCCGCCACCTGCGAGCGTCCCGCACGGAGCGTGATGGCGGAAGAGGGGGTGCTCCACGGGTGTGTCTTGTGCCCCGTTGTCTCGCGGTATGCCGGATGGGGCCGGTTTCGTTCGAGCGTGTCCTGCGGTGCGGTGTCGTTGAGTCGATCTTGCCGCATGGCGGGGGGCGGGTGCGGAGGCGGGGCGGCCGCCGGGCGCGGCGGTGGTGCCCGTCGGCCCCGGTGCGTCGGACCCGGGGGGTGTGCCTGCCGGGCGGGGTGGTGACCGTCACGCCTGGTGTGACGGTCGAGGCTGCCGTTTCGTTGTGACGCCCCCCGCGTCACCTGTC
>NZ_JAIUKE010000435.1 GCF_020176795.1 Streptomyces sp. 8L
GCACGAGGCAGTCGGGGCCCCCGGCGGGCGCGCGGTCAGGACCCCGACGGGGCGGGGATACGGGAGTCGACGGCGAGCGTCGGGACGTCGACGGCGACGGTCTCGGGGTACTTGATGCCGGCGCCGGTGTTGAGGACGACCGTGCGGTCGCCCTCGCGCAGCCAGCCCGACGCGCGCAGCCGCTTGGCCGCCGCCATGCAGGCCGCGCCCTCCGGGCAGATGAACGTGCCTTCGCGGCGCGCGAGTTCGGCCTGTTCGGCGAGGAGTTCCGCGTCGCTCACGGCGATCGCCGTGCCCTCGGTCCTGCGCACGGCGTCCAGGACGAGGAAGTCGCCGAGCGCCTTCGGGACGGTGATGCCGAACGCGACGGTGTGCGCGTCGGGGAACGCGACGCTCTCGTCCTTGCCCGCCTCGTACGCCTCCACGATGGGTGCGCAGCCCTCGGCCTGTACGGCCACGAGCCGGGGCAACTCGCCCTTCAGCCAGCCCAGTTCGCGCATCTCGAGCAGCGCCTTGTAGATGCCGATCAGGCCGACGCCGCCGCCCGCCGGGTAGAGGATCACATCGGGCGCCCGCCAGCCGAGCTGCTCGGCGATCTCGTAGCCCATGGTCTTCTTGCCTTCGAGCCGGTACGGCTCCTTGAGTGTGGAGACCTCCTGGTAGCCGGTGCGTTCGGCGACGGCGGCGGCCACGAGCTTGCCCGCGTCGCCGATGAGGCCGTCCACCAGGTACAGCTCGGCGCCCGACACGACACACTCGGCGCGCGTGATCGAGGGCGCGTCCACGGGCATGGCGATCAGGGACGTCATCCCGGCCCGCGCCGCGTACACGGCCCAGGCCGCGCCCGCGTTGCCGTTGGTGGGCATCGCGACGCCCGTCACCCCGAGCTCCTTGGCCCGGGACACGCCGACGGCCGCGCCGCGCGCCTTGAAGGTGCCGGTGGGGATCAGCCCCTCGTCCTTCATCAGCAGGCCGGGGACGCCGATGGCGGCGCCGTACGACGGGAGCGGCAGCAGCGGGGTCATGCCCTCGCCGAGCGAGACGACGTTCGCCTCGTCGCGCACGGGCAGCACCTCGTGGTAGCGCCAGAGGGTGGCGGGGCGGGCGGCGATGTCGGCCGGGGTGACGGTCGCCGCGACGCGTTCGAGGTCGTAGCGCGCCAGCAGCGGGACACCCGCGTCGCTCACGCCCTGGACCTGGTCGGCGTCGTAGCGGCGGCCCGTCTTGGAGCAGTCGAGGTGGCTGAGGGCTGAGTGCGGCATGGGTCTCCTCGTGCGGGCGGTCAGGAGCAATTTGGATTTTGAATCCAAGTTTCCCGGGCCGTCAAGAGGTTGTCTCAATCCTTGGCTCACCGCCGGGAAGACGTAACAGCGCGTTCACAGAGCCCGGGAGGAACCGCCCGCGCCGGCCCCCGCGCTCAGCCGGCCGGGCGGTACGGCGTCGGCGAACCGGGCGTCACGACACCGCCGAACGCCTCGGCGGCTCTGCGGACATGCTCGCGCGAGAGCCGCTCCGCGAGCGCCGAGTCGCCCGCCGCGAGGGCGGCCATGATCGCCTCATGCTCCTGGAGCGCCTCGGGGACGCGGCCCGGCACCCGGGACGAGGACCCGGAGGCGAACCGCAACTGCCCGCCGAGGTTGTCGAGGATGCCCGCGAGGCGCGCGTTGCCGGACGCGTGCCAGATCGCACGGTGGAACGCGACGTCGACCGCGCTGTAGCCCTCGCCGCCGTGCTCGTCCAGCAGCCGCCGCTGCTCCTCGTAGAGCGGGCGCAGAGTGCGGCGTACGAACTCCTCGGCGTCCTTCGCCCCGGCCGCGTTGCGCGCGGCGATGCCGTCGAGCGCCTCGCGCAGCTCGTAGATCTCCCGCATGTCCTCGACCGCGACCTCGGGCACGAAGTAGCCGCGGTGCGGCACCGCGACGAGGAAACCGTCACGTTCCAGGCCGGCGAGCGCCGACTTGATGGGTGTGGGCGACAGCGCGAGCCTCTCGGACAGGAGGCGCACCACCACCTTGGCCCCGGGGGCCAGTTCGCCCTCCACGAGCATCTGGCGGATCTCCCGGTACGCCTGCCCCTTGTACGTCTGCCGCTCGATCGCCATAGGACCGCATGATGGCATCCGCCACGCGCCGTGACCAGCGGGTCCGGGACCGCTCACCACGCGGCGACCCGCACCCCCGCGTACGCGACGGCCGCCACCAGCACCCAGGACGCGAGGCCGAGCACCAGCGAGCGGCGGCCCGTGCGGACGAGGGCCGGGACGTGGATGCCGGTGCCGAGGCCGAAGAGCGCCGCCACCAGCAGGACCGACTGGACGGCCTTGGCGTCGGCGAGGACCCGTTCGGGCAGCAGGCCGGTGCTGGTCAGCGCGATGGCCGCGAGGAAGCCCGCGACGAACAGCGGCACGGGCGGCGGCATCCTGCGTCCGGCCGCCGGCGCGTCCGCCCGGTCGTCCTGCCCCGTAGCGGGGACGTCCTGGCCTGTGGCGGGGACGCGGTGGCGGCGCCGGGCCGCCAGGCTCACCGACGCGACCAGCGGCGCCAGCAGCACCACACGCGTCAGCTTCACCACGACGGCCGTCGTCAGGGCGCCCGGCACGCGCTGCGCGGTCGCCACCGTCTGGCCGACGTCGTGCACGCTCGCGCCCACCCAGGACCCGAAGTCGGTGACGTTCAGACCGAGCGAACCGCGCAGGGCGGGCAGGACGACGATGGCGAGCGTCCCGCAGAGGGTGACGAGGGCGACCGCCACCCCGGTGTCCTCGTCGTCCCCGTCCGCGACAGGCTCCATCGCGGCCACGGCGGACGCGCCGCAGATCGAGAACCCGGTGGCGACCAGCAGCCCGCGCGCGGGCGGCACGCCGAGCGCCTTCGCGAGGAGCTGGGTGCCGACGAAGGTGGCGGCGACCGTCACCGCGACCACGGCGAGCCCCCGCGCACCGAGCCGCGCCAGCTCCGGCAGCGAGAGCTGGAGCCCCAGCAGTACGACGGCCCAGCGCAGCAGCCGCTTGCCGGCGAGCCGGGTGCCCGCGTGCAGGGCGGGCCTGTGCAGGTGGAGGTTGGTGACGAGCGCGCCGAGGATCACCGCGACGATGGACGGGTTCAGCCCGGGCACCCAGTGCGCCACGGCGTAGGCGACGACGGTGGCGAGGGCGGCGGCCAGGATGCCCGGGCCCCATGCGGGGTTCAGCCGCCGCGGTGAGAGGCCCTCCCGCATACGCGGGCCGTGGCCCCCGTGCGGGCGGGCACCGCCGTGCCCGCGGGCGTTCTCGGGTGTGCGGACCTGGGAATTCTTCACTCCTCCACCGTGCGCGGCACCCGAGGGACGGAGTAGTCTGCAATTGCTTGTGGGAGCAACAAGAATCCCTTGTCACACTCCTGTCGCTCTCCCTGCCACACGCCTCTTCAACGGGTTCCCCGCCGCCTCACGGTGGCACCCCGCCCGAGGTCCGCGCACGACGAAAGACCGGCCCCATGCTCAGCACCCACGTCCCCGACCTCCTCGACCTCCAGATGCTCGCGGGCGTCGCGAGGACCGGCAGCCTGCGCCTCGCCGCGGCCGAACTCGGCGTCTCGCAGCAGGCGCTCTCCCAGCGCGTACGGGCGCTGGAGGGCCGGGTCGGCTTCGCCCTGCTGAGCCGGGGCCCGCGCGGCTCGCACCTCACGGCGGCCGGCCGGCTCGTCGAGCAGTGGGCGACCCGCGTGCTCGACGCGGCGGCCGAACTCGACGCGGGCATCACCGCGTTGCGCACCGACCGGGCCGGGCACCTCAAGGTCGCCGCGAGCCTCACCATCGCCGGCCATCTGCTGCCGCGCTGGCTGGTGGCGCTGCGGGACCAGCAGACGCAGCAGGGCATCCCCGCCACGAACATCGAACTGGAGGCGACGAACAGCGTCGCGGTCGCCGAGTCCGTGGAGCGCGGCACGGCGGACGTCGGCTTCGTCGAGGGCCCCCGCGCGCCCCTCGGACTGCGCTCCCGCACGGTCGCGCGGGACGAACTCCTCGTCGTGGTGGCCCCGTCGCACCCGTGGGCGCGCCGGAGGTCGCCGGTGACCGCGGCCGAACTGGCGAGGACCCCGCTGGTCACGCGCGAGGCCGGGTCCGGCACCCGGGAGGCGCTGGTGGCGGCGCTGGACGCGGCCGTCCCCGAGGCCCCGGGGGCCGGACCAGCCCTGGAGCTGACCGGCACGGCGTCGGTGAAGTCGGCCATCGCCGCGGGTGCCGGGCCCGGCGCCCTGTCCTCGCTCGCCGTGGCCGACGACCTGACACTCGGCCGCCTGCGCGCCGTGCCGGTCGCGGGACTCGACCTGGTCCGCGACCTGCGGGCGGTGTGGGCAGGCGGCCCGCAGCCGCCCCAGGGCCCGGTACGCGACCTGATCGCGCTGGCGTCGCGGACACGGTAGGGCGGCGCGGCCCGCCGACGCTGCGGCGCGGCGCGGTCCGCCGGTCCTATGGGCGGTCCGTCGGCGCTGCGGCGCGGCGCGGTCGCTCGACGACACGGCGCGGCCCGCCGGTACTGCGGGCGGCCCGCCGACGCTGCGGCGCGGCGCGGTGTGGTCTGGGCGCGATCCGCCCGATCGGCTACGGTCGGTGCCCGGTCTGACGGCGTACGGTCAGTGCGCGCGGCGGGATTCCACGCGCTCACGTCCAGCACGGCAGGAGGCGCGCGCATGGCACTCGGGACGAAGGACCACGAGCGGGACCGCGACGGCGGCGGCGCGGACGGCGCGAGCGCGCCGCCACGGGGACTGCGGGCCGCGGCGCTGCGGCCGTGGAACGTGCTCGCGATCGCCATCTCCGCGATCTCACCCACCACGTCCGTGTTCCTCGTCTACGGCTCCGGCCTGGGCTCGGCGGGCACCGGCGTGGTGTGGGCGTTCGTCATCGGCGGCGTCATCGCCCTCGCCATGTCGCTGTGCTACGCCGAGACCGGCTCGGTCTTCCCCTCGGCCGGGGGCGCGTACACCATCGTGCGCCGGGCGCTCGGGCCGGTGTTCGGGGGCGTCGCCGGAGTGTTGTTCCTGCTTCTCGGGCTGGTGTCGACGGCGTCGATCCTGGTGTCGTCGGCCACGTACCTCTCCTCGCTGGTGCCGGGCGGGCCCCCGGTGGGATGGGTGGCGCTCGGCATGATGGTGCTGGTCACCGCCCTGTCGCTGGGGAAGATCGCCCCGGCGAGCTGGGTGGCGGGCGCGATGCTCGTACTGGAGCTGGCGGTCGTGCTGGTCTTCACCGGCTTCGCGTTCGCCCACGCGTCGGGCGGGAACGCGCCGTTCACCGCCCCGGCCGTCGCGGTGTCGGGCGGCACGGGCGGCGGTGCCGTGACCGGCGTCGGCGCCGCG
Organism: Streptomyces sp. 8L; assembly: GCF_020176795.1. Classification (GTDB taxonomy): domain Bacteria; phylum Actinomycetota; class Actinomycetes; order Streptomycetales; family Streptomycetaceae; genus Streptomyces. The sequence goes on from NZ_JAIUKE010000435.1 coordinate 5,340, forward strand.
GGCCTGCTGGCCGCCGTCGTCCCCGCCCTCTTCGCGTTCAACGGCTACGACTGGCCGCTGTACTTCGTGGAGGAGTCACGCGGCACCCGGCGCGCGCTCCCCCGCGCCGTGGTCGTGGCGGCGCTGGTCGCCGTGGTGGTCGAGGTGGCGGCGGTGATCGCCCCCACGTACGCCGTGCACGACCTCTCCGCGACCGCGTCCGACGCCTCACCGCTGTCCCTGATCGCCCACCAGGTGATGGGCCCGACCGGCGCGACGGTCCTGCTGTCCGGCGTCGTCGTCGCCATGTTCGACACCGGTCTCGCCGCCAACCTCGGCTATGCGCGCGTCTATTACGCCGCGGCCCGGGACGGCATGCTGCCCGGACCGCTGAGCCGCTTCTTCGGCCGGGTGTCGGCGGGCCCGCGCGTCCCGGTCGCGGCCATCGCCTTCCTGTTCGTGGGCAACGGCGTGCTGTGCGTGTTCAGTTCGCTGAACGACCTGATCACCTTCACCGGCGTGGTCATCGTCACCGTCTACCTGCTGGTCGCCGTCTCCGCGCTGGTGTGCCGGGTGCGCGACCGCTCGCTGCCGCGCGCCTTCCGCATGCCGCTGTGGCCGCTGCCGCCGCTCGTGGCCATCGCGGGCGTCGTCGTCGCGCTGACCCAGCAGCACCCGCGCGACCTGGAGATCGCGCTGGGCGTGGCGGCCGCCGCGCTCGTCGCGTACGCCCTGTTCCGGCGGCGCCTGCCGGAGCGCCTGGCCGAACCGTCGCACGAGGGGACCGCGGGTCCTGGCCCCGCGGCGGCCGGAGCCGGCCCGCGCGCCTGAGGCGGGACCACCGGGCCGCCGGCGCCGGCCGGACGCGGCGGGAGGAACGCGCCGTTCAGCCGTCCAGGTCGCGGGCGGTGTACCCGCTCATGCCGAGCTCCGCGAGCGGCCCCGCCATCTGCCCCAGGTACCAGGAGACATCGGTGAGGGACGAACCCTCCGCGAGCGGCCTCCTGTTGATGGAGGGGGCGAAGGAGATCACGGTCCGGCCCGGGAAGAACAGCAGCAGCCCGCCCGTGCCGGCCTCCTTGGAGAACAGGGAGACGCCCACGTGGGTCGCGGTGGTGTCCGCCGCGTCAAGCCGGGCGAGGATGGCCTCCGCGTCGGCGGGCTCGCCCCGCTGCCAGTCGAAGTCCTCGTCCTCGTCCAGCAGGTGCGAGACGCCCAGCGGCTCCTCGGTCGACCACCCGAACGGCTCAAGCGCCCGGACCACGGACGCCACCGTGACGGGGCGTACGAAAGTGAAGTCGATGTCTGCTGTCCTGGACACGGTGCGCACCTGCCGCTAGGGGATGATTCTCCACGTGTAGCCCTTTTTCAGGAGCCACGCCTTGATATTTTCGGGTATCGGGTTCTCCGACACCACTTCGAAGTTCTTTCCGCTCTCCGTGGCGATGCGCCGGGCGTCACCCAGCTTGGACTTGAACTTGAGCAGGTCCGCGGGGTTGTCGTTGAGCCTGTCCCAGTACCGGCCCGACTTCGCCTCGTACCAGGTCTCCTGGCCGTCCTCGCCGGGGAACTTGCCGTCGAACTGCCGACCGCCGTTGGTGAAGGCCTCGTCGCCGCCGAGCTTGTCCTGGGCGTACTTCTCGTAGGCGTCGCCGCGCAGCTGGGCGATGCGTCCGGGCGAGAGGCCGTCCTCCTCCGGTTCCCAGGTGAACCGGTCGCCGTCGCGCGCGGCCGTCTCGGCCAGTTCCTCGTCCAGGGTCTCGCCGACCTCGGTGGTCTCGGCGTCGACCGTCTCGATCTCGGGCACGGACGTGGCCGCCGCGTCCAGATCGGCGCCCGTGTCCGCGATGACGCTCTCCCCGATGTCCGCCACCGCGGCCTCGGCCTCGGCCTCCACGCCTCCCAGGAGGGCGCCCGCCTCCGCCGAGTCGACCGCGCCCGCGGCGACGTCGGAGCCGCCCAACGTGACGACCGACAGCATCGCGCCGACCACGGTCGTGACCCCGAGTAAGATGCCCGCCGCCGCGAGCGTGTCCTCCGCGCTGTCGTGCGCCTGGTCGATGGCCCCCGCGAACGTGTCGCACGCCGTGGCCAGTTGGTCGCAGGCGTGGTGCGCTGCGGACAGCGGCGCCTTCCCCGTACCGGCGCCGTCCTGCCAGATCTTCGCCCAGAACGCGGCCATCGCGTGTACGGAGTCGTCGGAGTTGTTGTCGGTGAGCGACGTGACCTGGCCGTGCAGGGTGGAGCCGAGGCCCTTGAGCGCCTTCGAGGCCGTGCGGTACGCCTTCGCCGCGTCGCGCAACCGGTCCTGATGGCCGTTGGGCCAGTACTTCGCCAGCGCCGAAGGCACCGAGGAGTGCCCCTCGCCGATCGAGGGCGCCGGGTCCGGATACGTGATGTCGGTGAACACCCCGGGCCACGGATAGGTCTTCGGCTGCCCCTTGCCCTTGGCGGGGTTGGAGTGGTGGTCGGCCTTGAGGTAGTTGTTCGCCGTCGTCACGAGCGCGTCCGCGGACTGGCCGATGGCGCGCACCGCCGCGGACAGCGCCCGGAAGAGCGCCTTGGCTGCGGGGTCGTACTCGTGGCCGAACTTCCGCCCGTACGCGTCGTTGCCCGCCATGCCGCCCGCGTCCTGCAACGCGTTGTTCAGCGTGGTGGCGATGGTGTCCAGGCGGGTCTGTCCGGTGGCGAACTTCCCCGCCGCGGAGTTCAGATCGCCCGGATACAGGTCGATCGTCCGGCTGCTGCCCGGCGGCGCCGGATGGCTCACCGGCCGTTCCACATGGCCAGGTTGGCCTGTTTCGCGGCGCTGTAGTTGCCGTGCGCCGTGCCCACCAGCGCGTGCAGGGCGCGCAGCGCCGCGTGCAGTTCCGCGGACTGCTTGGTCCAGTCCGCGTACGTCTCCTCGAAGGCGCCCTTCGTCTCGCCCCGCCACTTCTCGGCGAGCCCCTTGACCACGCCGTCCAGCGTCTTGAGATGGCCTTCGAGGTCGGTGGCGATCCCGTCCAGCTCGCTCTGCGCGTCCTGCAGCGTTGTGAACGTGACGCGCATCCTGCCGCTCCCCATACCGGCTCCCCTCGCCGCGCGGTGGCACAGACACAGACCTTCGCACAGTGTCACGGATTGCCCCCGTCCCGGCCTCCTGAAGGCCGCTCTTGGGATGCGGCAGACCAGTTCTTGGACAAGAGATTGCCCGGCCGCGACCGTTCCGCGCCGTCGCGCGCCGGGAGCCGGGAGCCGGGAGCCCGGACGAAGGCCGTCTTGACACGACGTCCCGGCCGCGCGAGCCTGAAGGGCCTTTTATTCATCACGGGATGAATAATCGACGTACGGAGGTCTCGTCATGGCCGGGAGCGCGCGCTGCGTCGTCGTGGGCGGTGGCCCCGCGGGGATGGTGCTGGGGCTGCTGCTCGCGCGCGCCGGGGTCGAGGTCACCGTCCTGGAGAAGCACGCCGACTTCCTGCGCGACTTCCGGGGCGACACCGTCCACCCGTCCACCCTCACGCTCCTGGACGAACTGGGCCTCGGCGGCTGGTTCGCGGCCCTGCCCCACAGCAGGCTCGACCGCGTGGCGCTGGCCGGCGAGGACGGCCGCACGATGACCGTCGCCGACCTGTCCCGGCTGAAGGTCCCCCATCCCTACATCGCCATGGCCCCGCAGTGGGATCTCCTCGACCTGCTCGCCGACGCGGGCGCCCGCGAGCCGTCGTTCGACCTCAGGATGCGGCACGAGGTCACCGGCCTGCTGCGCGAGGGCGGCCGGGTCAGCGGGGTCGGGTACCGGACGGCGGACGGCGCCGAGGGCACGCTGCGCGCCGGCCTCGTGGTCGCGGCGGACGGCCGCTGGTCGGCGGTACGGCGGTCTGCGGGACTGCGTCCCGTCTCGTTCCCCATCACGTTCGACGCCTGGTGGTTCCGGCTCCCGCGCCACCCGCACGAGAGCGGCGACGGGCTCGTCCCCCGGATGGCGCCAGGACGCTTCGCCGTTGTCATCCCCCGTATCGGCTACTACCAGATCGCCCTGCTCGCGCCCAAGGGCGAGGACCTCCGGCGGCTCGGCGTCGAGGGGCTCCGGCGGAACGTCGCCCGGGTCTGTCCCGAGCTGGCCGACCGGGTGGACCACCTCGCCTCGACGGACGACGTGTCGTTCCTGGACGTCCGGATGGACCGGCTGCGCCGCTGGCACACGGAGGGGCTGCTCTGCGTCGGGGACGCGGCGCACGCCATGTCCCCCGTCGGCGGCATCGGCATCAACCTGGCCGTACAGGACTCGGTCGCCGCGGCCGCCCTGCTCGCGCGTCCCCTGCTGCGCGGCGGGGTGACGGCCTCGGAGCTGGCCGCGGTGCGCGCCCGGCGGCTGGCGCCGGTCATGGCGGCACAGTCGATGCAGCGCGCCCTGCACCGCGCCGTCATAGGCCCGGTGATGCAAGGCAGGCGGGGCGCGCCGCCGAGGGCCCTGACCGGCCTGCTGGACCGGGTCCCGGCGCTGACCGCCGCCCCGGCCCACGTGCTGGGAGTCGGGATCAGGCCGGAGCACGCCCCCGCCTTCGCCCGCCGGGCGCCGCTCCCGCCCCGGGCCGCGACAGGGCGCCGGTCGGGCTGACGTCCACGGTCGGACCGACGCCGCGCCCGGTTCGCCTGCGGCCGGTCCGCCCGCGCCGGGTCAGTCGCCGACGCCGACCGCCTCCGGCGCCCCGGCCGTCGGCGCCCGGCCGCCGCCCGTCGCGATGTCGAGGGTGACCGGGGTGCCCTTCTCGATCGTGCGGCTCACGGTGCACTCCCGCTCCACCGCCGTACGGATCGCCGCCGCGACCCGCTCACGCGCCGCCTCGTCCAGCGAGGAGAGGTCGACGTCGAGGCTCACATGCAGGGCGTCGTACTCGTGGGAACCGGGGCGCCGGTCGTTGCCCGCCGTCGCGACGAAGCGGGCGTCCTCGCCCGCGCGGCCCACGACCAGCTCCTCCACGGTCACAGCGGCACAGCCCGCCGCCGCGAGCTGGAGCAGCTCGCCCGGCGTGAAGGAACCCTCGCCGTCGACGCGCCCGATCCGCACCTGGGCACCGCGCGCGTCCCGCCCCGACCCAAGCGTCAGCGACTCGGGGGCAGGCTCGGGCAGCGGTTGCATGGTGAGTACGGTAGCACACAGTACGAGAGTTCGGGA
>NZ_JAIUKE010000436.1 GCF_020176795.1 Streptomyces sp. 8L
CGTCCCCGCAGGCCGCCCCCGCCGCGCACGACCCGGCGCTCGACTGGATGGGCTCCACCGTCCGCGCCCACGAGGGCGGTTCGGTGCCGCCTCCCTCCGGCCGGAGCGCGGGCCCGCTGGTCACGCAGACGCCCGGCATGGACGTCAGCCACTACCAGGGCACGGTCAACTGGGCCTCCGCGTACGCGAACGGCGCCCGGTTCGTCTACATGAAGGCCACCGAGGGCACGACGTACCGCGACCCGAACTTCTCGGCCAACTACACCGGTTCGTACAACGCCGGGTTCATCCGCGGCTCGTACCACTTCGCCACACCCAACACCTCCACCGGCGCGGCCCAGGCCGACTACTTCGTCGCACACGGCGGCGGCTGGTCGAAGGACGGCAAGACACTGCCGCCGATGCTCGACATCGAGTACGGCTCGACGTCGACGTGCTACGGGCTCAGCCAGTCCGCGATGGTCAGCTGGATCACCTCCTTCGTCAACGAGGTGCACGCCAAGACCACGCGCTGGCCCACCATCTACTCGACCACCGACTGGTGGACGACGTGCACCGGCAACACCGCGGCCTTCTCCGCCAACGACCCGCTGTTCATCGCCCGTTACGCCTCCAGCGTGGGCACACTGCCGGCCGGCTGGCCGTTCTACACGTTCTGGCAGTTCGCCGACTCGGGGACGTTCCCCGGCGACCAGGACCGGTTCAACGGCCCGCTGAGCGGACTGCAGAACCTCGCCAACAACGTCTGAGGCGCGGGCGCGTACCGCGCGACGGCGCCCGCGCGGCCGCGCGGTACGGAACCGCGCCCCCGGGAAGCGCCCGGGACACACCGACCCGGGGCAGCGAGACACACCGGCCCGAGGCAGCGGTACACACTGCCCCGGAGCCAGCGGGACGGTGGTACGGCGGGACGGGACCGGCGGCCTGCCGGTCCCGCGGCGCTCGGGAAAGGCCCACCGCGCCCGCCGTCGTTCCGGGTGGCGGGTGCCCGCGTCGTCACCGCTGCCGGGCATGCGTACGGGACCGACGCGACGTCTCCCGCCTCCCGGTTGCCTCGGGGTCCCGTCCTCCGGGCAGAGGCCCCCGGGGCCCCGGCGCGGGCCGGTGGGCGCCCGCCTCCCTGGCGGCGAGCAGCGGCCGGAGCGCACCGGTGCGGAGCCGGGCCACCAGCCGGGTCGCCGGCCGGGCGAGCAGGCGGCTGACGCCGTAGGCGACCGGCAGGGACAGCAGCGCCGAGCCGAGCACGTCGTGCGGGTAGTGCGCGCCGACGTAGACCCGGGTGAAGCCCTCGAACACCGCGAAGACCGCCGCCACCGCGCTCAGCCGGCGGTCGAGCAGCCACAGGGCCGCGACCGTCGCGAACGCGGTGGTGCTGTGACCGCTGGGGAAGGCGTAGTCGGTCCGTACGGGACAGGCCTCGATGAAGAAGTCGTGGGGCAGCGAGTAGCAGGGGCGCACCTCGGTGACCAGCTTCTTGATCACCTCCGCGACGGCGAACGTGACGGCCACCGACACCGGCACCGCCAGGGCGAGGGCCATGGGGCGGTCGCCGCGCCGGCGCGCCTTCCACCAGCCGATCACCATGAGCACCGCGAAGACGGCCAGGCCCGGGGTCGTCCACAGGTCGATCGGGTCGTTCAGCCAGGGGGTGTGCCGGGCGAACCCGGTGATGTCCGTGAACAGCGGGCCGTCGATGCCGGAGCCGTCGTAGGCGAGCATGGCCGCCGCGTGCGTGATCATGAGGCCGCTTTCTCCGTGCGTGTCGCGCGGGTGCGGCGGGTCCAACGCCCCGGTCCGCCCCGGATCGTCTACGTGACAGTAGACGATGAACGCGGAGCGTCCAAATCATGAACGGAAGACGTACGGCGGACGTTCCCGGTGCCCCGCCGGGGCGGGGTGATCATGATCACCGTCCGGGTGCGCCCGTGCTGCCTGCCCGAACCGTCCCGTGACGGCGGTCATCGGCTCACCGGCGGCGCCCCGCCGGGACGGGCGCCGTCGTGACGGTCATCGGCTCGTCGGTCACGGCGACCAGGCGCACGGAAGCGTGCGGACCCCGCGGCACCGCGAACGGCCCGCCGTGCGGCGGCCGCAGCACGTACCCGGCCGACGCGTGCGGACCGAGGGCCGCGGGCCCGGACCTGATCGGCCACCACAGGGACGCGTCCTCGTCCGTGCGGCTCGCGAAATGCGGGGTCAGCCGGGTGCCCGTGGTGTTCGTGACCCGCACGGCCAGCGAGGTGATCCCGTGCCGGGCGCCGTCGGTGAACCGCGGCGTCACCGTCATGCGCAACGGCGCCGGGCTCGCCGCGGCCACCGCAGCGCACAGCGCCGAGGGCACGACGAGAGCGGCGGCGAGCGCGGCGCGCCCCCGGCGGCCGGCCAGCCGGCGTGGGAGCCGGGGCCGCCACGCCGTGGCCAGCGCGGCGGGCGGCACGGTGGCCGCCGCCGCCAGCCACAGCGGCGTCATCAGCAGGAAGTAGCCGTCCTGCGAGCGCGTCGCCAGATAGAACGGGAGCCACGGCAGCACGGTCAGCGCGGGACCGAGCCGCCGTACGGACAGCGCGAACGCGGCCAGCAGGCCGAGCAGCAGCAGGAGGCTCGCGTACGAGTAGAACGCCAGGCGCGAACTGCCCGCGGTGAAGTAGTACGAGACGCCCATGAGCCCCTGCCCGTGCAGGAACGCGCCCTGGGTGATCGGAAGGAGCAGCCCGGTGAGCCATGCGTGCACCCCCTGGACCGCGACATACCCGTTCGCCACCAGCCAGGTCGCCGCCGCGATCCCCGCGTAGCGGGCGGTGAGGACGAGAGCGGCGCGGGCCTTCGCGCGCTCCCGCGCGCGGCTCGGCGGCCCGGGACCGCCGCGCTCGCCGCGCCGGACGGCGTAGATGCCGAGCAGCAGGAACGGGGCGAGGAACCACGCCAGTTGCTGGGCGGCGCAGGCCGCGCCGAGGCAGCAGGCGCGCAGTACCCCGTACCGCCCGAGCCTGCCGCCCGCGCCGGTCTCCTGCCAGCGCACCACGGCCGGCACCAGCAGGGCGAACGCGAGCAGGGCCGGATAGCCGGCCCGCGCGTACTGCGGCAGCAGCCCGAAGCCCAGGCACAGCGCGGTCGCGGCGGAGCGCCACGGCGCGGGCAGCAGCTTCCACAGGACGACGGTGCCGACGACCAGGGCCACGCTGGTCACCAGGGTCGCGGCGGCCGTGGAGTGCACGACGAGCCGCACGGGCGCGGTCAGCAGCGCGGTCAGCGGCGGATAGGCGTACGTGTAGTCGCCGCCGCCCGCCATCGTCTTCGTCAGGCCCACCCGCGGGGCGTCGAACAGCCAGGGCCAGGGGCTGCCGTAGACCGGCCTGCCGTGCAGGATCTCGGTGGCGGCCTGCGCGGTGAGCACGCCCTCGTCGGTGCCCGCGTTGTCGAGCAGGTAGGCGCAGGCGACCAGGACGACGGCCACGCCAAGCACCGCGGCGTCCACCCGGGCCAGGGCCCCGCGCCCCCGGACGCACAGGGCGAGGACGCCGCAGACGAGAATCGCGGCGTAGCAGACCGAGACGGCCGCGGCGACCGGCGGATGACCCAGCCGGATCGCGGCCGTCCAGGTGGCGCGGGTCCCGATGAAGAGGCTGACCGTCGCGAGGACCGTCATCCCCCGGTGCCACTGCGGGGGAGGTCCGTCAAAGGCGGCGCCGCGAAGCCGGGACGCTCGCACCGACGCGCGGGGGCGCGCGCCGGGGCCGCCCGCGCGGGCGGGGAGGGTGTCGTCCACAACGGCTCCCTTGGATGGTGCGAGCGGACCCGAAGGGCCGACCGGCGTGTCGGCGGTCCCGCTTCCGTTGCCCTTCGTGCTCGCGGCCGTCGCCGACCCTGGGCGGCCCACGGCACGCCGGGGGTGAACGACGTCGCGGTTGCCGCCATGATCGGTCGCGCGCCGCCCGGCGGCATCCCGGCAGACGCCTCGGGCGGCCTCCCCGGCGAGGCCGAGGGGGGCTCTGTCGCACGGGCGCCGGTCCGTGGGCCCGTACCGCCCCGTGAGATGCCGGTACGCCATTCGCGTCGTGCGTCGCGACGGCCGGCCCGGCTCAGGCGGTGGCCGGGCCGGCCGCCGCTTCAGGAAGCCGTGCGCGGTGCGGTGGCCGCCGGCCGTCGTGCCGGTGGCACCGTCACGCCGAGAGCCTGTCGAGCAGTTCCCTGGCGAGCGGCGCGGCGGAAGCCGGGTTCTGGCCGGTGACCAGGTTGCGGTCGGCCACCACGTTCGGGGCCCAGGGCTCGCCCTCCTGGAAGTCCGTGCCGATCTCCGCCAACCGGTCCTGGAGCAGCCACTTGGCGCGGTCGGCGAAGCCCGCCTGCGCCTCCTCGGCGTTGGTGAAGCCGGTCAGCCGGTAGCCCGCGAAGGGGTTGCGGCCGTCGTCCGTACGGGCGGCCAGCAGGGCGGCCGGGGCATGGCAGACGACACCGAGCGGCCTGCCGGACGCGAGGGCGCGCGCGAGCAGCCGCCCGGAGCCGGCGTCCACCGCCAGGTCCTCCATCGGCCCGTGGCCGCCCGGATAGAAGACCGCCGCGTACGCGTCCAGGTCGACGTCCTCCAGAGCCACCGGGTGCCGCAGCTCGCCGAACGCCTCAAGACCCGCCGCGACCCGGTCGGCGCCGCTCTGCCCGCCGTTGAACTCCGGCGCGAGGCTGCCCCGGTCGACGGTCGGCACGACGCCGCCCGGGGTCGCGACCACGACCTCGTACCCCGCTTCCTTGAACACCTCGTACGGGGCGACGGCCTCCTCCGCCCAGAACCCGGTGGGGTGCGGGGTGCCGTCGGCCAGCGTCCAGTGGTCGGCGCCTGTCACTACGAAAAGGATCTTTGCCATATTCGCTCATCTCCCGGGGACGGGGTCGTTCCGCGTGCGTGCCGGGCGGGTACCCCGACGGGCCACGCCGGCACCCGGGGCGGACGGTCCCGCCCTCGGCCTCTCGGAACCGGGGCGGGCGCCGGCACACCCGCCCGACGGTAGATCGTTCCGGTGTACGGGACCCCCGCGCCGCCTGGCGACACGCCGCACGGACCGTACGGCGCGGACCGTACGGCGGACCCGGCGGGGCCACGGCCGCCGTGCCCGGGGGCGCGCCACTCCCGCGCGCCCGGCGGGGCGGCTGCTCGTAGGGTCGTCCCTGACGGACGCGGACACGCGAAAGGGACCGACAGTGAAGTACGGCATCTCCACCTTCATCACCGACCAGGGCATCGGGCCCGTGGCCCTCGGCAGGGCGCTGGAAGAGCGCGGCTTCGACATGCTGCTGATCGCCGAGCACTCGCACATCCCGGCGGAGCGGCGTACGCCCTACCCCGGTGGAGGCGATCTGCCGGCGAAGTACTACCGGACGCTCGACCCGTTCGTCGCCCTCACCGCGGTCGCCGTGGCGACCGAGCGCCTCCTGGTCGGCACCGGTATCGCCCTGCTGGTCCAGCGGGACCCGATCCACACGGCGAAGGAGGTGGCCTCCCTCGACGTGGTGTCCGGCGGGCGCGCCGTCTTCGGTGTGGGTGTGGGCTGGAACCGCGAGGAGATGGAGAACCACGGCACCGACCCCGCCACGCGCGGGCGGCTGGTCAACGAGCGGCTGGCCGTCATGCGGTCCCTGTGGACCGAGGAGACCACGGAGTTCCACGGGGAGTTCATCGACCTCGATCCCGTGTACTGCTGGCCGAAGCCGGTCCGCGCGCCGCACCCGCCGGTGTATGTGGGCGGCGGCGAGCGGGCGTTCGACCGCGTGGTCGCGTTCGGCGACGCGTGGCTCGCCAACGGCGTGCCGCCCGAGCAGCTCGCCCCGCAGATGCGGCGGCTGAACGAGCTGGCGGGCCGCGAGGTGCCGGTCACCGTCTTCGGCGCGACGCACAAGCCGGACGATGTGGCCGGATACGCGGAACTCGGCGTGGAACGCGTGCTGTTCGACCTTCCCACCGAGACGGAGGCGAACACCCTGCGCGTCCTCGACAGCATGGCCGCCGTGGTCGCCCGGGGCCGCTGACCCCGGCCGGGCGCGTCCCGGAGTCCCCCGGGGCGCGGCGGCGCGGGCCGTCCGCACGAACGGTTCGTCAGTCGTCGGGATGCTGGAGGTGCGTCGTCGTGGAGCGCCACAGCCGGACCGCGGGCGACGGCGCGTGCGCGGCGCGGTGCTTGCCCCGCCCGGTCCCCCCGCGCTGCTCGGGCACCGTGCCCGTCGGCACGAGGCCGGTGTGGTGCGCGAGGAAGGTCAGGATGTCGGCCTCCGCGGCCGACGACATCGAACCGTGCGCCGCGTGGTGGTCGCGGCGCATCAGGACCGGCGGTCCCGTGGTCGCGTGCTGCAGCGCGGCGCACATCTTGCGTACGTGCTCCGCCCCGGTGTGCGCGTCGCCCGCGGCCCCGCACAGCAGCGTGGCCGGGTAGCGGACGCCGGGCGTGACGCGGTGGTACGGGGAGAGTTCGAGGAGCGCGGCGGTGCGGCGGGGCCCGGCGGGCGTGCCGTACTCCTGGACCCAGGTCGCGCCGAGGCCGAAGCGGTCGTAGCGGAGCATGTCGGTCAACGGGCCATTGACCGAGACGGCCGCATACAGGTCGGGGCGGCGGGTGAGGGCGGCGGTGACCAGCAGGCCGCCGTTCGAACCGCCGAACGCGGCGAGCCTGGTCCGGTCCGTCCAGCCCTCCCTGATCAGCCACTCCGCGGCGTCGTTGAGGTCGTCGGCCGCGCGTGCCCGGCCGAACGGGCCGCTGCCCGCGTCGTGCCAGGCCCGGCCGCCCTCTCCGCCGCCGCGTACACAGGCCACCGCGAACACCCCGCCCGCCGTGGCCCACGCGTACGCCATCGGGCGGTAGCTCGGTCTCATCAGTACGCCGAATCCGCCGTAGCCCGTGATCATCAGCGGGCGCGGGCCGTCGTCCGCGTCACCCCTGCTCAGCAGGAAGAGGGTGACGGGGACGCTGTCGCTCGCCCAGTAGGTGAACTGCCGGGTCGTCAGCCCCGTCCGTACGGACGACGCGACCGTATGGACGGGTGACGGCGCGTACGCCGTGTCGGCGGGGAGGTCGGCGGGCACCACGGGGGACGGGGTGTCCGGCCACTCCTGCCACGGGAAGACCGTGCCGGTCGTGGCGTCGTAGCAGTACACGCGGGGCGGCGTGCCGAAGTCGGAGTAGGTGAACCAGGCGCGCGGGCCGCCGGTCGGGTCGGCGCGCAGCGCGGTGACGGTTCCGGTGCCGGGCAGCGGGACCTCGGCCATCTCCTGGCCGTCCGTCGCGTTGTGCACGGTCAGCCGGCTCACCGCGGCCGTCGTGCGCAGCACCAGGAGCACGGGAGCGGCCAGCGAGGAGTGGTGCAGCATCGCGCTGTCCCCGAGCACGGCCCGCGGGTGCTCGGGCACCAGCTCCCGCCACTGCCCCGCACCGTGCCGGGGGATCAGCGGCCCGGTGGTGGCCAGGATGCGCCCGCGCGGGGCCTGGTGGTTGGTGTGCATCCGCGCCGTGCCGTCCGGATGCAGGCGGACGGAGGCCAGTGAGCCCTGCGTCGTGCCGCTCACGATCCTGTGCCAGCTCGGTCTCGCCGGGTCCTCGGCGCTGACCGAGGCGAGCCACAGGTCATTGCCCGACGCGGCGCCCGTCACGACGGAGACGACCAGGCGCGTGCCGTCGGGCGCGATGGTCAGGCCGAAGTGGGTGGCCCGGCCGACCGTGTCGCCGAACACCTCCTCGTCCTCGGCCGCGGGGCGCCCGATCCGGTGCAGCCTGACCCGCAGGGGGTCGTCCGCGGCCTCGGAGCCGGACACGTAGTAGAACGCGCCGGCGCCCGGCAGCCAGGCGACGGGGGAGTGGCGCAGCCCGGGGATCGGCTCACCGAGGGGGCCCGTGCCGTCCGCCGCGTACACCAGCAGGACGGTCGTGTGCCCGCCGTCGGGCGCGAACTGGCAGGCCACCCGGTCGCCCTCCCACGACGGCCGCCACAGGGCGAGCCGGGTACGGCCCCCGAGATCCGCGGTGGGGTCCGCCACCAGGTACTCGCGGGGCTGGTCCCACGCGTCCGGTTCCGCGGCGAACAGCTGGGCCTGCTCCTGCCCGGGCAGCAGGCGCTCGGTGAAGGACCGCCGCCCGCGGCTGACCGGCGCGGACACCCTGAGGGGCGCTGTCGCGTCGGCGAGCGCGCGGTTCCACGCCTCGCGGTCCGTCCAGGTCGCGCGGTGCGCGCCGAACAGGGCGTCCTGCCGGGCGGCCCAGGTCCGCGTGCGGGAGCTGTCGGGCTCTTCGAGCCAGCGGTACGGATCGGGGACCTGGCTGCCGTGGATGTCCTCCACGAGCAGCTGGCGGTAGGCGTCGGGGGGACGGAACGCGTCGTCGGAGCGGGATGCGCACATCGGTGGCGGCCTTGGCCTCTCGGTCGGAGAAATGCTCTCGGTCGAAGAAAGGAGGGAGCCGGCGGGGGACGCGGCGTACGCCCGGGGGGCCCGGGCCCCCCGCGCCCCCCCCCCCCCCCCCCCCGGGGCCCGGCCCCCCCCGGGGGGGCCCGCCCCAAAGTGGTGGGGCCCCCGGTGGACGCGGCGCGGACACCCCGGCCCGAGG
>NZ_JAIUKE010000437.1 GCF_020176795.1 Streptomyces sp. 8L
GGCGCCGCCCCCCCCCCCCCCCCCCCCCCCGCCCCCCCGGCGGGGGGGGGGGCGGGGCCGGGGGGGGGGGGGCGCGCCCCCCCCCCCCCCCCCCCCCCCCCCCCCCGCCACGCCGCGGGGACCGGACCCTCCGGGGATGGACACGCCGTCAGTTCTGGTCACCCTCGTAGACGTCGGCGATCCATCGCGGCACAGAGGCGTCCGAGACGGGTCCGTCGTGCGGGCTCCAGTCGTCCGCCGGAAGAAGCATGTCTTCTCTCCCTTTGTCACCGAACAGCCGGACATCACCGGCTTGGACACAACACTGCCCACCGGTCACCTGGAGTAACGCGAAGTAACCTGCGAGCGTGAAAAGGAAGTTCGTCATACAAGACCAGCGCGGATGACCGCTCCGGAGAAGGGGAGGCTGCCCCGGGGGACGTAGCTCAGTCCTGCCGCTCGCGGGCGCGTACGCGTCGTTCGAGGCCGTGCGGGCGGGAACGCCGATCGCAGCCGACTGGGACGCCATGGCCCCGTTCTCCTACGGCCGCTGGGACGCCGCGGCGCGGGCGCATGCCGCCACGGAGGTGGCCCATACCGACGAGGCGGCGGGCGAGGTGTACGCCTCGCCCGGAGCGTTCGACCCGGCGGCACCGTGGCGGCCTTACTCACGGGCGGCCGCGACGAGGACGGTGCCCGAGGCGACGCCGGTGCGGTGGGGGACGGTTGACGGGGCGCCATCGGATGGCGGGGCGGATGTCATCGCCCCGCCCGCGCCGTACGGCCGTCGCGCCCCGGCCGCTCAGTCCGTGCCGCCGCCGGGCCGCGCGGCCTGCGTGGCGGTGGCCCGGCCGTGCGGCGGTGTGTCCGTGGCCGGGTCGCCCGTGACCTTGCCCGGGTTGAACAGGCCCAGCGGGTCGAGTGTGTTCTTGAGCGCGTCCTGCATCGCGCAGACGGCGGGCCCCAGTTCGCCGCGCATGCCGCCCCGCTTGAGCAGCCCGACGCCGTGCTCGCCGGTGACCGTGCCGCCCAGGGCCACGGCCTCCACCAGCAGTTCCTCGAAGGCCGCCTGGGCCGCCCGGCGCGCCGCGTCGTCGCCGGGCGGCGTGATCAGCAGCGGGTGCAGGTTGCCGTCCCCCGCGTGCGCGATCGTCGCGATCCGCACACCGTGCCGTTCGCCGATCTCCTCCGTGCGGGCGAGCATCGCGGGAACGGCCGACCTGGGCACGCACACGTCCTCGGTGAGCACGGGACCCAGCCGCTCCAACGCGGGGTAGGCCAGCCGCCGCGCCTCGAACAGCGCCTCCGCCTCGGTGGCGTCCGTGGAGCGCTCCGCCCAGCGCGCCCCGCACTCCGCGAAGGCCTGCGCGACCGCCTCGGCCTCGTCCTCGCCGGCCTGCCCCGGCGCGTCGAGCCGCGCCAGCAGCAGTGCGTTCGCTTCCGGCTCGAAGCCGAGGTGCTTCCACTCCTCGACGGCCTGGAGGCAGGCCCGGTCGAGGAGTTCGAGCGCCGCGGGGCGCAGCCCGCGCCGTGTGCACAGCGCGACGGCCTCGCCCGCCGCCACCAGGCTGTCGAAGGCGCCCACCACGGTGTGCGGTATGTCGCGCAGCGCCGGGCGCAGCCGCAGGGTGATCTCGGTGACGACGCCGAGGGTGCCCTCGGAGCCGACGAACAGCCCGGCGAGGTCGTACCCCGACACGCCCTTCGTCGTACGCCTGCCGAGCCGCACCACGGTGCCGTACGCGCCCGCGGGGCCGCCCACGACCGCTTCGAGGCCGAGCACATAGTCGCGGGTGACGCCGTACTTGAGGCAGCACAGGCCCCCGGCGTTGGTCGCGACGTTGCCGCCGACCGTCGACCACGGCGCGCTCGCCGGGTCCGGCGGGTACCACAGGCCGCGCTC
>NZ_JAIUKE010000438.1 GCF_020176795.1 Streptomyces sp. 8L
TCGCCATCGGCGGTCTTCTCGCTTCCTCCGGATCAAGCAGATCCAGTATCAGCGTGTCCACCACTCAGGGGGAGACCCCATGTCCTCGAAGAGCGTCTGGGCATGGACGGGTACATCGCGGTCCATCGACCGGGCAGCAACAACGACAACGCGATCTTCCTCAAACGAGGCGGGCGGCTCTCCTACGTGGATGAGTACGAGCAGAGCTGGGCGCCGTGGCACGCCCCCGCCAACATCGCGATCAAGCTGCGCGACGACGACGGAACACTCAGCCCCCGGCAGATCAGCTGCGTCAGCGGGCACGCCTGCTACTGGTGCACCGACTACCGGCTGGCCGAAGCGCAGTGGTGTTCCACCCTGGCCAAGACCGGCTGGCTCGCCCTCCATTTCTGGGACTGGAACAGCTACCGCGTCGGCGAGGGTGGTCCGTGGGGGGGATACACCGACCATGCCTTCGTGGCGAACCGCACGTACTTCGAGGGCGGGCGCCGCCACACCGACGACCGTCCCGACCGCGAACTGCTGACAGTCGGCTATGTCGAAATGGCCCGCCATGCCGCCCAACACCTCGGGCAGCCCGAGGCGATGGCGCCCACCGCGGGTTACCGCGACCACCCCGGCCGCCCACACGGTATGTACTGCATCGACCGTGGCTACTTCAGCGGGGAACTGGCCCCAGCCCTGGCCAGCTTCACCGTCTGCGACACCCCTAAGCTGCGTCGGTTGTCCGACCACCTGCCCCTGCGTGCCGAGTTCGATCTCGCGCAGATGCGTACCATCCTGCACCGGCCGGCCACGATGTATCGCCCCAACGCGGAACGCTCCCACCACGAGGGAGAGACCCGCGCATGAGGCCCCTATTCGCCGATGTGCAATCGGCGGTATCAACTGCTGACCTGCTGCGTCCCGAGCCGTCCTTCGAAGCTGCTCAGGCGACCGTCACCTGCCACCGACAGTGGTCCGTAGCCGTTACCTCCGGGCGGGGGACATCATGAGCGGTCAGGGTGACAGCGTCGCCTCGCCAGGCGATCCGGCCGCGGGCGGCGGCGGGCGCCGCGCTTGGGTGATGATGCCCGGCGTGATCGACTATCCGGGTCTCAGCCAGAATCGGGCCTGGGGCGGCGTGCGCGTCTACTACGGTGCCCGGCTGCCGGCTGCACTGGCCGCGTACCGCTCGGCGCCGCATACCTTCGAGCGGCTGGCAGAGGACCAGCTGAACGGTTTGCCGCTCATCCCGGACGCTCCCGAGCACAAGCGTGACCTGCCCATGCTGTATCCCTACCAGGTTCCGCGAGTGCGCGGGATCGAGGCGACGCACCGCAGTGGCGCGCCGGGATACCTGCTGGTCGCGCCCACCGGCGCGGGGAAGACCCGGATAATAGTGGAAGGCCTCGCGTCCCGGTCCCTCGATTCCGTCCTGGTGATCACCAAGCACGGCATCATGCCGGCCTGGCTGCGTACCGTGGACGCCAGCGTCATCCGTCGCTGGGTGGTGATCAACCCCGAACGGTTGTGGAAGCTCTTCGCCGTCCCGGACATGTTGCTCGCCGACCTGCCTTCCGAGGCGGCTGCCGAAGCAGCGGCCGACGCCGGCGTCCCGCATGTCCCGTTCGACGCGGTCATCGTGGACGAGTCCCAGATCCTCGCTCACCCCGAGTCATTGCGCTCTCGGCTGGTGCACCGCCTGATGCACCCTCCGCACGCACGGCCTCCCCTCGGGATCTACGCTTCAGCAACCCCTTTCAGCTCGCTGGCACAGACGTCGTATGTTGCAGACCTGATTGCCCATGCCGCCGACGTGGAGCCTCCCGCTGTCAGGACCGGGGGTGAGTACCTGGACTGGCTGGCGGCGCTGAAGGGCATGGACTCCGATGGATCGGTGTTCGCTCTGGACACGGTGGACACCATCAAGGAGTTTCTGTACCTGAGCGGGGTGGGCTCGGCGGCCACCACCCAGGAGCTGGGACTGCCGGCGACCGAACGCCACCTGCATCCGGTGCAGTTGGACAAAGCCAACAGGACTCGGTACGACAAGGCGTGGGCCGCGTTCTTGCAGTCGCACGATCTCGACTACCTCGCCGCGGACACCAGCGCAGCACCATTCGCCGATCCAGCCGACAGCGAGCCGCTGCGGCGTGTGATGCAGGCCAGCCTCCTCAAGGCTCCCGCAGTCGCCGAGCACGTCGTGAACCTCGTGGCGGCAGGCCACCAGGTCGTCGTGCCGGCCTGGTACCGGCACACGGTCCGCACCCTGGCCTGGCACATCGCACAGCGCCTAAAGGACCGCGGTCTGCCCGACAAGATCGTGGTGATCACAGGAGAGGAACTCAGCCTGCGCGAGCCGCGTCGGCAGGCCTTTCAGCTGGGCAGGGCGCCAGTGTGCGTGACATCGGTCGTGGAGGGCATCAACCTGCACGCCGGGGAGGACAACGCCGACGGCCGGGGGACACGGGCCACCGACACGCCGCGCCGGACCGTGGTCGCCGACGTCATGACCGGCGGGAAACGCTTGCTGCAGGTCGAAGGCCGCGCCCACCGGGCCGGGAAGATCGCCCCGGTGGACTACCTGTTCGCGGAAGGAACGCACGAACAGGTCTGGCTGTCGCGCGCGTTCCAGGTCTCCGCCCACACTCAGCTGCTCGCTGACGCCGTCGACGACGCCGAGGCCCTGCTGCGGCTGCACGCGGAGCTCGCCGACGACCAGGACGGCCCCAGCGCAACGGGGGTGGGGGCTCGATGACCGGCCGCATCAGCTGGTCGGTGGCGCACCAGCCGTGGATCGATGTCCTGGACGAGTCCGGTCGGCCGCATCTGCTGTCCGCGGCACAGGCCATCGACCGGGCCGACCGCGTGTATCTGGCGGCTGCAGACCCGCTGTTGCGAGCAGCCACCGTGCGGCTGCTGCTCGCCTTCGCCTACGCTGCGGGCTGCGCGCCCGCCACGTTCGAGCAGTACCTCCTCCATATCACCACCGGGCTGGACCTCGCGCCGCTGCAGCAGTGGCTACGAGACCATGCCCGCGAACTCGACGTGTTCTGCCCCGAAAGGCCTCTTTTCCAGGATGCCTCCCTGCGCGGCATCGCCGATGTCGCCGAAGCCCGCCTGCCGGTCACGCGACTGGACCACTCCAGTGCCACCAGGAGGCCGATCCTGTCGGACATGCGGCACGCCCTGGTGCCCGTGGCCGTGCCGCCGGTCACGGCCTTCCGCTGGCTGCTGCTCCAGCAGATGTGGGGCGCAGGGGGCTCGCTTCCCATCTCCAGTACTGTCTACGGCCCACACAGCGTCCACGCGCACTTCGCATCCGCCACCGGCGGCATGGTGTGGTGGCCAGGCGGTACGGTTGCCGAGATGCTGGCTTGGCGGCTGATCCCCGTCGACGGCGGTCCGGGCGCGGCGCACTGGACCTACTGCCCCCGCGGCGAGCGCGGCACTGCCAGTGCACCGCTCAGCGAACTGGACGCACTGACCTGGCACAACCGTCGCGCTCTACTCCTGATTGAATCCGACGGTTTTGTCAGGGAGGTGCTGTTCGCGCAGGGCTGGATCCGGTCCAAGGACAGCGGTCACGCGGCACTGCAGCCTGGCGGCCGTGACCGGGTCGCGACCAAGCACGGAGCCCTCCTGTCCACCGAGGCGATCGGCGGTGCCACCGATATCGCGCCACTGATCGCGCCCTGGTGGCAAGCCTCCGAGGGAAGCTGGCCCCACATCGTGCAGGCTGCCGCGGCAGTGTGTGGGTGGGCGCCGGACGTCACGGCGGCGGGCATGCACCTGCCCGTCCAGAGCAAGATCGCCTTCCACACAGCGATACATCTCCCTGCACGCCTGCTGGCCGATCCCCGCGCCGGCGCCGTCGCCGCCGCGGTCATGCGCTTCCGCTACTCCATCCGTAAGGCCCGGACTCCCCGACGCTCTGACCTGAACATAGTCCTTCCGCCCAACCTCGGTTGCGAACTGTTGAACCAGGAGACGTACTTGAACACCGACCAGGCGACACTCGATGCCGCACTGTTCGAAGAGGCCCGGCCACAGGCAGGCACCGATCCGGCCGCCTACGGGGTGAAGATCGCCGCGCTCGCCAAGGTCGCCAGGATTCCCGCCTCGCCAACCGCTGGCAGTACCACTGATACGCCCGAGCAGACGCTGTCCGCAGAGCCCGGAGTGGCCACAGACCGCGCCGCCGTCCCTGGCCCCGAAGCGGTGGAGTACGCCGTAGACGATGACCTGCTGTTCACGACGGCGGACAGCCCGCCGGACGACGTCTGGGAACCGGGCAATGCCGATGCGGACAACGCGGGGGCCGCCGATCCGGCCAGCGCCTTCAGCCGCCGCCTGGGCGGCTTCGCCAGCCCACACCGGCGCGCCGTCCTGAGCCACCTCGTGAACTGGATGACCGTGCCGGACATCGCCAGCCCGGCGATCCCCGTGGTCACCGCCGGCCTGCCCGAGCCCAGTCACTACGCGGCACTGCTCACGGCCGGCCTGTTCGCCATCCACCGACAGACCAACTCCCGCGCCCGCATGTACGGCACGACTCCGCTACCACGTCTGGCGCGAGCCCTTGGATCAGGCACGAGTCGAGGCCCCCGCAACCAGTCGATCCGGACCACGCTCGACCTCGTAATCAGGACACGGGAGGCCACTGCGCTGCGCGGCCGGCTCAGAACCCTGGTCCGCTACGCCGCCGACCAGGACCTGACACCGAACTGGGCGGTCCTGTTCAGCGACCTGGTGGCCTGGGACCCCTCCACCCGTCGGCACTGGGCCGAACTGTTCTACACCAAGGCCGTGCTGCCGCAGCGGCACGCCTCACAAGCCCCCGCCGTTCTTGCGACCGCGAAGGACCCGATCAGCCGATGACCGCCACCGTCCTCACCCCCGATGCCCGCACCGCCCGCGAGCGGATCGTCGACACCTCAGGCGCACCCGGCCCGTTCGTGGTCGTGCACACCCTGACCACACTGGTCGCGGTCAACATCAACCAGGACGCGGACGGCCTGCCCAAAAGGTGCGTCGTCGGTGACGTCGAACGCATGCGGGTCTCTTCCCAGGCCCTGGCACGCGCGGCGCGCATATGGGCCGTCGACCACTACAACCACCAGCGCCCCGCCTCCGGGCGCAGTCGGCTCCTGCCCCAGGAGACCGCCCGCCGACTCCAGCACGCCGGCATCGACAGTGCAGACGCCACCGCCGGCGCCGCCCTCATCGTCGCCGCCGCCGGCCTTTCCATCTCCCCAACCGACCCGGGCCGCACCCGCACGGTGTCGCTGATGCCGCAGGACGCTCCCGACCGCCTGGCCGACGTCGCGCTGGCGCACTGGGTTGAGCTGGCTCCCCAGCGCGCAGACATGGACAAGGCGATCGCCGCCGCCCTGACCAAGGTCGCCCGCAAGTCCAAGGGCGAGGTCGCCCTCGACCCTGCCCGAGACGTCCCCGAAGACATCGTCGCCGCTGCCCGACGCGCCCTCGACCCCGCCCTGACCAACTCCATCGCGATCTTCGGCCGAATGGTCACCGAACTGCCCGACGGCACCATGACCTCCAGCGTGCAGATCGCCCATGGCTTCTCCGTCGACCCCTTCGACCTGCTCGTCGACGACTTCACCGTCCGCGACGACTGGCAAGATCTCGGAGTCTTCGGGGCCGCACTGATCGGACGCAGCTACCTGACCTCCGGCACGCTCTACCGCTACGCCGCCCTCGACCGACAGGCCCTTCGTGCCAACCTCGCACGCGCCGGCGCGACGGCCTTCGAGGTCGAGGACGCCGCCCAGCACGCCGAGAAGGCCTTCGTCACCGGCATCGCGTACGCGCTGCCGACCGCGCGGCGCAGTCGAACCGGCTCCGCCGTCAGGCCGCTGCTCGTCGTTGCGGGCAGTTGCGACGAGCCGCTCACCGCTGCCGCGGCCTTCGAGACACCCGTCGACCCGCCGGCCGGCCCAAACGCCGCCGACCTGCTCGCCCGACACCTGTCATGGGCCGGCCTGCGCGGCGGCACCGCACGCTGGCACTCCCCCACCGGTGCGCCCGCCCCCGACCTGCCCGGCTGCCTCACCGTGGAGGCCTGAGATGGCCATCACCATCCTCTTGCGGCTGTCGGGCCCGATGCAGTCCTACGGTCAGTACTCGCTCTGGGAGCACCACGACACCGCGCCGCGGCCGACCAAAAGCGCGGTCGCCGGGATCGTGGCCAACGCCCTCGGCCGTGAGCTCGACACCGACATGTCGGACCTGGCCGCCATGACCTTCGCCGTACGCGCGGACCGGCCAGGGCAACTCGCCGTGGACGACCAGACCGTCGGCGGAGGCACCTTCCCTCTCACCCCGATCATCGCCTCCCGGCCCAAAACGGCCGACAATCCGCACTGGTACGGCGTACCTCGAAGACCCGAGAGAGCAGTCACCGGTGGCCTGATGGCCTCTCACACACCCAGTTTCCGCAAACCTGTGCTCGTCACGAAACAGCACATCGTCGACGGCGCCTTCCTCGCCGGGCTGACCACGCACGACCATGCCCTGGCCCAAGAGGCGATCCGTGCGCTCCGCCACCCGGCACGGCTGCTGTCGCTGGGCCGACGGGCCTACCCGCCCGCACACCCCATCGGCTACAGCAGCACCGAACTCCCAGCACAACACTGGCCCACCGCCATCCCACTGCTCCCGGAAGCAAGCACGCCCCACCCGCGCGTATGGACCGAGTCGCCCCCTGGACCCGGCCTCTACGCCAGCCCCGAGCAAGTCCCCTACACCTTCGCCGAACGGGACCACCGCCTGATGCACCTTCACCTCACGCACGTCACCCCACCGGCCGTGACCGAGGACCCCTCATGACCGCTTCCCACGACACACCCAGTACAGGCAAGCCGCTGACGCTATGGCGCTCACGCCTGGACCTGGCCCCCAGGACTCAGACCGCGTGCGTAAACGTCGACCAGCTGCACCGATTCGTACTCGCCGGCTTCACGCCGGCACCCGGCGAGGAGCGCATGCCCGTCCTGTACGCAGCACAGCGCGCCACCGCATCCCGCTCGCAGGCGACACCTCGAAGAGCTGGCCGACCGCAGAAGATCCTGGTCCAGTCCCTGGCCCAACCCGACTGGTCCCGGTTGGAGCAAGACGGTCTCATCACCAGCACCGCAACTCAACAGGTCCAGCAGCACTACCGGGCAGGCGAACCCGTAGAGATCCGGATCATCGCCAACCCAGCCTTCCGAGAGCGCACCACCGGCAAACGCAGAGCCCACACCGGCACTGCAGATCACACACGCTGGCTCAGCCGTCGCCTGCACGACAACGGGCTCGACACCGATCCCGAACGAGTCGTGCCGAGCGCGCCAGCAACAGTGACCGGACAGAAGAAGGATGGCCACCGCATCCACGTTGCCGTCTGCGCCTTCATGGCCCAGGGCACGGTCCTCGACCCCGGCCTCTTCCATCGGGCGCTTACCCATGGGGTCGGCCAGGGCAAGGCATACGGATGTGGCCTATTGCTCACCCGGCGTCTGTTATGATTATAAGGCGCTCCTTCCTTACCTCTGTGAGGCTGTATCCGGGCACCTATATCTGGAACTGCGGGCGCACATGCTTCCCCACCCTCGTGGGGACCTACCGGCTGCCGGTGCCCACGCTCTCCAGCGCGAGCACCGCATCGCCTTGACATCACGTCATCCTCCGCGACGGAGACAAGATCCTCTTCTCTCAACGCGGCGGCAACCTACGGCCATGGACGGTGGCACATGCCCTCGGGCAAGCTCGACGAAGGCGAACCCCTGACCGATGGCACCGCTCGCGAACTGTACGAGGAGACGGGGGTGACTGCAGATCCCACCAGCCTGCGACTCGTCCACGCGTACACCACCGCCAGGACGCGGAGATGGAGCGAATCAGCTTCTTCTTCGAAGTCACAGAGTGGGAGGGACAACCCGTCAACAGAGAGCCCGACAAGTGCACGATGCTTCAATGGTTCACCGTGCACGAACTTCCCGCGGACATCATCGAATATCCGGCAGCCGGTCTGAACGGCTACCTGCAAGGCAGCAGTTCACCAAGACCCGTCCGGGACCGGCTCATCACCTGCCTCGGACACCTGAGGCTTTCCCGGAGCCGACGGCGCACCGGCCCCGGAACAACTTGACCAGAACGGTCTGATTCCCCCAGGCAGATGCAGAGGGAACCGGACCGTTCGTCGTGAGGGAAATCAGATGTCGTTGTGCCCGGCCTGGACGTCGTTGATGAAGCTGGCAAACACGGACGGCTCCAACTGCAGTGCCAGGCCGTTCTCGATCTTAGAGTCGCGGACCCCGACGATTCCGACGGTCGCAACGAGGTCGGCGATCTCGACACAGTTGTTTCCGTCGTTGCTGTACGACGACTTGAACCACGCCCCCTTGGGCGCGAGGTCAAGAGCGTTCTTGCTGATGGTCATGTGTTAGATCTCTCGGGCTAGTCGTAGCAGGAACTTCGACGTCTCCGCAACGGGGAGAGCGCCATCCCGCAGGGCTTCGAACCTGCGGGAGTACGTCCAGACCTCAGTGTCCTTATCCGTGAGGTTGGACCCGCCGTCGGCCAAATCCATTTGCACGACGGTCGGAATCGGATCCGCGAACTCCATGAGCGAGAAGTCGTAGGAGAACCGATACGTGGGGGTGCCCTGGGGGAGGACCTGCAGGGTCACGTTGTCGAGTGTGGACAGCTCCGCCAGCCGCTCGATCTGCCGCCGCATAATGTCTCGGCTGCCGCGGACGCGACGGAGTGCAGCCTCGTCGAGGAGGGCACGCATCTCGACCGGATTTTCCCGGGTCAGGATCTCCTGGCGTTCCATGCGCAGAGAGATGCCCTTCTCCACGAATTCCGTTGTGCGCTCCTCGACCGTCTTCCCGGCCTCGAAGATGGCGCGGGCGTAGTCCTTGGTCTGAAACAGACCAAAAATCACGTCGGGCTGCCATGCCCGGATGGTTTTGGCGCCGTCCTCCAGGCCGACGTACATCGCAAGGCCGGACGGCATGGTTCGGGAGTAGATCGACCACCAGCCTCGATTCAGACTGTCACGGTGAATATCGACCAAAAAATCCACATCGTCTGGCTTGGTGATGCCGTATCGCTTAAGCAGCGCGACGAGATCTGCAGCCTTACGAAAGGCCGAGGTGCCGCGCTCGACCCTGTACAGCTGGGACTCAGATACGTCGAGCCCTTTGACGGCATCCTTCGGCTTTGTGATGCCGGCCTGCTTGCGCAGCCGCTCCAGCTCTCGGCCGAGCTGCACGCGCCTGACGGTGGGTCCTGTGGGGGCCGCCAAGTCCTTGCCTCCTGCTTCTGCGAGTCCACCCGGCCTACCCGGAGTCCGGCGTGATCAGTCGAGAGTCCTCTCAGACTGGCGGGGAGTTCCCCCAACTTGACCGAGAGTCCCTTGGATTCGGGTTCGAGCCCTGAGTCTGGCACCTGGAGTCTTCCTTGCAAAGCTCCAGCTTCAACGGCATATGCCAACGCATCTGAATTCTTCACTTGAGGTTGCATTGCAACTGTCGCATGGAGGAGGGTAGTCACGCCACGGAGAACAGCCACCACCGCCTGTGCTCAGGTGGTACCTCATACCCAGGCTCCGACTCTCCCGGTGAACCTTCGCCTTGCGATGAGCGGCGGTCCACTCCCGGCTCGGATGGAGACCCCCATGTCATCCCCCACACAGCGCCACCGCCATGAGGTCGATGCCGTGCAGGAGCGCGGGGCAGGGGAATCCGCTGGCAGGGACGTGGGCGCCGAGGGGAGAGGGGGAGCGTGGTTGCTTCGGCTGACCGCCTTGACGACCGCGCAGGCATACCCCACGGCGGAGAGTTGCGGTTCGCTCAACGTAGCGGCCGGGTCACTCACTTTGCACGTCAATCGACTGCGGTGCACGAATTTCGCGGCTCAAGTTGGGCTGATCCACATTGGAGTTGTGCCATGTCTCTCTGGCTGGTCCCTCGCCGGGCGTCCCGCCGACGTAGTGGTCAGGACCGCAGAAACCACGTCCTGGGTGAGCCGAGCCCGAAGCGAGACCAGACGGCCTCCGCGACGGAGACCGTGATGCTCGTGCTGGGCGAGGACTCGCCGCTGCCCGAGACTGCCGCCGACGTGGCGGATCTCGCGGTACGGCTGCGAGAGCACGTCAGCCGGCTCGGAAACGTGACGCCTCCGGGCGAGGCGACCCTGCTCCATGCGCAACATCTCTGCTCCGGCAGCCTCCCCGATGGCCACATGCCAAGTCGCATTCATCTCATCAGGCAGGCCGAGGCAGTCCAGAAACTGATCACTGTCGTGCGAATCTGCGGCGCTGCCCAGAAGCCGGCGCGGAGACGGCGTTGGTGGCAGCCGCGGACCAACGTGCTGCGTGGCTCGGTCTTCGCCCTTGCCTTCGCCTGCGTGGTTCTGGCCGCGTCGCTACCTCGGACGTGACCGTCACCCGGGACGG
>NZ_JAIUKE010000439.1 GCF_020176795.1 Streptomyces sp. 8L
GGGTGGGCCCGGCAGTGGGGGTTCGGCGTCGAGGGCGGCCTGCTCGACCGGGGGCGCACGCCGAGGCGGCCGACCCTGGTGCGGGAGTGCACGGGGGACCTCGCGGGGCAGCGTCTGAGCGCGGGCGAGTGGGCGGCACGGCTCGGGGCGGACGGCTTCCGGGTCGCGCGGACCCGGATCGAGGCCGCGACCTGGAACGACGGCGTGCCGGTGACCGACGCGGAGGCCGCGGTGACGCCGTTCCGCCGGTTCGAGCACCGGGTGGCGGTGCGGCTGCCCCTTCCCTACGACACCCGTCGGCTCTCCGCCGTCGCGGGCCGGCACACGGCCCGCCTGTCACGCCGGGTACGCACGGTGCCCGTGCGCGGTGTGCAGGAGCGGGTGCTCGTGCAGTGTGCGCGGGACGTGGGGCGCCAGGGCGCACGGCTCCGACTTGAGGGGCTGTTGGGCGGCCTCGCCGATGCCGGGCTGCGGGCGGTGGACGTCGAAGAGGCGTACGTGGTCTACGACGACGGCCCCGCGGGCGTCCTCTGAGTCCGGTGCGGGCGCCGGCCGAGAGGCGATCCGGCCGGGAGCGTCCCGGCCGGTTCCGTCGGCCGGGGTCTCGGTGGCCTCGCTCTCACACCACGGCGGCGTGGGACGGGCCGGGGTGACGGCCCGTCGCGTTTTTCCGGCCTGACGTACTGTCAGGCCCTGATCACTGGCTGACTCACTGACTGACTAGTGGCCTGACGTACCGTCAGGCTCCTACCAGCGGGCGTCCGCCCAGTTCGGTGTCGCCGGGCAGCTGGCGCCGGATGCGGCCGAGGGCCTCCTCGAAGTCGCCGCCCGCGATGCCCGACGCGAAGGCGGCGCCGGCCCAGTGCAGTGTGAGGGAGAGTTCCGGGCCCTTGTCACTGAGCGTCAGAAGACAGCTCAGCGTGGCCTGTTGGGTCTTCCCGGGGGCCACCATGGGCAGGGGCATGTCCCACTCCATGACGCACCCGGCGAGTCCCGGTCCGCCGTCCACCGGCTCCAGGGCCGCGAAATCCGCGCCCTCGTACGCGGCTCCCCGGACCTCGGTGCGTATCCGCCCGCCGCCGGAGAGAAATGTGATGGCTTCGGCACCCCTGGGGTCTCTGTACCAACCCGCCCATGTGTCGCTCGACTCCGCTGTCATGGCGCGGACTGTAGCGGTAGGAGATCTTCCCCCGCCGGTCGGGGCACCGAACGACGCCCGGGGGAAGGGGAGTCGGCCGGGCCGGGGCCGCGAGCGACGAAGGCCCGGTGTGGTGCCCGTCAGGGGCACCGCAGGGGCACAACAGGGCCGCGACGGGTGCCCGGGAGGGGCACCGCAGGCGTGCAACGGGTGCACCGCAGGGGCACCGCGGTGGGCCCTCACGGTGCTGTCGAGGGCCCACCCACCGGTGTCGGCACCGGCCATGGCCGCCCTGCCCGATCGATGTCCTGCGCGGCCCTGTGGGCGGCCCCTCAGCGGGTGCGGCGTGTGACGAACTCGGCCAGGGCCAGCAGGTCGCCCGCGGCGGCCAGATCCGGGACGGCGCGGGAGAGTTCGTGCACCGCACGGGACATGCGGTCACCGGCCTGGAGCTGGGCCCACGCGCGCCCGCCTGCGCGCTCGACGGCCGCGGCGGCGCGGCGGACCGCGTCGTCGTCCATCGGATGCCGGTACAACTCCGCCAGCTCCTGGGCGGCTTCGGTGCCGGAGGCGAGAGCGGCGACGACCGGGAGGGACTTCTTGTGGGCTGCCAGGTCCGCGCCCGCGGGTTTGCCGGTCTGCGCGGGGTCGCCCCAGATGCCGATCAGGTCGTCGATCAGCTGGAAGGCGAGGCCGGCCTGCCGGCCGAAGGCGTCGAGCGCCGACACCGCTTCGTCGTCCGCGCCCGCGTACAGAGCGCCGAGCGCGCACGAACTGCCGAGCAGCGCACCGGTCTTGGCGGTCGCCATGACGAGCACCTCGTCCACCGTGACGGCTTCGGGCGCGCGACCCTCGAAGGCGCAGTCGGTCTGCTGGCCCGCGCACAGCTCGATCACGCAGTCCGAGAGGCGTGCCACGGCGGCGGCCGAGGCGGGGTGCCGGTCCTCCGCGAGCACTCTGGCGGCGAGTGACATCATCGCGTCGCCGGTGATGATCGCGTCGGGGACGCCGAAGACCGTCCAGGCGGTGGCGCGGTGGCGGCGGGTCGGGTCCTCGTCGATGACGTCGTCGTGCAGCAGTGTGAAGTTGTGCGTGAGCTCGACCGCGACGGCGGGCCGCACGGCGACGAGCGGGTCGGCGCCGAGCGCGCGGGCGGCGGCGAGGACGAGCGCGGGCCTGATGGCCTTGCCCGCGCCTCCCCGAGCAGGCCGCCCCTGGGCGTCCTGCCATCCGAAGTGGTACTGGGCGACCCCGCGTATGGGCTCGGGCAACGACGCCACGGCGGAGCGCAGTCCGGGGTCGACGATGCCCCGGGCACGCTCAAGGAGCGCCACCGCCTCGTGGCCGCCTGTGGTGGCGTCCGGGCTGGTCGTGGTCATGGTTGCTGCTTCCTGGTGCGTGCGTGCGTGCGGTGCCGTGGCGCCGCGTGCGCGTCGGGCGGTGGCGGTGGGCCGCGTGGAGCGGCCCGGCCGGGCCGCGGAGGCGGCCGGGCTGCGCCGGGGCGGGCCGGCCGCAGGGCGCCTGCGGCGCGGCCGGTCCCGCCCCGTGGCGGTCACCTCACCGCCAGCGGCTCACCTCCACGTTCTCCAGGACGCCGAGGGCGTCGGGCACGAGGACGGCCGCCGAGTAGTAGGCCGTGACGAGGTACGAGATGATCGCCTGCTCGTTGATGCCCATGAAGCGCACCGAGAGGCTCGGCTCGATCTCGTCCGGGATGCCGGCCTGCTGGAGGCCGATGACGCCCTGCTCCTGCTCGCCGGTACGCATGCAGATGATGGACGTCGTCCGCGCGTCCGAGACCGGGATCTTGTTGGACGGGAAGATCGGCACACCGCGCCAGGCGGGCACGTGGTGGCCCGCGACCTCGACGCTCTCCGGCACGAGCCCGCGCCGGTTGCACTCGCGGCCGAACGCGGCGATGGCCTTCGGGTGCGCGAGGAACATCTTCGAGCCGCGCCTGCGGGACAGCAGCTCGTCCATGTCGTCGGGGCTCGGCACACCGTCGTGCGGCTGGAGCCGCTGGCCGTAGTCGCAGTTGTGCAGCAGGCCGAACTCGCGGTTGTTGACCAGCTCGTGCTCCTGCCGCTCGCGCAGCGCCTCGACCGTCAGCCGCAACTGCTGCTCGGTCTGGTTCATCGGCTGGTTGTAGAGGTCGGCGACCCGGCTGTGGACCTTCAGGACGGTCTGCGCGACGCTCAGCTCGTATTCGCGCGGCGCGCCCTCGTAGTCCACGAAGGTGTGCGGCACGACGGCCTCGCCGACATGGCCGGCCGACAGGTCGATCGCGGCCTCGCCGTACGGGTTGGTGCGCTGGTGCGGCAGCGAGATCCGCGTCCGCAGATGGGCGCCGAGGGAGTCGGCGCGCTCCGCGAGGTTCAGCACGTCGCGGCGGGTGAGCACCAGCACCGTGCACGCGGTGGCGGCCCGCGCGGTGTAGTCCCAGGTGGCGCCGCCGTCGAGCAGGGCCTGCTCGCCGAAGTACGCGCCGTCCGCGAGGACTTCGAGGACGGCCTCCTCCCCGTACGGGCCCTCCCCCATCTTCTCGACCCTGCCGTGCGCGAGCAGGAAGACGCGGTCCGCCGCGTCGCCCCGCGTGACCAGCGCCTGGCCGGGCTGGAACTCGTGCTGCTCGCAGCGGTTGGCCAGCTCGGTGAGGGCCTCCTCGTCCTCGTAGTCGCGCAGTGCGGGCAGCTCTCCCAGCTCCGCCGGGATGACCGACACCCGGTCCCCGGTCTGGACGAAGGTGATCCGTCCGTCCCCCACGGCATAGCTCAGGCGGCGGTTGACCCGGTAGGTGCCGCCCTGCACCTGGACCCACGGCAGCATCCGCAGCAGCCACCGGGAGGTGATCTCCTGCATCTGCGGGACCGACTTGGTGGTGGTCGCCAGGTTCCGCGCGGCGGCCGTGCCCAGGCTCTGCTGGGGCGCCGACTGTTCCGTACGGACCTCATCAGCAACCGACATGAAGACTCCCCTTCGATCATGTACCGACCTGCGGGGCAAAGCGTTTCAGCACCGTCGGTGTCCGCACCACTACACAAACGAGTGGGAGTGAACCGTGCGTCGCACGGGAATCGCACCGGCCTCCGCCGCCCGCCCGGCGGTCCCCGCCGCGGTGGGCGGCGCGGAGGCGGGGCCGCGCGCCCCGCGCGCGCCCCGCGCCCCCCCCCCCCCCCCCCCCCCCCCCCCCCCCCCCCCGGCCCCCCCCCGGGGGGGGGGCCCCCGCGGGGGCGGGGCCGCGAGCACCGCGCGCGGCCGGCGTCCGCCCCGGTCCCGCACCCGCGTCCGCCCCGGTCCCGTCGCCGTCCCCGCCCGTCACGGCGCACGCCCCGGGACGGACAATGCCGAGGTGACACCGATCGACCGGTCCGCCCACGGGCCCCACCCGCACGGGCTCAGGCCCCGGCTCCCCTCGCCCCTCCAGCCGGTGGCGAACAGACAGTTCGACGCATCTGGCGTACGCCTTCTGCTCAAGCGCGACGACTTGATCCACTCGGAAGTGCCGGGCAACAAGTGGCGCAAGCTCGTGCCGAACCTGTCCGCGGCCCGTGCCGCGGGCGCGGACACCCTCGTCACCTTCGGCGGCGCGCACTCCAACCACCTGCGCGCCACCGCGGCGGCCGGCCGGCTGCTCGGGCTCGCGACCGTCGGCGTCGTACGCGGCGACGAGCTGGCGGACCGCCCGCTCAACCCCTCGCTCGCCCGCTGCGCCGCGGACGGCATGCGGCTGCGCTTCGTGGACCGCGCCGCCTACCGGCGCAAGGCGGACCCCGGCGTGCTCGCCGCACTCGTCGAGGACGCCCTCACGGGCACCGGGAGCTCCCCCGGCTCGGCCTGGGTGATCCCGGAGGGCGGCAGCAACGCCGAGGCCGTGCGCGGCTGCGCGGACCTCGGGGAGGAGCTGCGCGGAGCCGCCGACGTCGTCGCGGTCGCCTGCGGTACGGGCGGCACGCTCGCCGGCCTCGCCGCGGGCCTCGGCCCGGGCCAGCGGGCGCTCGGCGTCGCGGTCCTGCGGGGCGGCTTCCTCACGGAGGAGGTGCGCGGGCTCCAGCACGCCGCGTTCGGCGGGACACGCGGCGACTGGCGCGTGGACGACCGCTTCCACGGTGGCGGCTTCGGGCGTACCGGCCCCGGTCTCACCGCGTTCGCCGACGGCTTCGAGCGGGAGCACGGGCTCCGCCTGGAGCATATATATGTCGCCAAACTGCTTTATGGACTCACGGCGATGGTGAGCGCGGGCGAGTTCGCGCCGGGCACGACGGTCGCCGCGGTGATCACGGGGCCGGCGGACCCGGCCTGAGCGCGCACCGGCGGGCTCGCCCCGGACCGGCCCCCACGCGCGCGCCGAGCCCGGCAGCCGGCCCGCCGCACGGCCGAGCCCGTCAGCCGGCCCGCCGCACGAGCCGTCCATACAGGCCGCCCGCACAAGGTCCGTACAGGCCGCACCAGCAGCCTGTACAAGCCGTCCGCACCAGCGGTCCGTGCAGGCGGGCGTCCCCGGCCTCAGTCGCCGCCTTCCTCCCGGTACGCCGCCGCCTCCTCCAGGTCGAGCCTGCGCAGCAGGGTGCGCATCATCTCGTCGTCGATGCCGCGCTGGTCGCGGAGCCGGACGAAGACCGACCGCTCCGTCTCGATGACCTCGCGGGAGAGCCTGGAGTACGTGGCGTCGGCCGACTCGCCGGTCGCCTCGTTGACGCCGCCGAGCCGCTCCCACACGGAGTTCCTGCGCCGTTCGAGGACGGTGCGCAGACGGTCGGCGAGCGGCTTGGGCAGCGCGTTGCGCTCGTCCGCAAGCAGCTCGTTCAGGCGCCGCTCCGCGGCCCGCGACGCCTCGTTCTGCGCCTGTGCCTCGGCGAGCGTCTCGGTCTGCACGTCACGCGTGGGCAGCCGCAGCAGGCGGATCAGCGGCGGCAGCGTGAGCCCCTGCACGACGAGCGTGCCGATCACGGTGGTGAAGGTCAGGAACAGCACCAGGTTGCGGCCGGGGAAGGGGCTGCCGTCGTGCGTCGTCTCGGGGATCGAGAAGGCGATCGCCATCGAGACCACGCCGCGCATGCCGGCCCAGCCGACGATCAGCGGCGCCTTCCAGTTGGTGTCGGGCTCCCTGCGTCTGATGCGCTCGGACAGCAGGCGCGGCACGAAGGTCGCCGGATAGACCCAGACGAAGCGCGCGAGGACGACCACGACGAACACGCCGACGGCGAAGAGGCACGCCTCGCCGACGCCGTACTCCCCGAGGCCCCGCAGGACGAACGGCACCTGGAGTCCGATCAGCGCGAACACCGCGGACTCCAGGACGAACGCGATCATCTTCCACACCGCGTGCTCCTGGAGCCGGGTCGCGAAGTCGACCTGGGTGTTGTGGTGTCCCAGGTAGAGCGCGACGACGACGACCGCGAGCACACCGGACGCCTCGAACTGCTCGGCCAGCGCGTACGCGACGAACGGGATGAGCAGCGACAGCGTGTTCTGGAGCAGCGCCTCGCGCAGGTGGGTGCGCAGCCAGTGCAGCGGCACCATCAGCACCAGGCCGACGATCACACCGCCCACGGCCGCGAGCAGGAACTCCCGCAGCCCGCCGCCCCAGCTGGCGCCCGTCCCCACCGCCGCGCCGAGTGCCACCTTGCACGCGGTGATGGCCGTCGCGTCGTTCACCAGCGACTCGCCCTGGAGGATCGTGGTGATCCGGTGCGGGAGCCCCAGCCTGCGGGCGATCGCGGTGGCCGCGACCGCGTCGGGCGGCGCGATCACCGCACCGAGGACGAGTGCGGCGGTCAGCGGCAGGTCGGGGACGAGCAGGTAGGCCAGGTACCCCACCGCGAGCGTCGCGAACAGCACGTAGCCGACGGACAGCAGCGCCACGGGGCGGGCGTTGGCGCGCAGGTCGAGGTACGAGGCGTCGACGGCGGAGGTGTACAGGAGCGGCGGCAGGATCAGCGGCAGCACCACATGCGGGTCGAGGGTGTAGTCCGGAATCCCCGGCACGTACGCGGCGACCAGTCCCGCCGCCACGAGCAGCAGCGGCGCCGGCACGGATGTCCTGCGCGCCGCCCCCGCGATCGCCGCGCTTCCTGCCACGAGCGCGACCAGCGCCAATACGTCCATTCCGGCTCCTCAACACCCGTCGTAACCTGGCCATCATGAGTGAGTGCACCCACCTCGCGGAACTGCCGCGCCCCGAGCCCGCCCCGCTGAGCGACACGTGCCAGGAGTGCCTGGCGGCCGGAAGCCACCCGGTACAGCTGCGGATGTGCCTGGTGTGCGGTCTCGTCGGGTGCTGCGACTCGTCCCCGCACCGGCACGCGACGCGGCACTTCAAGGACACCGGGCACGCGGTGATGCGGTCGATCGAGCCGGGCGAGGGCTGGCGGTGGTGCTATGTCGACGGATCGATCGTCTGACGGCGCCCGCCGGCACACGGCCTCCACGGCCCGTCGCCACGCGGCCCGCCACCTCGCTGCCCCCACGCGTCCTCGCGCGGCGGTGCGCGAACCCCTGAGCCCTCACGGGACCGTACGCGACGCGCCGGACGCCCTCGCTGCCAGGCACGCGGCGGGCCTTCGGGGATCGCCCCGGCGGGACGTCGCGCGGCCCGAAACGATCTCCGGGACCTGGGGCGGTTCGACGGCGTGCGCGGTGGGTACGTCAACGGTCCGCCGGACGTTCCCATTTGAGCGTCGCACACCCCGGACACTTTGCGTACTCAAGGCCCTACCATGAGTGACGCCGGTCGGACGGGGGCCCTGCGACAGGGCACTATGGAGCGCGGTAGCGTCGCCAGTCCAGGCCGGCGCGTACGACCCACGTACCGCGTGGCCCCTGACGCGACTGGCGTCACGGAGCCCCGAAAAGCTTGTGCCACCTTGGAGGTGAGGGTGTCCCAGATCGCAGGCGAGCCCGGGACCCAGGACTTCGTGGAAGTCCGGTTGCCCGCTGCGGGTGCCTACCTGTCCGTGCTGCGTACGGCCACGGCCGGTCTCGCGGCGCGCTTGGACTTCACCCTCGACGAGATCGAGGACCTTCGCATCGCCGTGGACGAGGCGTGCGCGATCCTGCTCCAGCAGGCCGTGCCCGGTTCCGTCCTCAGCTGCGTCTTCCGGCTGATCGACGACTCCCTCGAAGTGACGGTCGCCGCGCCCACCACCGACGGCCGCGCGCCGGAGCGTGACACCTTCGCCTGGACGGTGCTCTCGGCACTGGCCGGCAAGGTCGACTCCTCGGTGGCGGACGACCGTACGGTCTCCATCAGCCTGTACAAACAGCGCGGCGCGGGGCCGGGCCCGGCGTGAGCGACGGGGAGGGGCCGGTGCGTGACGAGGGGCGTGCCGTCGGCGACGGCGCGGGGGGACACGCGGCACGGCCGGGCGAGCGCCCGGGCCCCGCGGGGCGGTCCGTGTCCGTGGGCATACCCGAGCAGCAGGCCCGTCCCCATCCCGAGGACGGATCTGACGGCCGTGGGGCCACGGGGGAGCAGGTGCGGGCAGAGCGGGCGGCCGGGATGAGCGAGAAGCAGGACGAGAACAACGAGAACAACGAGGATCACGAGGACCCGCAGCGCGACGGGAAGGCCGGGCAGTCCCCCAGGACCGGGCGGTCGGAGCCGGCCGCGCAGGCGGGTTCCGACGACGCGGCCGTGGCCGCCGAGGCCGCGGAGCACCTGGAGCACGCGCACCGGGCGGCGGACGCGGCCGATCCGGCCGACGCGCACGACCGCGGGGGCGCGCGGGCGCTCTTCATCGAGTTGCGCGCGCTGCCCGACGGCTCCGCGGAGCGCGCGGATCTGCGCAACCGGCTCGTCCGGATGCACCTGCCGCTGGTGGAGCACCTGGCGCGGCGCTTCCGCAACCGCGGCGAGCCGCTGGACGACCTGACCCAGGTCGCGACCATCGGGCTGATCAAGTCGGTGGACCGGTTCGACCCGGACCGCGGCGTGGAGTTCTCTACGTACGCGACCCCCACCGTCGTCGGCGAGATCAAGCGGCACTTCCGGGACAAGGGCTGGGCGGTGCGGGTGCCGCGCAGGCTCCAGGAGCTGCGGCTCTCGCTGACGACGGCGACGGCGGAGCTGTCGCAGCAGCACGGGCGCTCCCCCACGGTCCACGAGCTGGCGGAGCGGCTGGGGATCTCCGAGGAAGAGGTTCTGGAGGGCCTGGAGTCGGCGAACGCCTACTCCACGCTGTCGCTGGACGTCCCCGACACGGACGACGAGTCACCGGCCGTGGCGGACACGCTCGGCGCGGAGGACGAGGCGCTCGAGGGGGTGGAGTACCGGGAGTCGCTGAAGCCGCTGCTGGAGGATCTGCCGCCGAGAGAGAAGCGGATTCTGCTCCTCCGCTTCTTCGGGAACATGACGCAGTCACAGATCGCGCAGGAGGTCGGCATCTCGCAGATGCACGTGTCGCGGCTGCTGGCGCGGACCTTGGCACAGCTGCGGGAACGCCTGCTGGTCGAGGAGTAGCGGAAGCGGCGCCGGGTACGGCGCGGCAGGACGGCGCGGCTCCCGGCACGGGACCGCGCCGCTCGTCCGTCCGGGCCCGCCCACCGCGACGGGCTGCACCTGTACGGCAGCGCGCCGGTCCGGTGTCACTTGTACGAGGCCACGGGGCGGCACGCGCCCCTGCGGCGTCCCGGGGCCTGCTGTCAGCCCTGTTCGCGGGTGCCCGGCGGGCGGATGCCCAGGGCCCGCGTCGTCGCCGCGCTGATCAGGAGGACCAGGCCGGCGATCGCGACCGCCGCCACCGCGATGCCCGCGGGCACGAGCGAGCCGCCCGAGCTCATCAGGGCGTACGCGACCGGGAGCGCGATGATGTGCGTGATCATGGCGGGGGGGCGGCGCCCCCCCCCCCGGGGGGGGGGCCGGGGCGGGGGGGGGGGCCCGCGGCGGGGGGGGGGGGGGGGGCCCCCCCCCGGCCCGGTTATAGCCCGGCCCCCCCCCCCCCCCGGGGCCCCCCCCCCGCCCCCCCCCCCCCCCGGGGGCCCCCCCCCGGGCCGCGCTTGTCGGGGGGTCCCCTGGGCGGGCCCGCGCCCCCCCCCGCGCCGGGCGAGCAGGCCCCTGGCCGCGGCCAGCGGCAGAATCCCGATGACGATCACGGTCGCGCCGAGCGCCTCGGCCTGGCCGGGGTCGTCCGGCTTCCCGGCGAATCCGGCCACCAGCAGGTAGACGCCGGTGGCGAAGAGTGCCAGCGCGTCCGCCGCGGTGAGGGCCGCCGCCGCAGTCAGTCGGGGCGGCGGCC
>NZ_JAIUKE010000440.1 GCF_020176795.1 Streptomyces sp. 8L
ACGCCGTGGCCGGGAGAGATAGGGGCGGGAAGCGGCGGGCGAACCGGGCTGGGGAGCGGGACGCGTCCCGGCGGCCCCCGGCGACGTGCCCCTCCCGTCGCAGGCGTGGGCCGTGCCAGGCTGGGCACGCTCTGTTCCTCAGACCAGCCGTCAGCCCCGTCCGCAAACCGCCCGCCAGGGGCCGGGACGGATCGCCGCAGGAACCGTACGAGGGGACAAGGCCCGTGCCGCCGAAGCCACCGCCACCGCCGTCGCCGCCTCCAGCACCCCCGCAGGAGGGACCCGGCCCCGCTGTCCCGCTCGCGCTGTCGCAGGAGCACCGGCTCAAGCGCGACCTCGGCTTCTGGGGCCTGACCTCGATCGGCTTCTCCAACATCCTCGGTTCCGGCTGGCTGTTCGCCGCCATGTTCGCGGCGCAGACCGCCGGTCCCGCGGCGCTCCTGTCGTGGGTCGCGGCCGGCGCACTGTGCGCACTCGTCGCGCTCGTGATGGTCGAGCTCGGCGCGACGCGGCCCGAGGGCGGCGGCACCGCGCGCTGGCCGCTGTACGCGAGCGGACGGCTCGTCGGCACCATGATCGGCTGGTCGGTGCTGCTGTCGGTGGGCGGCACGGCGGCCGAGATCAGCGCGATCATGCAGTACGCGGCGCACTACGTGCCGGGCATCTTCCGCGGCGGCTCGCTGACCTGGCCGGGCCTCGCGCTCGCCGGCGGACTGAGCGTGCTG
The DNA here is from genome assembly GCF_020176795.1 of Streptomyces sp. 8L. Lineage (GTDB taxonomy): Bacteria > Actinomycetota > Actinomycetes > Streptomycetales > Streptomycetaceae > Streptomyces. The sequence continues at coordinate 726 of NZ_JAIUKE010000440.1, forward strand.
CTCACGGCGCTGAACTGGTTCGCCGTGCGGATGTTCGCCCGCCTGAACAACCTGGTGTCGCTGCTCAAGGTGATCATCCCGCTGGTCACCGTCGTCGCGCTGTTCCTGTCCGGCACGCACGCGGGCCGGCTCACCGACGCGGCCCACGGGGGGTTCGCCCCGTACGGCTACGCCGCCTGCCTCACCGCCCTCGCGGGCGGCGGCATCGTTTACTCCGTCAACGGCTTCCAGGCGCCGCTGGACTTCTCCGGCGAGGCGCGCACCCCGCGCCGCACGGTGCCGGCCGCCGTGCTGACCGGCATCGGTCTCGCGGTCGTCGTCTACCTCCTGCTCCAGCTCGCCTTCCTGTTCACCGTGCCGGACGGGAACCTCGCGCACGGCTGGCGGGGCGTCAGCTTCGACTCGCCGTTCGGGCAGCTGGCGCTGCTGCTCAACCTGCAATGGCTGGCCACCCTGCTGTACGCGGACGCCGTGATCTCGCCCGGCGGCTCCGCGTACGTCGGCGTGGCCATCGACGCCCGGCACACGTACGCCCTGGCGAAGAACGGCCTGCTGCCCCGCTTCTTCATGCGGATCAACCCGCGCTCCGGGGCGGCGCGCCGGGCCCTCGTGCTCAACCTCGGGGTGATCGTGGTCTTCCTGCTGCCGTTCGGCGGCTGGCAGAGCATCGTGAGCGTGATGGGCGACATGTACCTGCTGATCTACGCGGCCTCGGCCGTCGCGGTCGCCGCGTTCCGCGCGCACGACCGGGAGCGCGGCGCCGAACCGCCGGACGGCCGGCTGCCGGGGATGCGGTGGATCGCGCCGGTCAGCTTCGCCGTCGCGAGCGAGTTCGTCTTCTGGTCGGGATGGCACAGCCTGCGCCTCGCGCTCCCGCTCGTCCTGTTCGGCCTGCCGCTGTTCCTGATGCTGCGGCGGGCCGCCGACGCGCTCCCGCGCCGGCTCGAACTGCGCCACGGAGCCTGGCTGGTCTGCCACCTCGCCGCGCTCACCCTGCTGTCGTGGCTCGGTTCCTTCGGCGGTACGGACACCCTGCGCGCGCCCTACGACTCGGTGACGGTCGCCGTGGTCTCGGTGGCCGTCTTCGCCTGGGCCGTCCGGTCGGGCACCGACCACCTGCGCACCGGTGCGGACCGTGTCGCTGATGGGCTGAACGGGTGAGACGCGAGAGGATGGCCTGATGCACACACATCACACGGGCGGGGGGATTCGGTGAACAGGTACGACGAGTACGACGTCACCGACGAGCAGTGGGAGGGCCTGGCCCAGGTCGTACCACTGCGCAACCGCGACATGTGGCCGTCGAGGGTCGACCACCGCACCGTCCCCCAGGAGATGACGGAGGAGCAGCGGCGCTTCGTGGTCCTGCGGGTGCAGGTCTTCGCGGACGCCAGGGAGGTCGCGGAACTCCTGATCGCGCAGATCCCGGTGCTGCTGGACCTCACGGCCGCCGACACCGACGTCGCCAAACGGATACTGGACTTCAGCAGTGGGGTGGTTTTCGGCCTGGGGAGCGGCATGCACCGGGTGGACAGGAACGTCTTCCTGCTCGCGCCGATCGGCACGGAGGTCGAGGGGACGCCCGCCGCGGCGGTGCCCGGCACGTGACGGACGGGGGCGCGCGGGGGAGCGACATGAGTGAACCGGCGGGGCGGCCCGGGCGTGCCGGAGTTGCAGCGCAGGCTGATGGAGTTCGCCGCCGCGCGGGACTGGGAGCAGTACCACACGCCGAAGAACCTCGTCGCGGCGTTGAGCGTGGAGGCGTCCGAACTGCTGGAGATCTTCCAGTGGCTGACGCCGGAGCAGTCGGCAGGGATCATGGCGGACCCGGGGGACGCGCACCGGGTCGAGGACGAGGTGGCCGACGTGCTCTCGTACCTGCTCCAGTTCTGCGCGGTGCTGGGGATCGATCCGCTGGCGGCGCTCGCCGCGAAGATCGAGCGCAACGAGACGCGGTTCCCGCCCGCCGCGCGCTGAGCCCACGGCAGTCCCGAGTCCGGGGCTGTTCCGAGTCCGCTTCCGAGTCCGGGGCTGTTCCCAGCCGACGGCTGCTCTGAGTCCATGGTTGTTCCGGGGTCCGGCGCTGTCCGCCGGTGCACGGCCGTCGCGGGTCCACTGCCGTAACCGGTCCGCCGCCGTCCACCGCCGTAACCGGTCCGCCGCCTTGTCCGCTCGGTGCGGGCCCGGCGACGCCTCGGTACCGGGTCCGGTGCCGGCCCGGCGTGGATCGCCCGTATCACTCTTCGGAGTGGCGGAGTTGTGCACAATCCCCTTTCTGTCCACAGCTCGCCGCATCCCCCTGTCGCCCGTCCCCGCCTTCCGTCACTCTGGGTGATGCGGGGACAGCGGACGGGTGCGACGGTGGGCGGACCGGGCGCCCGCGAGGGAGCACGGCGGAGGGGCGGGGACATGGACGCGGTACGGATCGCAGAGGCAGGCAGGGACGCGCTGGCGGTGAGTGGCAGCACCGCGGAGGTGGTCGCGGAGGCATGGCAGGCACAGGCTCTGGCCCAGGCGGTCGGGGACCGGCTGGCGGCAGTGCTGCCGCGTCCGGCCCGGTCGGCCGCGAGGGAGCTGGCGGAGGCGGGCGAGCGGGGGCGCGGGCCCGCCGACCATCCCGCGGTGCGTGCCGCGGGCGGGATCAGGGCCGCGGCGCTGACGGGCCCGCTGGACGCGTGGGCGGCGCTGAGCGCACTGGGCACACTGCTTGAGGAGATTCGGAGCGGCGCTCGTCGTCGTCGCCACGGTCGCGGACGACGCCTGGGTCTACTGGCAGTGCATGGAGGCGATCGACGCTGCGGCCGACTCCGGGGACCGGGTCGCGGCGCTGTTGCGGCTGCCCGAGGTGCGGAAGCGGGAGGGCCCGGGACCGCCCGGCGGGGGCTCCGGGGCCCGCTGACGGCGGCAGGAGTGCGGGAGACGCCGGGGTCGTGGTGGCGGACGGAGGCTGCTCGGCGCGGGGACGCGGGCGCGCGCTGCCGCGGGGACGCGGGCGCGCGCAGCCGCGGGGCTGTCAGGGGCGGAGGGCGCTGGGCGGACGGTGCGCGCGGCGGAAGGCGTGGGTCCGGCGGTGTGCGGGGCGGAGGTGTGGCACGGAAGGTGCAGGATGGAGGGCATGGATCTTCGAATCTTCACCGAACCCCAGCAGGGCGCCACCTACGACACCCTTCTCCGTGTCGCCAAGGCGACCGAGGACCTCGGATTTGATGCCTTTTTCCGCTCTGACCACTATCTCCGCATGGGCGAGGCCGACGGCCTGCCGGGGCCCACGGACGCCTGGATCACGCTCGCCGGCCTCGCGAGGGAGACGAAGCGGGTCCGGCTCGGCACGCTGGTGACGGCGGCGACGTTCCGGCTGCCCGGCGTCCTCGCCATCGAGGTCGCGCAGGTGGACCAGATGTCCGGGGGCAGGGTGGAGCTGGGGCTCGGCGCGGGCTGGTTCGCCGAGGAGCACGCCGCCTACGGCATCCCGTTCCCCGACAACCGCTTCGCGCGGCTGGAGGAGCAACTGGACGTGGTGACCGGGCTGTGGGCCACCGAAACCGGCAAGACCTTCAGTTACGAGGGTGAGCACTACACGCTGACCGACTCGCCCGCGCTCCCCAAGCCGGCCCAGGCGAAGCCTCCCGTGATCATCGGGGGCCACGGCGCGAAGCGCACGCCGCGGCTCGCCGCGCGCTACGCGGACGAGTTCAACCTGCCGTTCGGGTCGCTCGCGCAGACCGAGACACAGTTCGGCCGGGTGCGCGCGGCGGCCGAGGCCGCCGGGCGGAGCGCGGACGACCTCGTGTACTCCAGCGCACTGGTGATCTGCGTGGGCAGGGACGACGCGGAGGTGGCCCGCAGGGCCGCCGTCCTCGGCAGGGAGGTGGACGAACTCAAGGAGAACGGTCTCGCGGGCTCGCCCGCCGAGGTGGTCGACAAGATCGGCAGGTACGCGGCCGTCGGGGCGCGCCGGTTCTACCTCCAGGCCATGGACCTGACGGACCTGGACCAGCTGGAGCTGATCGCGTCCCAGGTCGCGCCCCAGCTGGACTGAGCCCGGGGGGCTGCCGCTCCGGGACAGCCGGGTTCCGGGTGCCGGGTTCCGGGGCCCAGCCGGCCGGCCCGGCCCGAAACGGGCTGGAACGGGCCCGGGCCCGGACTGGAACGGGCCCCCGTCGCGGACGGGACGGGGCTCCGGCCCCGGCCTGGACCGGGCCCCCGGCGCGGACGGGACGGGACTCCGGCCCCGGCGCCCCCCCCCGCGCCCACCCGCCGTCCCGATCGACAGGAGGTACGCATGCGGCCCGTCCGACCGCTCGCCGCGGCCCTCGCGGAGGGCACCGTCGTCCTGGACGGCGGGCTGTCGAACCAGCTCGCAGACCAAGGGGCCGACCTGTCGGGCGAGTTGTGGTCCGCCCGGCTGCTCGCCGACGCCCCCGAGCAGATCACGGCGGCCCACGCCGCCTATGTGCGGGCGGGCGCGCGGGTACTGATCACCGCGAGCTATCAGGCCGGCTTCGAGGGGTTCGCGCGCCGCGGCATCGGGCGCGCCCGGGCGGCGCGGCTGCTGGCACGCAGCGTGGAACTGGCGCGTGCCGCGGGCGAGACCGTGCGGGACGAGGTGTGGGTGGCCGCGTCCGTCGGACCGTACGGCGCGATGCTCGCGGACGGCAGTGAGTACCGGGGGCGGTACGGGCGCACGGTGGAGGAGCTGACCCGGTTCCACCGGCCGAGGATCGAGGCGCTCGCCGCCGCGGAGCCCGACGTCCTCGCGCTGGAGACCGTCCCGGACACCGACGAGGCCGAGGCACTCCTCGCGGCGGCGCGGGGCAGCGGGGTGCCGGTGTGGCTCTCGTACACCGTGGCCGGCGGCCGGACCCGGGCCGGCCAGCCGCTGGCCGAGGCCTTCGCCCTGGCGGCGGGCGACGACCAGGTCGTCGCCGTGGGGGTCAACTGCTGTGCGCCGTCCGACGCGGACCGGGCCGTGGCGATGGCCGCCGAGCTCACGGGCAAGCCGGTCGTCGTCTACCCCAACAGCGGTGAGCGGTGGGACGCGGAGGCTCGCGGCCACCGGGGGCCCGCCACCTTCGACCCGTCGCGGGTCCTGGTGTGGCAGGCGGCCGGTGCGCGCCTGGTGGGCGGCTGCTGCCGGGTCGGACCCGCGGCGGTCGCCGGGATCGGCGTGGCGCTGGCGGCGCCGCGCTGATCCCGGCCGGGCCGTCGGCGCGTCCACTCGCCCGCGCCGGAGCCGGGCCGGGGCACGTACGACGCGCCGCGGTCGGCTCCAGGGCACGTACAGCCCGCCACGGCGCGCGGAAGGCGCGGCCGGCGAGGCTCGCGGAGGCGGGCGGGCATCGGGAAAACGGCTGTTCATGAGGGAGGGCGGAGGGCACACTCGGTCAGGTGTTTCTGACGATCACCACCACCGGCACCCCCGAGCGTCCCGCGACCGATCTCAGCTTTCTGCTGCACAAGCACCCGGATCGCGCGCAGACGTTCTCCACCGCCCACGGCACGGCGCACGTCTTCTACCCCGAGGCGACCGCCGAGCGGTGCAGCGCTGCCCTGCTGCTCCAGGTCGATCCCGCGGCGCTCCTCAAGCGGGGCCGCGCCAAGGGCCGCGAGTCCTCGCCCGACCTGGCGCTCGCGCAGTACGTCAACGACCGCCCGTACGCGGCCTCCTCGCTGCTGGCGGTGGCGCTGAGCTCGGTGTTCAGGACGGCGCTGCGCGGTGACTGCCGGGCGCTGCCCGAGCGGGCGGCGAGCCCGCTACCGCTTCGGATCGAGGTGCCCGCGGTGTCCGCGAGCGGTGGCGCCGACCTGGTGAAGCGGTTGTTCGAGCCGCTCGGGTGGGCGTCGGTGACGGCGGGGCCCGTAGCGCTGGACGAGCAGTTCCCCGAGTGGGGAGACTCGCGGTACGTCCAGCTCGCACTGGAGGGCGAGCTGCGGCTCTCGGACGCGTTGCGCCAGCTGTATGTGCTGCTGCCGGTGCTGGACGGCGCGAAGCACTACTGGGTGGCGCCCGACGAGGTCGACAAGCTGCTGCGGGCGGGGGAGGGCTGGCTCGCGGACCACCCGGAGCGGCAGCTGATCGCCCTGCGGTACCTGTCGCGGCGTCGGCGGCTCGCCGAGCGGGCCACCGAGCGGCTGGAACTCGCGCGGCTGGCCGATGTGGACGACATCGAGGTGGAGTCCCTCGACAACGCCGTGGAGGAGACGCCGGAGACGCAGGAGGCATCGGAGGCACCCGAGATGCCGGGGACCCCGGAGATGCCGGAGGCACCGGAGATGCCGGAGGCACCGGCCGAGGCATCCGCGACCGCGGCCCGGGCCCAGTCCCGGACCCGGCCACACGTCGAGACGCAGCCCGCGGCCGAGGCGCGGCCCCGGGCCGAGGAGCGGGCCCCGGAGAAGGAGCGGCAGGACGAGCGGCCGCCCCTCGCGGTGCAGCGGCGCGACGCGATACTCGGCGCGCTGCGCACGGCGGGCGCTGGGACCGTGCTCGACCTCGGATGCGGTGAAGGGCGCCTGGTGCAGGCGTTGTTGAAGGAGCCGGGCATCACGCATGTCACCGGCGTCGACGTGTCCGTACGCGCACTGGCCATCGCCGCGCGCGTGCTGGGCCTCGACCGCATGAGCGAGCGTCAGGCGGCCCGTGTCACCCTCACCCAGGGTGCGCTGACCTACACCGACAAGCGGCTCAAGGGGAAGGACGCGGCGGTGCTCAGCGAGGTGATCGAACACCTCGACCCGCCCCGGCTCCCGGCGCTCGCCTACGCGGTCTTCGGTGCGGCCCGGCCGGGAACGGTCGTCGTCACGACACCGAACGCCGAGTACAACGTGCGCTGGGAGTCCCTCCCGGCCGGCACGGTGCGCCACGCGGACCACCGGTTCGAGTGGGGCAGGGCGGAGTTCAGGGACTGGGCGGAGCGCGTCGGCGCCCGGCACGGGTACGGCGTGGCGTTCACCCCGGTGGGACCCGACGACCCCGAGGTCGGTCCGCCGACCCAGATGGCGGTGTTCACCAGGACGGCGAAGGAGGCGGGAGAAGCAGCATGAGCAGCAGCGACACAACCGGGGCCGAGAGCACCGCGGTGCCCGCCGCACCGGAGGGCGCGGCGGGCGGCGGGCGGCGGCTCGCCGTCACGGACCTGTCCCTCGTCGTGCTCGTCGGGGCGACCGGGTCCGGCAAGTCCACGTTCGCGCGGCGCCACTTCAAGCCCACCGAGGTCATCTCGTCCGACTTCTGCCGGGGCCTCGTGGCCGACGACGAGAACGACCAGACGGCGACGAAGGACGCCTTCGAGGTCCTGCGCTACATCGCGGGCAAACGCCTCGCGGCAGGCCGCCGCACCGTCGTGGACGCCACCAGTGTGCAGCCCGAGGCACGCAAGCAGCTCGTCGCGCTGGCCAGGGAGCACGACGTCCTGCCCATCGCGATCGTCCTCGACATGCCGGAGGAGGTGTGCGCGAAGCGCAACGCGGCCCGCCCCGACCGGGCCGGAATGCCCCGCAGGGTGATCCAGCGGCACCGGCGCGAGCTGCACCGCTCGCTGCGCGGCCTGGAGCGCGAGGGGTTCCGCAAGGTGCACATCCTGCGCGGCGTCGAGGAGGCCGACTCCGCTGAGGTCGTGGTGGAGCGCAGGTACAACGACCTGACGCACCTGAGGGGCCCGTTCGACATCATCGGCGACGTGCACGGCTGCTCCGCCGAGCTGGAGTCGCTGCTCGGCGCCCTCGGCTACGAGGACGGCGTGCACCCCGGGGGACGCACCGCCGTGTTCGTCGGCGACCTCGTGGACCGGGGCCCCGACAGCCCGGGCGTGCTGCGCCGCGTCATGGGGATGGTCGCGGGCGGCACCGCGCTGTGCGTGCCGGGCAACCACGAGAACAAGCTGGGCCGCTGGTTCAAGGGCGCCAAGGTGCAGCACACCCATGGCCTCGCGGAGACCATCGGGCAGCTGGAGAAGGAGGACGACGCGTTCAGGGCCGAGGTGCGCACCTTCCTCCAGGGCCTCGTCAGCCACTACGTGCTGGACGGCGGCGACCTCGTCGTCTGCCACGCCGGCCTGCCGGAGAAGTACCACGGGCGCACCTCGGGCCGGGTCCGCTCACACGCCCTGTACGGGGACACCACCGGCGAGACGGACGAGTTCGGGCTGCCCGTGCGCTACCCGTGGGCCGAGGACTACCGGGGCCGCGCCGCCGTCGTCTACGGCCACACCCCGGTGCCGGACGCGACGTGGATCAACAACACCATCTGCCTCGACACCGGCGCGGTGTTCGGCGGCAGGCTGACCGCGCTGCGCTGGCCGGAGCGCGAGCTCGTCGGCGTACCGGCCGAGCGCGTCTGGTACGAACCGGCGAAGCCGCTGGCCGCAGGGGCGCCCGACGGCGGGGAGGACAGGCCGCTCGACCTCGCGGACGTGAGCGGCCGGCGCGTGGTCGAGTGCCGGCACCTGGCACGGATCGGTGTGCGTGAGGAGAACGCGGCCGCCGCGCTGGAGGTGATGAGCCGCTTCGCGATCGACCCGCGGCTGCTGATGTACCTGCCGCCCACCATGGCACCGACCGCCACCTCGCACGCGGAGGACTGGCTGGAACACCCGGCGGAGGCGTTCGCGCAGTACCGCGACGAGGGCGTGGCGCGGGTCGTGTGCGAGGAGAAGCACATGGGCTCGCGCGCGGTGGCCCTCGTGGGCCGGGACGCGGACGCGATACGGAAGCGGTTCGGCGCCGACGGTCCGACGGGCGCGGTGTACACGAGGACCGGCCGGCCGTTCTTCGACGACCCCGCCATGGCGGAGGAGGTGCTGGGCCGGCTGCGGGAGGCCGTCACCGCGGCCGGGTTGTGGGAGGAGTTCGGCACGGGCTGGCTGCTGCTCGACGCCGAGTTGCTGCCGTGGTCGCTGAAGGCGTCCGGGCTGCTGCGCTCCCAGTACGCGGCGGTCGGCGCGGCAGCGGGCGCGGCCTTCCCCGCGGCGGCCTCGGCGATCGGGGCGGCGCTCGCGCGGGGCGTCGACGTGGAGGCGCTGGCGGCCACGCAGCGTGAGCGCGCCGCGGACGCCGCGGCCTTCACGGAGGCGTACCGCCGCTACTGCTGGCCGACGGACGGTCTTGAGGGGGTGCGCCTCGCGCCGTTCCAGCTGCTGGCGGTGGAGGGGCGCAGCCTCGCCTCCGTACCGCACGACGAGCAGCTCGCGTGGCTGGACCGGCTCGTGGAGCACGACGCGAGCGGGCTGCTGCGGACGACACGGCGTCTGGTGGTCGACACGCGGGACGAGGAGTCGGTGCGCGCGGGTGTCGACTGGTGGCTGGAGATGACGGGGCGCGGCGGCGAGGGCATGGTCGTCAAGCCGCTTCAGGCGCTGGCGCGGGACGGGAAGGGGCGGCTGCTCCAGCCGGGCCTGAAGGTCAGGGGCCGGGAGTACCTGCGGATCATCTACGGGCCCGAGTACACGCGTCCGGAGAATCTGCGGCGCCTGCGCGGGCGGTCCCTCGGCCACAAGCGCTCCCTGGCGCTGCGCGAGTACGCGCTCGGCCTGGAGGCGCTCGACCGG